>CAZSCV010000001.1:0-165468 GCA_964605525.1 uncultured Bdellovibrionales bacterium
TCGCGAAGGCGAGTTTCGCTACGCCGAAGCGGCGAGCTACGGCGTGACGCAGTCCGCCCGTAGATTGTCGCGAAGGCGAGTTTCGCTACGCCGAAGCGGCGAGCTACGGCGTGACGCAGTCCGCCCGTAGATTGTCGCGAAGGCGAGTTTCGCTACGCCGAAGCGGCGAGCTACGGCGTGACGCAGTCCACCCGTAGATTGTCGCGAAGGCGAGTTTCGCTAAAGCTCGATAGCTACGGCGTGACGCAGTCCGCCCGTAGATTGTCGCGAAGGCGAGTTTCGCTAAAGCTCGATAGCTACGGCGTGATAAATCCGCTTACTATACTTATAAAAAAAATGCATTACATTTATAGTTTAAAATGTAAAAATGGTTACTATGTTGGGTGCACGGATAATTTAAAAGATAGAATTATTAGACATCAAAAAGGATATGTACCCGCAACTAAAAATAGACTGCCGTTAAAATTGGATTTTTACGTCGCAATGCAAGACAAATACAAAGCCTTTGAATTTGAAAAATATCTAAAATCCGGATCTGGACGAGCTTTTACAAAAAAACATTTTTAAGAAATACTCATAACTGAAACCCGCCTATTTGCGGGTTTTTTATTATCAGACTTTTGTTTTACCAAAGCCGTAATTTGTTGTAAACTTATGGTAAGTTTTGATTATGGAAAAGAAAACCAAGAAAATCAATAGTTTGCCCGGAATACTCACGCTTCAAGAGGCGTGCGAAATTCTCAATTGTCATCCCAATACTCTCCGCAATTGGGACAATGAAGGCACCTTGAAAGCCATTCGGTTCGGGAAACGTGGCGATCGGAGGTATAGAAAAGAAGATATCTTGGCAATTATAAATAAGCGCAAATAAAAATATGGCATCGATTACAAACGAAAAAGAAAATAATTTTGAACCGGACTTTGAAATAAAAAAGAAGAAATATTGCCTCTCTGCTGAGGAGGATAAAAAATATGTCTTCGGGACAATGCATCTTGAATCCGCTACTCGACTTATGGGGGAGCAAGAAGAGAGGGAGAAAAATAGTGAGTTATATGATGCCATTGCAAAAATAAAGAAGCTGACGGTTATTGAACTGCAGAATCTACTGGATCCCATCCTTGAAAAATCCGGATACACTAAACTTGAGTTTGAAAAGCCTGAAATTACAAAGGATGTCGTTCTGGGATTTGGTATCCAAGATACTAAATCTGGAAGAAATGACCGCGAAAGCGTTTATGACCTTCAGAGGCTTCTTAAGTCCACCCTGAAACCAACAAATTG
Source organism: uncultured Bdellovibrionales bacterium (assembly GCA_964605525.1). Lineage (GTDB taxonomy): Bacteria > Patescibacteriota > Minisyncoccia > Moranbacterales > UBA9337 > UBA12151. Next base: position 1,283 of record CAZSCV010000001.1, read on the forward strand.
GCGTCTGATGAGCGATGGGGTGAACTACCGCTTGGATACCTCCAAGGTCGCCTAAAGGGCGTAGAGGGTGAAGAAAACCTCCGAAAGCTTATTGAGAGTAATAATAAGAAAAAAGACTATGGCAAAAGATAAAAAAGCTGAAGCAAGAAAAGAAATTAAAAATATCTTAAGCGATATAAACAGTGTTGCAGAAAGATCAAAATTTTTGAATGAAGTTGCTGGTGAATATCAAAAGGTTAGGGATATTTATTACAAAGATCTTAAAGATGAAAAAAATGCAAAGAAAATACAAACTCTTGTGGATGTTTTTAATTTTGTTATTAAAGACGGAAAACTAAATGAAATGATGTCAGGCACCACGGGAGATGGAAAATCATGGAGTTATCCCACATTGGCTTCATTTGATGAAAAATCATTTAAACTAGTTGAAAGAGAATTAAGTATGGCTAAGAGTAATAAAATAAAAGCGAGGCATGCGGATTTTTTATGGATCACAAAGTGTGACTATACGAAAGCGAAGGATGCCGTCGACGCTTACTTATGTCTTATTGGTGAATATGAAAAAAATGATCAAAGCACCCCAGATCAGCATTTTGGCCTGGATGTTTTGGAATCGTTTAATCGTGCCTTTCAATTGTCAAAATCTATAAATTATAAAAAGAGTGAAGTTCTAAGAGAGTTCAAAAGATTATTATTTGGATTTAATCCGTTAAGTAGTTCTAAAGCAAAGCTGACGATAGACCTGATTGAACTTGCTATAGATAATAGGAAAGATTTCAAAGATATTGATTTTTGGAAAAAGTTAGTAATTCTATGTGAAGAACAAGCAGAAAGATTGCTAAATGAAAACAAACAATATTTTGCAAGAGAATATCTATTGAACATTAAAAAAATTGAAGAGCTTGTTCTTAAGCAAAAAACCAAAAAATGGGATATTAAAATTGCAGAGAGTTATGTTTCCGAAGCTGATGATCATAAAAATAGAAAAAGTTTTGCAGAGCTTTCTTCATTGATAAAAGCAATTGAGGAGTATGGTAAGTTAAAAGATCATGCAAAAGTTGAAGAGTTAAAAAAGAGATACAAGGCATCAGCTGGTTCAGTTGAATTCCATGAAATCAGCACTAAAATAGATATTTCCGATGTTATAAAAAACGCCAAAAGCAGAGCTAATAAAATATCCAAATTAAAGCCTGAAGAAATAATAAGGGTTCTCGTTGTGTCTCCAAATTTTTTTTCCACCTTTGATCATATGGAAAAAATGGTTAATGATCAGTCAAAAAAGTTTATTACGCAAGCTCTCTTTGGAAAATCTGTTTTTGACAGAAATATGAATCAAGCAAGGATTTATTCGTCAGATGAAGAAAGACATTTTGCTTCAATCCTGGAACAATTTGGTCTAGGGATTTCCATCTATAGACATGAAATAGAAATAGTAATGATGGAGTTAGTAAATAAAAAAGCATTATCATGGAAAGATATATCAGCATATTTCAAAAAATATAGTTGGTTTGGAATGATATTTGAAATGAAAAATAGAAAAGGCGAAGTTGTCTTAAAAACAAGGAAAATAATGGATCTGATCGAACCAGGCATAAAAGAATATTTAAAAGCGGCTAAAAAATCTTCAGCAGGAAAGAAAATTCCATTTCAAGAAATAATGTTGGCCACAGATTCACTAGTAGTGAAAATTGAAGGCATCATAAGGGAAATGTATCAATTTCTAGGCAAGCCAACATTTGTCGTAAGGAACGATAAGGGCGGAAAGTCCATTACTTATGAAAAAGATTTAAATAATTTTCTTAGTGATGATTTCATAGAGGCTATTTTGGGAAAGGACCTGACTTTGTTAATGAGGTATTTATTAACAGAACCCATAGGTCATAATTTAAGAAATAATGTTGGACATTGTTTAATTCAAAAAGAACATTATAGCATGTTAAATCTTCATTTTTTATTTCTTATTTTACTTCGTTTGGGCAATTACAAATTTGAACTTGCCAAAAGTAAAAAGTGATAAGTTTTTAAGTTTATGTCTAACAAAAAAGAACAAAATCGTATTGAGATTCAGCTGAATTTCTTTGGCCCATTTCTTGAAGATTCTGATTTAAGCAAAATCTTGGATCTTAAGGTAGCTGGTTTCAAAGAAGAATTTGATAGAGATTTGTTGATATCATTTTTTAATCTTCCAATAGAAGCATTATCTAGGGAAATAGTAGGAAGATACATTGAAGTCACAACCAAAGAAACACATACGGCTATTGTGCCTCATACTGAAAGGCTTTTCGAGAGGCTCCTTAAACCGCTTAGAAGCGCAAAGAAAAATTATTGTTTAGGTGAGTATTCAGCAACCATAGCCTTGTGCGGAACAGTTGCAGAAATGCTAGCGCTTCTACTTTGGGAAATTAATGAGGTGAGATTAAGGGGTCAGGTAATTAAGAAAAATGAAGAAAAGGGCTTATTTGGGAAAAATTTTGATGATTTAAATCATGCAAGAAGACTTAATGTATTAAAGACTTTTGGTTTTATTTCAGATGACCAGTTTCAAAAATTTGAACAAATACGCAAGAAACGAAATTCGTATTTACACTCATGGACAGTTAATCTGTCTAATGAAAAGCAAGATGCATTAAATTCCTTTAAGTTAATCTTTCAGTTGTTTATGGAAATAACTGAAATTGGCCTTGCAGATGCAGGCACAGTCAGGGTTAATCCCAAGATATTAAAGCTTTTTAATGATATAAAATGAGACAATGGACTGTCTTTTTCCTCAAAATGAGACAGGTGCTGTCCCATGTCTCGTTTGTCTCATTTTGCCCTCAAAAACCCGACCCGACCTCTCCAACCCGCCTGTTTTGACAAACCCCTGAAAAATCCTTATACTGATTGAAAGTTATGGGTTCCAGACCTTAGTAGCCCGCCAAAAACAAAAAACCGCCACAAGGAGCGGTTTTTTGTTTTTGGCTACGACTTTTACACTTCGATCACCACTGGTAGAACCATTGGTCTTCTTTCGGTTTTTTGAAAAAGAAATGTTCCGACTTCTTCGCGAATATTTTTTCTCACAAAATCCCAATTAATACTGGTATCCCGAGAAGTATTTTCCTTGATCACTTTTTTGACTACCGCCTTGGTGGAATTTACCAAATCAAAATTTTCTTTAACATAAATGAATCCCCTGGAAGTAATCTGGATGTTTCCCACAATATCTTTGGTTTTTCCGTCAACAATAACCGTTATCACAAACATTCCGTCCTCGGCCAATACTTGCCGATCGCGCAGAACAACTTGTCCAATATCTCCGACTCCCAGCCCATCAATAAAAACATAGCTCGTGTCAACTTTGTTTTTTTCCAATTCTGGAAGCTTTCCCACATCAAACTTTAAAACATGTCCATTATCTAAAATGAAAATATTTTTCTCCGGAAATCCAGTTTCCATAACCACCTTTTTCGCTTCTTTGAGAAAATAATGATTTGCATATACGGGAAGCACATAAGTCGGCTTAATCTGGCGCACCAATTCTTTGATTGCCTGAATATTATTATGCCCGCTCACATGGACATCCATAAGTTCATTATGAATCACATTATCGCATTTTCGGTACAAATTATCTTTAAGCCGTTGAATAGTTCTCTCGTTTCCAGGAATCACCGATGAAGAAAAAATAATTGTGTCATTTTTCTTAAGCTTAACAAATCGGTGATTATCCGTAACGATTCTTGAAAGTACGGCATTTACCTCTCCTTGCGCTCCGGTGCAAACTATAAGCACTTTGTTATCCGGATAATCATGAATACGGTTGATTTCAATCAATGTGTCCTTACTTGCCTTGATATATCCCAATTGCTTGGCAACCTCGACATTAGCTTTCATACTAAAACCGTCCAATGCCACTTTTTTTCCCACTTGTTCGGCATAATTAATAATATCCTTGATTCTTTTTACTTGCGAAGAAAAAGTACCAATAATCAATCTTCCGGAAGCGCCATCAATAATCTTTTTTAGATTTATCCACATATCCTCATCGCTCACCATCGGACGATTATTAAGAGCCCCCAAACTTTCCATCATTAAAATTGACGGCTTTGGCAATTTTTGTAGAAATTCATATGACAAACTTCCTTCTTTTCTATTATCTCCCATATCCAGCGTCCAATCTCCCATATGGATTACTGATCCGGCGGAAGTGAAAAGCACAACGCCGATTGAATCCATAATCGAATGTTCGACATCAAAAAATTTCAATTGAAAATTCCCCAAACGAACTTTTTCTTGTCCGGTCTTAATAGAAACAGTTTTGAGGCGCGCAGCTGATCCGGGATTCTGATCTTCCATTTTTCTCTTTACCAAAGCCAATGTAAGCTCTCTTCCAATCACCGGGGGATAACCCAATTCATTTAACAATATTGGAGTAGCACCGATATGATCAAGATGTCCGTGTGTCAAAACAACACCTCGAACACGACTTTCTTTGCCTTTCAAATAATTAATATTGGGAATAATATAGTCGATTCCCGGCATATCCTCTTCTGGAAACTGCACACCCATATCAACGATGACAATATCTTCTCCATATTCAAACACCGTCATGTTGCGTCCGACTTCTTCCTGCCCTCCAATAGGAATTATTCGCAATTTATTTTCAATTATTGAGGGCTGTGCCTGAGCTTTTTTTCTCGCTGATCCTTCATGAGAAACCAATGAATCGATCCGGCTAGGCATCGTCCTTCGATTGGAACTAGGTCTTTTTTTCTTTCCTTTTCTCTGGGAGGACCTTTCCGGTCTTCCTTCTTCTTTCACTTCTTTTCCTTTTTTTGGAGGCAGTGAACTTCCTTGATTATTTTTTATCATTTTTTTACATCCTGCAAATTACCAAATTTACCCAGTCAAAAAGCAAAAAGCTCAAGACCGGAAAAAGTACAAATAAAAACTGTTTATTTGTGATTAACAAACTTATAAGCAGCAGGATTTTTAATTATTTTTTAACAAATTAAGAGATATAAAAAGTTTTTATAACATTAAAGCATTTTTTTGAAATTCTCCACCATATCAACCGGGGTTGGATCTTGTCCATATTCCAATGCCAGATAATAGGACATCCAGTCTCCCAAATAAAGCGTAGCAAAAATTTTGTAAAAAACACTTCCTTTCTCCATATTAATGATTTCAACAGAAATATTTTTACTTCTGAGAACTTCCGCCGTGACATCGAATCTTTTCTGATTTTGCACTTCATCTTCAATGTCCTTAAGCATTAGCGCAATAAAATTGGCCTGGGGATTTGTAAATCCAACCATCTCATTATGATTAAGTTCCGGAAAAAAATTCCAAAATGCCGGAGTTTTGGCATTTTCGTTTATCTTAATCTTCCAAATCATTGCTACCGGTTTGAATTTTGTGCTGGAATAAATTATCGGGGTTTTTCCCTTTATTTTTTCCGCCAACTTTCTGCCCGTTTCTTCAATTTTTTCCGTTTCTTCCTTAAGATTTTCCGCCATCAAAACCAGTTCATCCGTTGCGTCATTCACCAATCCGGCATTAACCAAAATTTGGAATATGGCTGCAAAAAAATATCCGGTTGCCATTCGAGGCTGAAAATTCTCATACGGAACTGGCAATTTCACATGCGGTACTCCGTATTCTTTGCACATTTGCTCAATCTTTCCGCCACTGGAAATACCCACGCACTTGAGATTATTTTCGATTGCTTCTTTGAAAGATGCTACCGTTTCTTCGGTATTTCCAGAAAAAGAACAGATAATATTTAAAGAATTTTCATATGCTTCAGGCGGCAAAGAGTAAAATCGATTCTGATATACAGCCAATCTTCTTTTATCGCCTGAATTTCTTTTAAACAAATCGTTAATGAAAACCCTCAAAATATTTCCGGGAAGCGCGGACCCGCCCATTCCGGAAAGAGTTACCGATTCAAACACGCCTTCAACCTTGATGTTTTTGGCAATTTCCAATCCCTGCTTGAATTGATTAGCTCCGTCAAGAATAACTTTTCTCAAATTTGACTTGTCAATTTTATTTGTTTCCATTGTTTTTAAAAATTCTTTTTGTTTTTACGTACCATTTATTAATATCAAAAAAACGATATTGAGAACTGCTAATGTCAACAGCATCAATTCCTTTAACTTGATTTCCCGTAGGGTAAATATAGACTCGGCTGTAAAGAAATACCGCTGGAACTTCTTCAAGCAAAATTTTGTTAAATTGCCTGTTTTTTTCAATTCTTTTTTCGCGGTCAAATTCCTCTCTGATTTCAGCAAGCAGCTTATCCGCTTCTTGATTGTCAAACTTTGACAAATTCAAACCCGGGTCCGATTTCTTGCTAGAATGCCAGAAAGAGTACAAATCAGGGTCAAAACTGATCGCCTGCCCGAAAAGCAATGCATCGTATTCTCTCGGCCGGATATAATTTTGTTGCAAATCGGAAATAGTCAAAACTTGCACATTCACCCCGATTCCCAGCGCGCGCCATTGCTGGGCAAGAATTTCAGCTGTTTGGGAAAGTTCCGGCCAATCGGTAGTCAAAAGATTGAACTCCAGCTTATTTCCGTCTTTTTCTCGAATACCGTTATCTTTCACTTCCCAGCCTTTTTCATCCAGAATTTTCTTTCCCTTTTCCAAATCAAAAGCATGATAATTAATTCCTTCTCCCTGGCTTTCCGGCATTTGCGGTAAAAAAGGAGAAAAAAGAACATTAGCTTTTCCAAAAAGAACACTGTCAACTATTTCTTGCCGGTTGGTCGCGTAATCCAGCGCTTGGCGCACTTCATCGTTTGCCAATGCCACACTCTTGCTCTGATTGAAGAAAACGGCAAAGTATCTCGGCATATTGAACTCATGTATGATAGTACTTTTGGCAAACCCGGCATCTTTCACTTCCGACGGAGAAACACTGCTAATTCCATTGATTTCTTTTTTCTTATAGGCAGACAGCAGTGATTCTTCGTCCAAATAGAAATTAAAGCTTATTTTTGAAATGTAAGCCTGACCTTCAAAATAATTTGAAAAATAAACCAAATTATAGGACAAAACATTTCCTTTAGAATCTTTCTGAAAATCCGAGAATTGATACGGCCCCGATCCAATTGGACGCATATTGTATTCAGCTAAAGAAAATTTTTCCGGAGTGATATTTTCCCAAATATGTTTGGGCAAAATTCCTACAGTTAGATTTTCCAAAAAACCGAAATATGGATTTTCCAAAATAAATTTTACGGTATATTGGTCCGCTTTTTCAACTGTCACTCCTTGCCAATTTTGCCTTAAAGGACTTTTATAAGACGGGTCTTGAAGAATATTCAGAGTAAAAATAACATCGTCAGCAGTCAAATCTTGTCCATCATGCCATTTGACACCCTCTTTAAGATGGAAAGTGTATGATTTATGGTCATCGGCAATTTCATAACCGGAAGCCAGTTCATTGACAATATTTCCATTTTTATCATATCGAAGAAGTCCGCTATAAATTATTTGAGCCAAACTGGCATCAGCTTCACTGGTCTGGGAAAGCAACGGATTGACGTAAAGCGGCTGCCCGACCATTCCTTCTTTATAACTGCCACCGAAATCTGCGATAGGTTCAGTAAAAGAAAAATAGGCATATACCATCCAGAAAACTGCGGCGCAAAATGCAACCAATGCTAAAACGAAAAAAATTAATTTTTCCTTCAAGCTTAGAACTCTATTAATATACTGCCAATTTTGAGGCAGAATTAATTTTACCTTTTCAATACTAATATTTTTTCTTTAACTGCTTATTTAGTACTAACGAAAACATTTAATGCGGCCAGTACTATAAAGAGGATAGCCAGGGCTACCGTAAAATAAACTAAAAATTTTTCAAAGCCTCTTTTTGCGTAGTATCCGCCACCATCTCCTCCGAAAGCTGCCCCTAACCCCGAACCTCTATTTTGCAATAAAATCGAGATTATCAGCAAGACTGACACTACTATTTGCGAAATATTGATCCATTGCATAAGATAGCCGAAATTAGATACTCGTTATACTACTTGGGTAGTTTATACGAAAAACCCCGAAAAGTCAATGGCGGTTAATCAGCGGTTAATGAACCACTAATAATTAGGCCGTCTTGCACGGCAGTTTGACAGGAATAAATTGGTTTGGTATATTTACGAACTAACTTGTTTTTAAGCCAACATTATCCACTATGGGAACAGAACCAATCCAACAATTGGAAGAAATAATTAAGAAATCCAAAGATATTCTTATTTTTATTCCCCAAAATCCGGACGGAGATTCAATTGGGGCCGCCTGGGCTTTTTATTTTTTTCTTGCCAAACAAAATCTCAGCCCGACTATTGTCGTAAGCGATCCTTTCGAAAATATCAGCCGTTTTGATTTCCTTCCTCGCCCCAAAAAACTCTCCTATTCCCTGTCCGGCGCCCGCGATTTCATTTTGTCTTTCAATACCAAGCATAATGAAATAACCGACGTTCGCACAGAAAGAAATTCTGATGAACTGAGAATATACATAACACCGAAACAAGGTTCGATTGACCCACGAGACTTTTCGTTTATTCCGGCAAAATTCAAATATGATCTCGTAATTACACTCAATTCTTCCGATAAAGAAACTCTTGGAAAAATATATGAAGAAAATCCGGACATTTTTTACGAAGTTCCGGTTGTCAATATTGACCACCATATCAGCAATGATAAATTCGGGCAGATAAATATTATCGACATTACCGCCTCCTCTACCTGCGAAATTTTGTCCGGACTTTTTCAAAATGAAATAGATGAAAATATCTCCAATTGCCTGCTTAGCGGAATAATCAGTGCTACCGAAAGCTTCCAAAACAAACATACTACTCCGAAATCATTGCAACTTTCTGCGATGTTGATGGACAAAGGAGCCGACCAGCAAAACATTATTCGCCATTTGTACAAAACTCAGCCTTTCAATCTTCTTAAGCTTTGGGGGCGTTTAATGGCACAACTAAAATGGGATGAGGAGCTTCGCTTGGCATGGTCTGCGGTTTCAATTGAGGATTTCGTACAAAGCAGAAGCAAGCCAAGCGATATTCCCTTCATTATCAAAAAAATCCAAGAAAACTATTCTTCAGGAAAAATATTTTTAATTTTGTATAATGAATCTTCAGAAAAAATCAAAGGTGTTATTAAATTTTCCGATGTGGAAAAAATTAAAAATGCTCCGCAAATTGTTCCCGGCGGAGAAATTAGGGGCGACATATATGAATTTTCAATTGATGGAAAAAATATTGCCGACGCCGAAAAAGAGATTATTGCCAATTTGCACAAACAATCATTAGTTTAATCGCTCGCAAAATAACCGGATTCAAGCAGGCCCAAAAGCCTGCTTTTTTGTTAAGTTTGGAAAAATAAGCTAGAATATATACGTACTGCAGTTCTGTCTTTTTCTAAGAAATAATACACTTAAAAAATATGGTTCAAATTATCAGAAAACAAACAGACAATGAAGGCGACAAATCGACGCAAAAATTAGTTACCGAACTTAGAGAGCAATCGGCCGAAAATATAGCGGCGAAATTATCGGAAAAAACCGGAATTCCTTATGTGGATTTGCACATTTTCCCTATTGATTCAATCGATGTGCAAAATATTCCCGAAAATAAGGCACGCGAACTTAAGATCGCTTGCTTCCAAAAAAATGGCAATCTTGTAAGAATTTTATTTTTCGATCCTCAATCATCGGAAGCTGTTGCTTATGTGGACTCTCTGGCGAAAGAAAACAACTGGCGGATTGCCAAATATATCGGATCAGATTCATCTCTGGAAAAAGCCTGGGGAAAATACAAAAAAGAAAATTTGGTTGAAAATATCGACAAATATCGCCTATCCCTTACAGGAGAAGATTTGGAAAAATTTGAAGAAAAATTCAAAGATCTTTTAGAGCTCAAAAATAATATTGGAACCATTCCAACTACTGAAGCCCTGGAGATAATTATCGCCGGTTCAATAAAAATGAAAGCCAGCGACATCCATCTTGAACCTCAAGAAGATGGCGTTCGACTCCGCTATCGCATAGATGGAATATTGCAAGATATTGGATCTTTTTCGACCAAAATATATTCCAGTTTTATTTCCCGTATAAAAATGATGGGTAAAATGAAACTTAACATTAAAGATTCTGCCCAAGACGGACATATTTCTATCGACTTAACCCAAGTAAAAGAAGCTGCCAATGTGGATATCCGCGTCAGCATTATCCCTGGAAATTTCGGAGAAAGCATTGTGATGAGAATTCTCAATCAATCAGAAACCCTTCTTCAAGTCGAAGATTTGGGACTGCGAGGATTAGCTTTTGAAAAGGTAGAAAAGCAAATTACCCAGCCAAACGGACTCATTCTTACTACCGGTCCGACAGGAAGCGGAAAAACCACAACCTTATACGCTCTGATAAACAGAATAAATAATTCCGGGGTAAAAATAATAACCATTGAAGATCCGATTGAATATAGAATTACCGGAATTTCCCAAACTCAAGTTTCTAAGGACAATTACACCTTTTCTAAAGGATTGCGTGCTATTGTCCGACAAGATCCGGATGTCATTTTAGTTGGAGAAATCAGAGACAAAGAAACGGCCGAGGTGGCTATCGATGCCGCACTCACTGGACATTTGGTTATCTCAACTTTGCACACAAATAACGCTCCGGCTTCCATCCCCCGCTTGGTTGAAATGGGCGCCAGAGAATCATTGATCGCATCCTCGCTAAACATTTCAATCGCCCAAAGATTGGTACGCAAACTTTGCCCGGATTGCAAAAAAAAATACCAACCGGCTCAAGAAACAATTGAATCGTTGAAAAAAATAGTTTCAGCCATTTCTCCTAAGGCAAAAATAAATCTTCCGGAAAAAATAGACTATCTTTACCAGCCGGCAGGATGCCCGAATTGTCACAACATCGGCTATCGAGGAAGAATTGGAATTTTTGAAGTTATGGAAACGAGCAAGGAAATAAAACAACTCATCCATAATTTATCCAGCGAAGAAGACATCTTAAAAGCAGCATTGGAAGATGGAATGACGACGATGCAACAAGATGGAATCATAAAAGCCATCGAAGGAATCACTTCAATGGAAGAAATTTGGAGAGTGACAGGAAAAATAAACATTCTTCCTGACGAAAAATAGAAGACTTCTTTCCTTTTACAGATCTAATATAAAAGTAAAAACAAAAAAAGTTGCTTTTATTAATCTGTAGACAGGCCTGATACAAAAAAATTGAAACCAGGGAGAAAGCAGTGCCGAGGAACGCCACAGCCGAAACCAGGGCGCCCATATCTGGGCAAAAAAGCTTCCAGAATTGAGAACAAAAGATAGAAGTTCCCAATTGCCTACAGATTAATAAAAACAACCTTGAAAATGACGCTCTTTTTTAACAATTCCCATGAAAGTTTATCCTAGCATAGCTTTATTTTTTTGTCAAGCGATGTTATAATCAGACAACACCAGGTACCGCCTAACACATAACCTGGCGCATAAAACCGTAGCAATACTATTTGCTTCATATTTTATGCTCCATGTTCCAGACCAATGGCTATCACAAATTCAAATGAACAAGTTGATGACAACAAGCTAGATGCCACTTTGCGTCCGCAAACTTTCGCTGATTATATCGGGCAGGAGAAAACCAAAAAAAATCTACACGTGCTCATTCAAGCTGCCAAAAAAAGAAACGAATCAATTGAACATGTTCTTCTTTATGGACCGGCAGGATTGGGAAAAACCACCCTTTCTCATATTATTGCTAAAGAAATGGGAGTCGGCATAAAAATCACTTCCGGACCGGCAATTGAACGCGTCGGGGATCTTGGATCAATTCTTACCAATCTTCAAGACGGCGACGTTCTTTTTATTGATGAAATCCACCGCTTAAACAAACTTATCGAGGAAGTTCTTTATCCGGCAATGGAAGATTACAAACTAGATATTATTGTCGGCAAAGGACCATCCGCCAGAACACTCCAACTGGATTTGCCGAAATTTACTCTGATTGGAGCAACTACGCGCCTTGGATCCCTTTCCAATCCTTTGCGCAACCGATTCGGAGCCGTCCATCGCCTGGAATTCTATTCGCATGAAGAAATAAAAAAAATAATTCAAAGATCAAGCAAAATTCTAGGAGTTTCTATTAATGAAAAAGGGTCTGAACTTGTTGCATCGTGCAGCCGGCAAACCCCTCGCATCGCCAATAGAATTCTTAAAAGAGTCCGCGATCTCGCTCAAATCCAAAACAAAGATATTATCTGTGATAAAGTAGCAAAAGAAACGCTTGATATGCTGGAAGTTGACCATATCGGACTTGAACCGGCAGACAGGAATATAATGGAAACCATGATTCAAAAATTCAACGGAGGTCCGGTCGGAATCCAAACCATCGCAGCCGCCACTTCCGAAGAAACTCAAACAATTGAAGATGTTTATGAGCCATATTTGATTCAAATAGGCTTTTTGATGCGCACTCCCAGGGGAAGAGTGGTTACCGAAAGAGGACTTCGCCATCTTGGATACGATCCGAACAATTTGAAAAAAAGTGTGTTATAATAATAACAAGTTTTTCTTGCAAGAATTTTGTAAATAAAAAAATGTCGCTAATAATAAATGTTTCCTATTTCATAATTCTTTTCGGTTACTTTCTGGCATTTTCTTTTATCGTCTTTCATATTCTTCGCTATTCCATTAACTGGAAAAAATCAATTCTAATGCTTTTGGTTTTTCTTCCTGTATTCTTTTTGATTTTATTTTTCAACATCGCCTCATTTGCATCTATTGATTTTAGCGAATTTATCAATATCAAGTTTGACACATCGGCAAATTACAACGTTTTTTCGCTATAAACCGCCTTTTTATTTGGTTTTAAAAAAAATAATAATCGCCTGCTATCAAAATGAAGAAATTTGAAAACTATCATTTCAAGGGACAGCACCAAGATGAACAAATAATAACGGTTGTCCGCCGCCATTGGTTCAATATTCTCCAGCAATTCTTGCTCTTTTTTGTAATGATTTTTATTTTAGTTTTCGCCCTAATGATTGCGCCGTCTTTTTTGGGAGATTTCGCACTTTCTAATTTTTCAAATATTTTTATTTTTGCCGAAAGTACCATCGCAATGTTTGTTTGGCTTTTTATGTTTTTCGTCTGGATTGATTATTATTTCGACGTTTGGATCATTACCGACAAAAGAATTGTTAATATCGAACAAAAAGGTTTGTTTTCGCGTTCAGTCGGGGAATTGGAATTTTCCAAAATCCAAGATGTTTCCACTGAAGTAAGAGGAGTTATTCCAACCATTTTGAATTATGGAGAGGTTCACATCCAAACAGCCGGGGCTACCGAAAGATTCGTTTTTCACAAAGTTCCGGATCCCTACCACATAAAAGGCTTGGTGATGGATTTGCAAAAACGCCACAGTCAAAAATAAAAAAACTTTCAACAAGCTATCCTTGTCTTTTAAAAAAACTCCAGCCTAGTGCCGGAGTTTTTAAATTTCCCAAAAATTCATGTTTTCAGAGTATCAAAAACTTACGCTGACACTTTTTGATTCCGAATCTGTATTTCCATTTTTATCTTCCAATTTCACCTCCACCTTAATTGTTGAATTATTCTTGCTGTCGGGAATGCTATATGTAAAACTAATGCTTTTATCCCCGGTAGATTTCGCTTCGCTTCCATCAATTTCCACTTTGAGCTTTTCCACTCCGTACGGAGCATCCGCGGAAGCGGATATCTTCAGCTCGGAAGTGCTTCCTCCAGAAACAGAAAGACTCACGCTTGGCATATATTTATCGAAATCATCTTTTTTGCATTCGTCTCCAGGGACTTCTCCTAAAATATACCGGCTTGTTTCTTTATTATCTTCATACCATTTCCGCACTCCCTTTTCCCATCTCTCAAACTGAACATCATTTTGAGGATTTTTCGGACTGTCGCCTTGTGGATCATCTTTATTTACATACCACAAAATATTATGCGCCTCGGCAAAATCCTTTTCTTTTATTTCGCTTTTTTTACAATATTTATTTGCAAGGCAATATTCATCTTTTTCTCCTGGAATTTCACAAACCTCCACATTCTTTTTCACTTCCACTTCCCCTTTCAATATTCCTTTTTTGATATCCTTTAGCGCTTCTTCCGGATTATATTCAGGAAATTTTTCAACATTATAATTTCCCAGGACTTGATCCATAAAACTTCTCCAAATCGGAGCTGCCACATAACTCCCGTCAGCCGCTTTTGCCATTGGAGAATTGTCATTATTTCCAGCCCAAACTCCGACCGCCAAAGAAGGTGTGTATCCCATTGTCCATCCATCCCGCCATTCATTGGTAGTTCCGGTCTTGGCGGCTACCTGACGATTATCAAATCGCAATAGATTGTTTTCTCCAAAAACCGGCGCTCTAAACTTGTTATTGGAAATAACATAATCGAGCATTGCTATATATTTTTCTTCCACCACTCTCTCTCCTTCGCTTTCTTTATATTCTTCCAAAATCTTTCCCTCTTTATTTTCAATCCGTAAAATGGCAGTTTTTGATTTGCGAACTCCTCCGTTAGCCAACGTGGAAAAAGCCGCTGTATGATCCAAAAGCTTGACTTCCCCGCCCCCCAAAACCAAGGAGAGTCCGTACCGGTCAGGATAATTCAGCCCGGTTATTCCCAAATTTTTCGCCATCGCGGTTGCTTCTTTCACCCCCACCAAATAAAGGGTTTTTACTGCCGGAATATTGAGCGACATTCCCAATGCTTCTTCCATTTTGAGTGGTCCGCGGAACTTTCCGTCATAATTTTGCGGGACATATTCTTTGTCAGTTCCGGTATCAAAATTCGTTTCCACATCATAAAGCATTGTTTCCGGAAAATATCCCTTGGAAAAGGCTGTCAAATACACATACGGTTTAAAAGATGACCCCGGCTGTCTATCACGGATAGCCACGTTAACTTGCCCGTCGATAGAGGTATCAAAATAATCTTTTGAACCCACCATCGCCAAAATCTGTCCGGTTTTAGGGTCAATCGCTACTAGCGCCGCATTGGAAGCATTGTATTTTTGCATATTTTTCTGTGCGCCTTCTGCTACCGCTTTTTCCGCAATTTGCTGTTTATCCCAATCCAATGTCGTAAAAACCTTGAGCCCATCTTGCTCTAAAGATTGGTCGCCATATTTTGATTCCAAATAATCTTTAATATACATCACGAAATGCGGAGCGGAAATATTTTCTCTATTTGGTGTTAATTTTGCAAACACATCGGATTTTTTCGCTTCATCGGCTTGTTCTTTGGAGATATATCCAATTGATGCCATCCGATCAAGTGCCAGCTCTTGCCTTGCCTTAAGCGCTTCTATGTGTGATCCGTAGGGAGAATAGTAAGTTGGAGCATTGGGAAGCGCCGCGAGCATTGCCGCTTCATCCAGAGAAAGTTCTCCGGCTGATTTTCCGAAAAATGTCTGCGCGGCTGATTCAACCCCGTAAGCGTTCGAACCGTAAGGGATTTCATTAAGATACATTCCTAATATTTCATCTTTGGAAAATTTTTGTTCTATTTCGAGAGATAAAATCACTTCTTTAATCTTTCGCGTATATGTTTTTTCTGTTGTTAAGATTGAATTTTTAACAAACTGCTGGGTGATTGTCGATCCTCCTTGCGCCTTGCCTCGATTCAAAACATCCATAAGCGCACTGCGAACGATTGAACTCAATTTTATTCCGTAATGCGTGTAAAAATCCTGATCTTCAAGGGAAATAGCGGCATATTTGATACTATCCGGCATTTCCGAAAAAGGAATTAATGTCCTTTTTTCTTCTCCGTGGACATCATATAAAAGATGCTCTCCTGTACGGTCGTATATTTTTGTCGATTCCGCCACTACTCTTTTGTTTATTTTTCCCGGATCGGGCAAATCCTTAGAATAATACAAAAAAATCCCAATTACCAAAACGACGCCAATAATAGCCAGAAATAATCCCGTTTTCCAAAAGATCCTCCACCAATCGCGCCCTTTCCCACCTCCTACGCCGGAACCTTTTTTAAAATTGTTAACTGTAAAAATATTTCTCATATGCACTTCGTTTTTATGATTTAGTGCCATCAACAATAGCACATAAAATATGTTCCAGCAATACTTCTATTTTAACATATTTATTATTATCAGCACATTATATTTTTATTTTCTTCATATTTTCTCAAAGCATAGTCGATTATGTGTTTTGCTGGATTTATGCCGGTTGCTTTTTTGAATCTTTGCCACTGTGGGGTAAAATTAACCTCCAAAATAAAATATTTTCCATCATACTCGAAAAGATCCACGCCTGCGATATCATAGCCCATAGCTCTTGTTGCAGCAAGAGCGGTTTCTTTCAGTATTAAATCTACTTTCATCGAAACAGATAACACACCTTTTCCGGTAGAGCGAAAATCATTCTTTGGAATAAACCTTCGATAAGCCCCGACAATTTCACTTCCGACAACTATAACACGAATATCACTTGTTAAGTTGAAGAAATCTTGAATCAAATATTTCTGCTGATTTTTCGAGAAAAATTCCAAAAATTCTTTTTTTGTGTCTATTTTTTTTATTCCCTTGCCTTTTTGTCCAGCACAAGGCTTTACCACAACAGGAAATTTCAAGTCAATCGCTATTTTTTCACAAGAAGCGTTGCTTAACGCCAAAAAAGTACGTGGGTGATTTAATCCTGCCTGAACGATTCTGCTGGCATCGAAAATTTTGTTTTGAATAAATTGACTGCCCAAAACCTCGTCCAAAACAGTCTTATTTTTTTTATTTAAATTTTCTGCCAAGATTCTAGCTTCGTCTATATTTATATTATAAGCTCGAAAAATAAAAATATCCGCTTTGTATAAATCATAACCATTCCAACTGGCTTTGAAAATATTTCCGGAAAATTCGAAAACAATCTCCTTTAGCGGGATAACAGAAACCAGATGATTCCTCGCTTCGATCTCGGAAACTAAGTCCAATGTATTTTTGTTTGGATATCCAATTATGATAAATTTCAATTGCTTCATTTTTACATTTAATAATTTATATTCCCAACTTCTTCTTAAACACCTCAATCAACTCTCTATACAATTCTAAGATATACGGCTTTTCTTCGGGTGTAAAAAATAATCCGGGCATTGAATTTAGTTCAACTATCCAAGGTTTACTCTTTTCATCAAACATTAAGTCAATAGAAAAAATTCTAGGAGAAAATGTTTCAAAGACCTCTTTAACATAACGAATTATCGGCTTCAATGACGCTGGAAGTTTTTCTTTCGGCACAATAGTCAATGACCCACCTTGAGAAAGATTAGCGAGATAGCTATCTTCCGCTGGTTCTCGCAAATAAGAATATATCAGTTTTTCATTCACAAAAATCAAACGCAAATCATGCATAGAAAAGCTGGTTTTTATTCCCGGAACTCCGGATGAAGAATTGATAAAATCCTGAATAATATACTCCCTGTCAATTTTTATTTTATCAACATTTTTTTTATCTACAATATAAATATTTTTTCCACCACTTTCTGAAATCGGTTTAAGTACAAATTTTTGCGATTTTATTTTTGGAAGAATTTTTTCTAATTTTTTATGATTATTAACAATCCAGCTTTTCTTGCTCCATTTGTCAAAAATCATGCTGGTTATCAGCTTATCATCCAATATCCTAGTAAAATTAAGATTATTAACAATTGAATAATGTTCCAAAATTAATTCTTTTTTATGATAAGCTTCAGTTTCTGCGCCAGTTTTATCATAAATTAAGTCGGGTTTTATATTTTTCATTAATTTCCAAACATTTTTATCCGCATTATATGTCCAAGCATATTTAAAAAAATTTTTCTTAAAATCATACCAAACATAAGAAGCTCGATACATTTGAATATTTTCTTTTGCACAAAGACTATAAAAATATTCATAACAACACTGATGATCCTTATTTGCAAATGGTCTTTTTTTGTTTAATGGAGTTTTCCCAAAAAGAATTAGGACTTTATTCATACAATCTCAATTTTATTTATTGACATCAATTAAAAATTTCTTCAAATCTCTCTTTCCTACAATCATTCTAAATTTTAAATCATCCCTTTTGACAATATTTGCACTAGAATAAATCCATAGCCCGTTCATAAAAAAAGATAATTTTACATTCGGCCTAATGGAAACTCCATGAGAAGAATACACAATATTGATATTATCCAAGTCTGGCTTTTGAGACAGATATTTTTCTCGCAATTCTTTTTCTATTTTTACAGATTCTTCTCTGGTAAAGTTTTGTGGCAATTCTATTTTTTCGAAAAAATCTACGACATCATTAAATCCCAACTCTCTTGCCAGCTCAACGTCAATTGAAGTGGAATAAGCGCCCGTGTCGATTTTGGCTTCAACTTCAATTTCTTTGCCATTTTTTCCAATGAGTTTTACTTTTTCCACGGTGCCGATCACTCTTCGCCCGGAAATTTCTTCCAATTCCTCTTCAATCTCCCCTCCAAACAAATCCATTCCCACACGCACCCCACGCTTGATCGTTTTTATTTTGAGCCCTTCCACTCTTTCCAGTCTTCCGCGCAATCCCGCCAAATTCGCAATTTGAATGGAAAGTCCGGCGCGCGCATTGATTTCCACAAAAACTGGTCCTTTTTCCTTATCAATCGCCACATCCGCTCCCAAAAATCCAAGTCCGGAAATTTCTTGCGCTTTCACTGCTAATTCCAAAATATCATTCCAATAGGGAATTCTGATTCCGGAGAGTAAAAGTCTAGTTCCTGGAACATATTCCACGATTTTTGATTTTCCCTGAACCGCGCTAGTTGTCACTCCGGTTGCCAGATCAATTCCCAGTCCGATTCCTCCCTGCTGAAGATTGGCTTTACCTCCTGATTCTTTTGTAGGAAGTCGGAGCATTGCCATTACCGGAACTTTATTGAAAACAATTACACGAATATCGGGGATACCCTTGTAAGCGTATGTTTTGAATAATTTCAATAATCTTAATCTCTCCTCGAAAAAAGCAATATCGCCCTCCCCTGAAATAGAAAAATTTCCATCCAAAATATTTCGAATATGGTTCTTGATATCTTCGACGGTAATAATTGATCCGTCCGCTTTTACCCAAGCGTCATTTCGTCCTTTTTTTCTTCCATAAACCACCAAAATTCCTTCTCCTCCCAAGCCTCGATTGGGTTTGAGGGCAAAACCGGATGGCAATTTATCCCAATCAAAATTATCCAATTCATTATGCGAAGAAATTTTCGCCAACAAATCAGGCACAGGTATTCCGCCTTTTTTCAAGACTTTCTTGCTTAAAATTTTATCATCCGCCAAACGGACAGCCCTCTTTCGATTATTAGGACGAATATATTTAAGATTTCTGGAATTCATCCCTAAAATCTTGTGACTATTTTTGAAAAATTTAAACATGCTGTATGGTACATGAAACATGGAGCATTTTAACAATTTATGTCATATGTTCTATGTTATGCGCTATATGATCAAATTTACATTTCTTTGAAAATTTCTCGAAATCGATAATATTCATTAAATCGCAATCCGGTCCATTTACCAAGGAAAAAGTTAATTGGAATCGTCAAAAGAACCACCCACGGATGATAAATAATCATATTAATGGTTGTATGCAAACCGACCAAATAAAAACAAACTAGAGAAATTATCAGGGTTTCCACTGCCAAAAGCATAGCCGTTCGATTTCCTTTTTCAATTTGCGCCGCCACAAATTTTTCCACAATCGCAATCATAATCAAAAGTGGAAAAATGGAAACGGAAGCTAGCCCCGTTCTTTGCAATGACCCTCCAAAGACCAAAATTGCCAAAATTGAAAATGAAACAAGCGTAAGGGTTATCGCTACGCGAGGAAGATACAACAAGCGCAATTTCTTAAGCAAATAGCGCGCGATCATTCCGGCAAAAATAACACTTACAAAAATTATCGTTCCGTATTTAACTCCGGAAAATCCATTATTATTATTGATTCTCATCGCCAAAAAAGCCAATGTAATAATCATTGGAGTGTAAATTCCAAAAGCCTTTATTCCAAAAACCTGGCGAAAAAAAGCAATCAGAGTGGCGATTATTGGAAAAGTAAGAATCAAAATGACTGTTTCCAGTGGAACTCCCTGATGAACGAAGTAGTTTATTATCGGGTGCATATTTCTTTAATTTTTAATTATAAATTATTCATTTTTCGGCTGTTCAAATGGCAAAGCGCAATAGCAATCGCATCGGCAGTATCGTCAGGCTTGGGGATCTCTTTGAGTTTCAAGATGTTTTTTACCATAATTTGAACTTGTTTTTTTTCCGCCCGACCGTATCCAGTGAGCGCCTGTTTCACTTGAAGAGGAGTATACTCAAAAACTTTTACACCCATTC
This sequence comes from uncultured Bdellovibrionales bacterium, assembly GCA_964605525.1. Lineage (GTDB taxonomy): Bacteria > Patescibacteriota > Minisyncoccia > Moranbacterales > UBA9337 > UBA12151. Next base: position 21,693 of record CAZSCV010000001.1, read on the forward strand.
TTTCCAGCGCCAGCAATATTCCTCCCCGCGATTGACTGACCTTTATCACAGTTTTCACATTCTTGAAAAAAAACAAATCTTCTACTGCTCCCTCACTTGGTGTGTATTTTTTAATAATCTCCTCGATATCATCCGACACTTCCTTGAGCCTCTCTGCAGTACTCCGACTTGGAGAAGTGGAAATGTGTCCATAAGCAATTGGAATCACTTTTCCTTTTTCTTCCTCCAATATCGCCCATCCGGTGGTAGCTGTTCCAGGATCTACTCCTAAAACTCGCAAGGTTTTGGAAAAATTTTTAATTTTATAAATTGTCATAAACCTCTTGAACATCATCATTATCATCCAACTGTTCTAGTATTTTTTCATAATCCATTCTTGCATTTTCATCCAATTCAACTTTTTGCAAAGCGGCATAAACCAATTCGGCATTTTCCACAGAAATTCCGGATTTTTCCAGATTCTCTTTAACCGTTTTCAACTCGGTAGCTTTAGTATAAATTGTCAGTGTTTCGTCCCAATAAATCGTATCTTCCGCTCCAGCCTCAATCGCCACCAGTTCCATCTCATCCAAATTGCCGGAATTAACTGAAATATTAATATTTCCTACTAATTTAAAAGAATGCATCACTCCACCGGCGCTAGCCATCTTTCCTCCGCCCTTTATGATAATATTTTTTATCTCTCCTAATGTTCGATTTTTATTATCTGTTGCGGTTTTGATCAACATCATCACACCACTTGAACCAAAGGCTTCGTAAATTATTTCTTCAATTTCCGCCCCGTCCTTAAGTTCTCCGGTTCCTTTTTTGATTGCCCGCTCAATATTGTCCTTTGGCATATTCACTCTTCGTGCCTGATCAATTGCAAATTTGAGCTTCATATTGGATTCGGGGTTTCCTCCGCTTTCTTTGGCGGCAATAGAGATCAAGCGACCCAACTTCGTAAAAGAACTGGCTCGCTTTGCATCTTGCGCTCCCTTGCGATGTTTTATTCCCGACCATTTATTATGTCCAGACATAGACTTTATAAAGCATAAACTACATAGCATCAACAAAATGTCTTCTGCTCTGCGTTTGAGCTGTATGTTTTACGTTTTCATCCTACCATCTTTATCTTTATTTTTCAAGGCTTTTTCCCTTTTCCCACGCCAATTCGAAAAGCGGTCTCATCGAGCGCACCAGCTCATCAGATTCGATGACCACGATAAAAGGATTTTCTTCCAATGAAGTAATTGCCAGTTTGTTGTCATAAATCGTAAAATCCATATGCGAATCTTTGAGCTCCGGAAGAATTTTAACTCTTTGGTTAACCTGAATAAATTTTTTCGCCAATTCAATCTCATACGGACTATCCGAAATCAAATGACGGAAACCTGATTCGATGATTCCTTTTTGAGCTTTTTTTATCCATTCGGCAATTTTTCCCGAAAATCGGTCCTCAATCCTTTGATAAGAAGAAATGAAAAAAGCGTCTTTCGCATTATTCATTTCTCCGTCCCAAATGCGAAGTATCCCTTCTTCGGTATCATAATACCTGATTTTCGGTTTCTTACCGCTTTTATTTCCCAATGTCCGCAAAATCGGCAACATTTCGGAAAAATTCCGAGTGATTCCCTTTAACTGCACCAAAATAACCGAGGGATCAGTGGCTTGATAAGTATTGATTTTTCGCTCCGGAAGTTCGCTCACATATCCCCGCTTGATCAATCCCTCCAAAAGCACATAAATTATCGGGCGTTTCAGTCCGGAAATTTTGGCAATCTCCGTCACATTTCCCCGCCCCAATTCAAGCAAAGCCAAATACACCCGCGCCTCCTTGCCGGTAAATCCCGATTCTTCAAGTAATTTTATTAAATCTAAGTCCATACTCTTTATTTGTCATTTCCGCGAAGGCGGGAATATAGTCAACATATCCACTCAATAGTTTAACAATTATTTCTATTTTTGTCAATATTTTTGATAAATAATCATTTAAAATCCATAATTTCAGCCAATTTGTTGGATTTATTTATATTTTACGATTGACATTTTATCATAAAAATACTATTATCATCTATTCTAGCAATGGAAAGCTGTTTAAAAATTCAATAAATAAAAGGAGAAAATCAATGAAAGCTATCGCACGCTGGCTAAAAGAGTTTTTTATGGAATATATCTTGCTATTTATTTTGATGATACTGACCATATTTCTTTTCGTTGGGATCTTGTTTCATTTTAATCCGGCACTTCCAAAAGAAGAAATAATCAAAAAACAACTTACCTGCTATCAAGGAAGGGGTTACTTTTTGGAAAAATTTCTAGATAACGAGATTTTTATTATTCGCACGAAACCAATGCCAATTCCAGAACTGGGACTTGATTTTTCTTTGGCAGAAAGAACAAGCGATGGAATGTTGTTTAATGTTTTAATTCCTGTCGGGAGAAATTTGGAGCCAAAAGATGAGGTACTTTTATTTCAATTCCAAAGCAAAAAAACCGTCTATAGCCAATTTAATGAATTTTTAATCGCAATACCTAAAAAGAATAACGAGGTGAAAAATCATGATCTGCCGAAATTGCAATAATCCGATTGATAATGACAGCCTGTTCTGCAAACATTGCGGAGCTATGCAAAAAGAAAAATGCCCGGAATGCGGGGAAATGGAACTCATCGGCCACCCGGTATGTGAAACCCTTCTCAAAAAAATACGAAGAGAAAAATGGAAATTTATTTCTGACCATACCGAAAAATTTCCTAGTTCTGATTCTGGATTGGCTACATTTTTAGCATTTCTAATTGCAGTCCAGGTAGTAATTGCAATTATTGCCGGAATAATTTTGATTCTTTACTTTTTGGGGTGGGTAAAGGATTTCATCTTTCCGTACGCATTGTGGGCCACGATATTTTTCGGAATAGAAAGTTGGTTATCCTATAAAGCAGCCATGCGATACCTAGAGGGTAATGAAAAAAAGATGACTGAGGATAGAATAAAAACAGAGGATAAATTCCTCGCCGAAAACCCCGAATACGCCGAGATTCTTAAAAAGGCAGAGGAGAAAAAATAAAATCCTTGCAAAAACGGACAGTCGGAAAAAATCCGCTGTCCGTTTTTTTTATTTTTCAAAAAAGACACCTTTAAAGGTGTTTGAAAAAAATTAATTAAGTTTTAGTTAAAAAAACTTGTCAAACATACGCATATGCACAATTTGACAAATTGAATTGATAAGCGATATCAATAAACACTATTCAAAAGTGATATTTAAGTAATATGGTTATCTTTTTTTATAATCCAAAGTGCTTTTTTAATTCTTTCTCGTGAAGCATTTTTTCTGCAATAAATATTTCCAGATATTGGCTAACATTGAAAAACTCGGCGACAAAAAGCATTTCATCTTCACAATTATAAGGATAAATCCAAACACTTCTTTGAAATTGATATAATCCAAGTTCTTTTATTTTTCTCCTGAAAGCTTCGCGCGCGCTATTTTTATCAACAGGAATATCGAAGATAACAACCCGCCATTTTCCATCCCATTCTTTCGGTTTGGATATTTTCAAAGATTTAAAATAAAATTCTTTTATCCTTTTATTTCCTTTATTTGTAAGTTTGACTTCAGTTTTTCCACTTTTTCTTTTTATTATTTTTACAAACTTTCTCCTTTCAAGGCTGTATACGGCATTTATTATTTTCTTATCGGAATATTTTTCCGATCTTTTATATCCACGCGATACTTTTAATATTCCCGGAGCTACTGCTCCAACAAAAACAATCCCGCCCAAGCCGATAATAGCCAGGACAACTTTAGCCGCCACAGCCGGAGCTTTTTTGGATTCAAGAAAACTTTCAATAGCTTCCTTAAAATCAAATGGTTCTTCTTTTTTTGATTTTGACATTTTTATTTTTATAAAATCGAATCAAATTATTGAAAATTACATTTTTTCCATACAGCAAAATTATTACTTGCAAATAATGATCATTTTTTTAAGTTAATATTAATGACATGGTTTCAACATAATCAATTATAATAATAAAATTTAAATTTGCCAAATATACGCATATGCGATTGAAGGGCAATTTATTATTTTAGTAATAAAATGAGCAAAACAGCGGGAAAATAAAAAAATAAAAAAGCAAGGGAAAATAAATATTTTAAATGAATAATGAATTCAGAAAGGTGTTTATTTTTTGCAGCAAATGTTCAAGGAATTTTTTGGCGTAGTGTTCGGAAGGGATTGATTCGGAGGAAAAGAAATATTTTCCATTTTCTTGGCGAATGGAAAAATTTTGAATTTTGTCGATATTGAAATCTTCAATCGCATTTGAAAGTTTTCGGTACATCTCCGAACTAATCTCAATTTCCACTGGTCTTTGGGTTATTTTTTCAACAAATAAACCGTCTTCATTTTCCTCTCCTGCTCCCTGCACCTCATTGTTCATTGCTCCCTGCTCGTTATTTCCCGCTTGCTGTTCATTATTCATTGTTAATTGCTCATTATTTTCCGATAATTGTTCCTTATTCATTGTTCCCTGTTCATTATCAACAATCCATTCCCATTTCTTTCCTTTTTCTTTTTGAAAAATGCTATTATCCTTAATTGATGCTTTTTCCTTATATTTTAAAGAATGGGCAATTTTTCCATCCGGATATCGCAATTCAACAAAGGCCTGCTTGTTTCCCAGGGAAAAATAACTGTCATCCCGCTTTATTTTTTTTACCTCTCCGGCTTTTATCCTGATAGAGTTGTATATCGGATGATTGACTAAGGTTTTTTCCGTCGCTCCCGTCGCCACACTCCAGCCTTTCAAATCAACAACTTTATCGGAATTATTTTTTACGCGAATCCACTCTCCCTCACTATCCAATCCTTCTGGATTGGGCATAATTTCCACAATTTTCACTTCCCGCCTGGGATATTTTTCCACTTCCACTTTGAAGTTTTTCATCACATCTTCACTTCCGTCGAAAACTTTCACGCTGGCAAGATAATTTCCTTCTTTTTCGTATTTGTGCCTGGTTTTTTCCAAATAACTTTTATGTCCATCCCCAAAATCCCACGTTATTTTCAATTCATCTTTATCCTTATCTTTCGCCTCCACCTCAAAATCCGCGTAAATATTTTCATACACATCTTCATCAATTTTCAATTTTATCTCCGGAAGATTGTTAAATTTATTTTCTTCTCCGGGGGTCAAAAATTTACTCTGCCGCCATTTTTTTCCATCAAAATTCCATGAAATGTTTTTCTTTGATCCTAAATATTTCATCTTTGAAACTTCTTTTCCATTTGGATCGAAAAGATAAACAGATTCATCTCCGGAATTATTCAACGAAAATTTGAAAGATTTTTCATCATCTTCTTTTTCTTTTTTATAAACAACAAAATAATCGCCAGCTTTTACGATTGAATCATTCGGGAAAACATATTTTCCCGTTTTTGACTCATCTTTTAATATCCAACCAGAAAGATCCTCATTTTTCTTGGAAAAATTATACAATTCAATATATTCTGTTTTTCCTTTTTCCGGATTAGGAAAAATCTCGTTAATTTCAATCTCCGAAAAATATTTTTTTGGCTCAGATTTTTTCTCCCCCGGCGTTCCTCCAAGAGTCCAGCTTTTTTCCCATCTATTACCCTTTTCATCCCATTCAATGCTATATCCTTTCTCACTATTTTCTGTGCTTTCATATAAAATTTCAGTCTCCCAATTTTTACAACCTTCAAAACTTATCTTTATCTCTCCATCTTTTTTTAGAGAAAAACTTGAATCTACGATTTTTCCCTCATATTTACATTTTTCCTTTCCTTTGCAAAAATTTTCTTCAAATTGTTTTTTATCACTAACTATAACAACATATTCATTAGGATCTATTTCCAAATCATCATTGGATTTATGACAAACACCACTATTTTCAACTATTTTTAAATTTTTCTTTTCTACTATAATTTTCTTGTCAGAATTATTATAAATTTCTATCCATTCCCCTTTACTATCGCTTCCTTCCGGATCAAACATTATCTCCGTAATAATAATCCTGTCATCTTCGGCTTTTATTTCTTGCACGCATAAAAAACAAAAAGCGCTAAAAATAAAAATTAGCGCTCCTGTTTTTAAAAATACTTTTTTCTTTTTAGAAAAAATCATCTTTTATGGCATACTTCAAACAATTTTTCTTTGCGGGGAAGATATTCCCAATTGCTCCTTAACGGCAAAAACTACCTGACTTGGCTTCGTGTTTGCCTTAATAAGATATTTTTTTGCACCTAGCGACAATGCTGCATCTCTGTCTCCATTTTGATCGAGATTGGTCAAAACTATAATCGGAATCTTGCTATATTCGGCATTAGAATGTATCTTTTCAAGCAAATCAAATCCATCCATTTTCGGCATAATGATATCCAGAGTTATCAAATCTATAAGATCAAAATTTTCTTTTATTTTTTTCAAAACTTCCTTTCCATCAGAACAACGTATCACCTCAAATCCATTCGCAATGAAAGCTTTGGCATACATTTCCGAGAGATCACGATCATCTTCGGCAATTAAAATTGTATTTCTTTTACCTGCCATATTTTTCACAATCCTATATTGCTTGTCCAACTAAAGATGTTCTGGAAATTATTAGTAATAACTTGAATGATATTCTTTTTGTCTTTCGGGGTGAGCACTCCGCGATCTTGAGTAATTGAAACATTGCCCGTTTTGTCCTCGGCTTTGACGTTAAAATAATACGCAAGACCTTGTTCTAACGTTGTGATAACAGCGGTATGTTTTAAGGTGTAATCCTCACTAGCAACAACTTCACGCTTATTTCCACCAATTCCCTCGCGATAAATAAACATAGTTTTGGATGGTTCATCAGTATCCCAAGACAAAATAGTCTGCACTTTTCCCGCTTGCGACAGAGCAGAAGTTGTTCGCAAGTTTTCAATTACGGGAGGGTTTTCATCCTTGTTTGTAGTATACTTATCAATTTCTTTTTCAGTAGTATTTCCTTCCTTATCGCGAACTTTTACCGATAATTTATACATCACTCCCGATTCCAAATTTCCCACCTCCAAAGAATGTTCCGTCTTTTGTTCCGGAGATCCTTGAAAATGTTGATCTTCCTCTTTTTCAACATTTGTCAAAGTGACAAAAGCATCGGCTTCAATATTGGTTTTAAATGAAACTTTAATATTATGTTCGTCAATGGAATCAACCTTAAAATCTTGCACTTCAGGAGGAGCGGGCGTGGAAAACGTATATTCGGATGAAGAATAAATATTCGAAGATGAGTCTTCTCCTTTGATGCGGAAATAATATTTCGTCCCGGCATTCAAACTGGTCAGATTTATTGCATGCGCCTTGGATCGGTCGCTATCCTTGGTGATTTCTTTGTCCATTTCTCTACTTTTTCCATATTCCAATTGCGATGTAGCATTGGCGGATGTTTCCCAGGAAACAGTAGCACTGTCATAATTCACATCAATCACTTCAACATTGAAAATATCAGAAGCTGCCGAAGTTGTGAATGTGTCCGCATCCGACTGTCCGGTATTTCCCAACGAGTCAACGCTTTTTACATAAAAAGTATATTTTGTGTTAGGCGTCAAATCATTAATTGTAATTTCATGATTAGTAGTAAGAGTGGTTGTATCTCCTTGATCCTTATAATTTCCTCCTTCCGGTTTATATACAACAACAGAAGTTGCTTCCTTGTCCGTTTTCCAAGAAACCGTAACACTATTAGACAGTGTTTTGGAAACTGTGGCACTGGCGGAAGAAATATCCGGCGCGGTATACGCCCCCGTAATAAACCCTGCCAAATCCGTATCTTCCGTCGCTGCTCCCAATGTTTTAAAAGTGTAATCTCCCGATTCATCTGAATTAGCGGAAGCGTCTTTGGAAATAACTTGATAATGATATGTCGTTCCGGAATCCAAATCTTCCAATAATACATTATGATTAGTAATCATATCAGTATTTTCAGATGTGGTACTGGAATAGTTCTCGGTTTTTCCATATCTCACCTTTGAAGTTGACACTTCGTTTGTCGTCCAATTGATCAGTGCTTGGTTTTTTCCGATCAATACTGCCTGAACATTGGAAATGTCCGGCACTTGACTGTCAACTCCCTCGCCCAAAGTTGAACATTCTTCAATATCCGACGCACTCACTCCACCCTCGACATTTTCGGAAAGAACCTGATAATAATATTTCACCTGCGGCAATAAGCTTCCAATAGTAACACTGTGCTCTTCTTTTTTCTCATCCTCTCCTTTTTTGAAATAATCCGCCAAATCATCATCCTCGGAATAAATCACAAAAGCATCTGCATCTTCATTCGTGTCCCATGAAATTGTCAACTGATTGTTCCCGGAAGTACAATCGGGACCCGAGGAGATATCTGGACCGGATACCGTTTCAAAAGTGTAGTAAGCGCCTCCGTTGTCATACAAGTTGTAATTTCCGTTTTCATCTTGCAATTTTATTTTGAAATAATAAGTTCTTCCTTGACTCAAATTTTTCAAATTTATCGAATGGGTGGTCGTAAAAGATTTACTGGAAGACTTTTCTTCATAGTCATCGGAAGAAAAATCTTCCACACTGTCAGAATAATAAATCGAAACAATTGAATCACTATCTGAAACCACGGAAATTTCAGCATTATCAGAAGAAGTATCCGAAACAGAATATGTGCTTAATCCTGGAGCAGATGAATCTATCAGTGATTCTGTTGTAAATTTTATCATTGAACTGTCCGCAGTGTAAAAATATATATCGTTATTAGCAGAATCAACTAATTTAATTCGGTAATAATAAACTTGATTAGATTGCAGATTTTCCAAATAAAATACATGAGTAATTGAAGCGGTGTCGTTATCCACATAATTATCACAAGTATCCACGTCGCTGATTTGATTTGCTTCATAGCAAAGTCTGGCGGTCGTCTGAGTATTTCCGGAGAAATAAATCACCGCCTCGGTTTCGCCGGTAATCAAAACGTTAGCACTGGTCGGATCATCAGGAGCAATCAAGTCCGGATGATCTTCTTGCTTTGCCAAAGTGGAAAAATTGAATTCGTCCGATTCGCTTTGATTTCCATTGATATCCCTAGCTTGAATTTTGTAAGTATATACGGTATTCCTGGAAAGATTATCCAAAACCACCGCTCGCTCCATTGTATATGTTTGGCTCCAGCTCGGATCATTATATGAATCACTGGATTTTTTGTACAGGACCCGACTTACCGCTTTCTCGTCAGTTATCCATTTAATCACCCCCTTAGTGTCGGTTTTTATTATCGGAGCGCCAAAAACTGCATCGTTCGGAATAATCGTTGGAGCTGCCTGATCATTGTCAGTTCGAAAATTAAAATAGTGAATTACTCCACGCTCGGGATTTTTGTCCGTGTCATTATCTGCTTCGACATAAAAATAATATTTAGTATTAACAGAAAGTCCGACAATATCCGCTTGGCAAATTAAAGTATCGCCGTCGCATTCCGCCGACTGATTGTCCGACGAAGAGAAATCCGGAACATCGCCACTTGTTTGATTAGTATAATAAACTTTTGCCACAGTCGGATTTTCACTCACTGCCCATCTGACAACTGCCTGAGTGTTATATATCTCCGGAATTGTCACGCTACTAATTTGAGCGCCAGAACTGGTCAATTCGGTCACGTCATCCGTATCACTATTACCATTAAGATTAGATGATTTGGCGCGAAAATTATATTCAGTGCCGACATCCAATCCGGTGATTACTACTTCATGCTCTTCTCCCATTGTCGCCACCGTCACTGATGAACTAGTGCCCTCATTGATAGCGTTAGTGGAATAATATACCTTTGAATCCGAAACTACACTACTAGTATTCCAAGTCAATTTCATCCAAGTCGTTCCTTTGTCCGCCACCACCAAGTTTGTGATGCTGGGAGTGGAGGTGATTCCCGAACCTCCTGATCCGTCGGGAATAGTGGAATCAATTGAACTGTAGGTTGAAACATTGGCAATATCGTCTTCGCAAGTCAAGCGATAATAATATCGATGATTTTCATCAACGGCTGTATCCACATAGTAGTTAATCAGATTGTCGATATTTTCATCATAAACTACCTCCGTCCAATCAGAAACCACTCCGGAATCATTAGTCGTACTAACTGTGCTTCCGCGATACAAATGATACTGAGCAAAGTCATTATTTAAATCGGTATTGACTTCCCAAGAAACAAAAATTCTGTTTTCAATCGGAGTAATATTGTCATTGCTGGCATCTTGCGCTTTCACTCCACTCGGAACACCCGGAGAATCAGTGTCATATACAATTGCATCCGAAGATGTAATTGAAATATTTCCATTGGCATCACGAAATTGCGCGTAAACAGTTTTACTTCCATCGCCAGCGGTTCCTCCATAAGTTGCATCGAGAATATTCCACTGGGTTTTTGAAACGGCATAGTCTTCCCAGCTTTTCCAGTCGCTGCCGTTATTTGAAAATCTCATTTGATATCCACTTTGATTATCCTCGGTTGTACTGATAATCAAATCTTCGGTATCGTCATTGGTTTTGTTCGCGTTTGCCGTTGATGAATCAACCGAGAAAGAATTAACTGTCGGATTTTTCGTGTCAATAGGAAATCCCGCCACATTCGATTCGCCGGTTCCGACTTGATTGGCGGCATTTCCGTCGTTTGCTGAAATCATTATTCTGGCGGATTCATAATACACATTTGGCAAATCGGTTTTAATTGTCCATGAAACAGTTTTTCCGCTTCCATTGTCAATTCCCGCGCCGACATCTCCAGTAACAGAAACGCCCTTAAACCAAATAGCTTCTCCGCTAAGATGATTTACTGTACGAGTACTGTTGGCACCTCGAGTAATACCAATCAAATCATTGCCAGACTTTCCGGTATATTCGATCTGCTCTTTTTCAATTTGAATCGTTCCGCTACTTGGTAAACTTGCCGTATTGGAAACAGTAATTGCCGTCGAATCACTCGCGATAAAATCTTCCTCAAGAGTTGCTCCCAAATCCGCCAAAACAGAAATAGTTTGCGCAGATGTGTCTGAATCTGCAACATCATAGGAAACGTTCACGATTCCGGAGGCGTCCTGAGAGGCAATCACCGATCCAACAAGAGGAGCAACATTAACCACATATTGCAATTCCGCGCGCGTAACTGTTGCCGATTGACCTCCATTATCAGTTTCTAGAATTATTTTGTATTGCATCCATTGATCATCCGTTCCGTCCCCAATATTTATTTCAGCGGGAATAAAACAATCAACTGTTCTGGTTCCCGCATTAACAGTTGACGAACAATTTACCGCATCACTACTTGAAAAATAACTCGATCCCGTTCCATCCGGTCCAACAAACCCAGTAACAGATCCGGTTTCCGGCGCATCATTTCCAGCATTGGTTGGAGCTGTTTGCGCTTGAAATTTCACGTCAGTCCCAGATGGAAGATTCTCTTCTTCTTCCCAGATAATATTAGTGAAAGCATTTGTTTCGTCAGAAGCATTATACCAAGAACCCACAAGTGATTGTGTTACGAGTAATCCGGAAAAATTGCTAATTCTTTCAAATTGAACGGATATATCATTTAATGTCGGGGTTTGGGTTTGATCGGTTGAAGATGTAAGTGTTGCCTGATATTGAACATATCGCTGCCCATCCGTCACGCAACTGTTTGCAGAAATATCCGCTCCGCTAGAAACCGCTTCGCAACTTGCCCAATCAGTTGCGCCACTCATATCCAAGTTATCGGAAGTCCTCGCTTTCACGGAAACGGATGAACCGACTGGCGTTGTGTTGGCGTTATATGCCAAATTTCCAAAAGAAATATTTCCTAAGGTGTCATAAATTGAAGAAGTGTAATTTCCTGTCGTTTGATAATTACTTACATCCACATCGACATTTATTTGGTCCAGCGTCGGGGTTGCGGTTCCCGGACCGGTAAGTGTCGCCTGGTACCAAAGATACTGGTCGCTTGAACTGGCGCAAGTGGAATTCAAAGCGATAGGAGAAGTGCTTCCATCGCAAGTGTCCGCCGCGAAACTCGGCGGAGTGACGGCGCTACTTCCCGATTTGACCTTCACGGTAATATCCCCGCCATTTGATGTTTCGTTCCAAGCGAACGAATTCCACGTCCTGCCACCGGTATTTCCGGAAGAAACATACGAAGTATAAGTTCCAGAAAGGTTATAAGAAACATCCGAACATATACAAAGAATCGGCTGAGAAAAAGTACATCCTCTACTAGACCGCTGTATCCAATCGCTAGTCTGATATCCTATATATCCAGACATACCATTAGATGTCGGGCAATGATAAGTAAGATTATATGACCCACCGTAATTTGAATTTGACCACCAATATCCAGAAAAATAATCCAATCCAGTGTTAATATATGACGGAATAGTGCCATCGAGCATATCCGCCCAAGTATTTGTAAAAAGAGTAGAAGTACCACTAGACTTACTATATTTATAAATAGGACTATTGCTATCAAATCGACCCGTGACTCCATCGGAATCAACATCGATCGTCTGCATATCCTGTATTTCATCGTTTACATCAGTGCTTATAAACCCTTTAACGGATCCGGTATCGCAATTTGGCCTGTTAACACTAGAAGAACACATAGAATCAACGGAACTTCGAAGAATATTAGTTCCCAGCATACTGCCTCCTAAATACAAAGTTGATTTTCCGGCAGCAGTTGATAATTTAATACCCGCACCATTACCTACTACTCCATTTTGCCTCGTATTGGAAAAAGTTCCATACCCCCATCCCCCCTGCTGTCCACTACTGGAAACGGTTGATGTGTCATCGGTTTGCGTGACAGAATAATTCGTTACAAATGTATCCAATTGAACAAATCCTTCTGCTCCGCTTCCGCTCATCGCTGTCTGACTAACCGTTCCTGCGTTAAAATCCGTATCCGTCGTCTGCGTCCAGGATACCGCCTCTGAAGATAAAGTTACTCCATCGCCATCAGCAGTAATATCTTCATCCTTGGAAGCATATTTATCCCAATTGGAAACCGGGGTTGTTTGATGCGCGACATAATCATTCGGAAAGGCTCCGCCCGTCCAACTGCTCTGCTGCCAATTAAAAGTTGCCGCCTGCGATTTGAACACCGGCAAAATCAGTTGAATAATTAAAGTAGAAATCACAATAACCGAAATAGCCGAAGACAGGCTTAGTGTCACCCGGCGCACTTTTTTCTGGTATTTTTTTAGTGCAATATATGAATCGAAATAAATATCGCACCTCACCTCCCCATCCGGATTCTGATGGCACTGCTGAATGCGAAAGTGGTTATCTTTGGCGCTACGAAAAATCAAATGAAAATAATCTTTGATTTTTATTTTAATTTTTTCTGTTTTTTGTTTTGAATCCATTTTTTAAAAAATGTTTACTTTAAAAATATAGCATACATTTTAAAAAAATAAAATTTCAACTTCTGACAACGAGCTCAATGACTTCTTTTTTTCCTATTTCTTTGTTTATTTTTCCGATAATTTTTTCCCGGTCCAACATAATTTCACTCGCCCAAGCGGAACTGTGCGTTTTAATAAACAGTTTTCCTTTTTTGAAATAATCCGGTCTAACCCTAACAATTCCGGTTTGTCCGTATTCATTTTTAATAATTCTGTCAAAAATATAAAAAATTGTCTTGTCGTCCAAGGCAATTTCCTTAACTATCTTTTTGTTTCTTTTTTTAATAAGACTATTTAGAGCTTTCATTTCGATTATTTTTTACTCTAATTTTTTACCGGCATCACAATATACACATATCCATCTTCAACTGTTCCATCTTTTTCGCTTATTGATCTGATTCCTACGGGAGAATGATTATTATTAGCCAAAATAGCCACCTGGGTGGAGTGAATCGTACCCAATCCATCCAAAACATAACGCGGATTCAAAACTATTTCCTGATCCGGACCGACAACATCAGCCTCAAAAACAGCCTCATTCTCACCATAACTTTGAGAATGGGAACTGACGGACAATTTTTTTTCACTTATTGCAAGTTTCATTTCACCACTGCGATTATCCGTAAAAATACTTGCTATTTTGGTTGCCCGTAAAAAATCATTTTTTGCCATCACCACTCTTGTCTCAAATTTTTGGGGAAGAATTTGCCTATAATCCGGATATTTTCCGTTAATTAATCGCGAAACCAACTGGATTCCGTCCAATTCAAAAAATATTTGATTGTCTTCTACAAAAATTTTGACATTCTTATCCTCGTTTCCAATAATCCGCAACAATTCAAACATTGTACCGGATGGAATTATTATGGAAGTTTCTTTTTCAATATAATTATTGTACTCCTCTCCATAATTTCCTTCTTTCAAAACTATCGTCGCTTCTGCCAATCTGAAACTATCCGTAGCTGCCAAAGAGATGCGATCCTTTTCCAAAAACATATTAATTCCCGTAAACTCAAGCCTGGTCTCGCCAAAAGCGATGCAAGATGAAACCTGGGAAACCGCCTCCTTTATTTCTATTGAATTCAAAATTAACAAACAATCACTTTTCGGCTCAGGAATGATTGGAAATTCATTTGAGTCAAATCCATTTATTTTTACCTGGTATTGACCGCAAGATACAATTAAAATTTGCCCGGAAACCTCAAGATTAATACTTTCTTGAGCAGAAAGATTGGAAGCAAAATTGCTTAATATCTTGGCAGGAACAGTAATTTTTCCCTCTCGCTCAATCTTAGCTCCAATGCTTGAAAATACACCAATTTCAAGATTAGTAGCCAAAAAACGCAACCGCCCTTTGCTAGTTTCAATTAAAATATTATTCAAGATCGGCAAAGTAGCTTGTTTTCCGGTAACCTTTTCCGTATTAAAAACAGCTTTTTTAAAATTTTCCTGCGTACAAGTAACTTTCATTCTGTTCGTAAATCATGAAACGCATTTTTTTCCGGCAAACACAACGGGATATTATGCGTGTCAAGATATGTGTAATTAGTTAAAACTGAAAATTTTATTCTTTAAGATTTTTATATCCTCTTCTAATTTTTCATCTTCTTTTATTTGCCTGCTTATTTTCTTAAATGCATGCAGTGCCGTTGTGTGGTCCCTTCCTCCAAAAATCTCTCCGATGCCAGGATACGACGCATTTAATTCAGTTCGAATCAAATACATAGCTATTTGCCTGGGAACAGCTACCCTTTTTTTTCTTCCCTTATTTGCAAGTTCTTTTTCTTCGACTCCATAAAATTCTGCAATTACTTTAATAATATCAGCATGATTAATTCCTTTCTTTTTTCTGCTGGCGATAATATCAGACAAAACTTCCTTAACGTAAACCATCGAAGGAGTTTTTTTATTCAAATCGCAACTGGCTATTACTCTATTTAATGCTCCCTCCAATTCTCGAATATTGTTTTTTATATTTTCTGCAATAAACCTTACTACATCCTCCTCAAGGAAGAAATTTTTTTCAGCTGATTTTGCCCGTAAAATCGCCATTCTTGTTTCCAAATCCGGACTGCAAACATCCACAATCATCCCTCCCTCAAACCGGCTTCGCAAGCGATCCTCGAGAACTTGAATTTCCCGGGGAGGTCTGTCGCTACTAATTACAATTTGCTTATTAAGTTGATATAAAAAATTGAAAATATGGAAAAAAATATCCTGCGTTTTTTCTTTTCCAGAAATAAATTGAATATCATCGATTATCAACAAGCTTATTTTTTGATATTTCTCCTTAAATTGGTCAATTTTTTGATTTTTAATCGAATCTACCAATTCCGTAGTAAATCTTTCCGAAGAAATATAAATAATATTTTTTTCTGGATTTTTTTGAATAACCTCATTGCCGATTGCTTGCAAAAGATGGGTTTTCCCTAGTCCGACACCTCCATAAATAAATAATGGATTATACGTATTTCCCAGTTCTTGAGAAACAGCATAACATGCCGCCCTGGCTAATTCATTATTTTCTCCGACAATGAAATTTTCAAAGGTATATCTGGGATTTATTTGATAAAAAGCTTGCTTTTGCTGGGCTACTCTATATGTATTTTCTGCGTTATTCAAATCTACTGTATTATTCGTTCGAATGCCGGAAGATTTTTTTATCATATCAATACTCTTTCCGGACATATTTTTTTCTTGCGGATTATAAATCATACAGCTGAGCTCCCTGACATCCTCCTGAAAATTACGAATAGCCTTAACTATATTGGCATTAAATTTGTTTTCCAACCATTCCTTGGCAAATCCATTCGGCACGCCAACAACAACCTTACCGCTTTCATTAGAAAGAATGACGGTATCCTTAAACCAAGTAATAAATTGCGCTCTTGAAATAGAAAGCTCTATTTCTCCCAATACAGCCTGCCAAAGTTCTTCGTTGCTCATTGCCATTTTTTTGGTAAATAATGCGGATTAGTTAAGACATCTGCAAATCTATGCAAGTGAGGTAAGTAAAATGGATTATAGCATAATGAAGTTATTCACACTATATTTCTTGTGTATAAATCTGTTGATAACCTGTGTAAAAAAATTATCCACCCTCTTTATATTTTTTATTATACCTCAAATATCCTTTTGTTATCAATAAAATATACCAATTATTTTTTATTAACATTTTTTCTAAAAAACTGTGAGCATTATTGACCTTTTTCTTTTATGCTGATATACTACACATCAGTCATAATCATAAAGCTCAATCTACAACAGTCTTAATTCTAACAGTCAGGGCTGTTTAGCTGAACAATTCGATGTCTACAAAAAGAACATACCAACCGAAAAAACTTCGAAGAAAAAGAAGGCATGGATTCACAAAGAGAATGTCTACTAAAAACGGACAGGAAGTGATAAAAAGAAGACGCCAGAAAGGGAGAAAAGTTCTTTCGGCTTAATCTTAGTCAGCTCAATGTTACCAAAAAAGAATCGCCTGCTAAAATCAGAAGACTTCAAAAATACTTCCTCACGCGGAAGCTATTTTTCTTTTCAAAATCTCTCCTTGAAATTCAAAAAAAACAACCTGCCCTACTCTCGCATAGGTTTTTCGATAGGAAAAACCATTTCTTCAAAGGCAGTCGAACGCAATCGCGTCAAGCGACTTCTCAGAGAATCTTTTCATCAATTTTTACTAGAAATTACCCCCGGATTCGATATTGTGGTATATTTTAAGAGAGATAATGAATCGTCCATACTAATTGATGGTAAAAAAACTTCCGAGAGGATACATTTTTTACTAAAAAAAACAGGTTTGCTCAAGTAAAAAGTTAATTTTTCTAAAAAATAATACTCGATAGCTCTGGATTAATCTTTTGTAATTTATTAAATTGCATTGAAAAAATCTTAAGCGCGCAAAAATAAAATGTCTGCACTTTTCTCCATCTTCGTTTCTCAGCCAATCTTGAACACCCTGGTTTTCCTATACAATATAATCCCAGGACACGATTTTGGAATAGCCATCATACTTACCACAATCATATTAAAATCAGTCCTGCTGCCTCTTTCAAAAAAACAAATAGAATCCCAGAAAAAACTCCAAGATCTCCAGCCTCAAATAAAAGAATTGCAAGAAAAAAATAAAAATGACAAAGAAAAGCAAACAAAGGAGCTAATGCAGTTTTACAAAGATAATAAAGTTAATCCGTTTGGTGGATGCCTGCCATTAATTGTTCAATTGATTTTTTTAATTGCCATTTATCGCATTATTATCCAAATTTCCGCTTCCGGTTTCATTATTAATGGACAAAATTTATACTCTTTTGTTGCTAATCCCGGCAATATAAACCATCTTTTCATTGGATTGGTAGACCTTACGAAACCTAATATCATTTTAGCTGTTTTAGCTGCAGCTGCCCAATTTTGGCAAACAAAAATGCTTATGCAAAAACAGCCCATATCTCCTGCCAAAGACGGTGCGCCTGATTTTGCTCAAATGATGAGCAAGCAGATGCTATTTCTCGGACCGATTATGACACTCTTTATTGGAATAAAATTCGCCGCCGGCCTGGCTCTTTATTGGTTGGTTTCCACTCTTTTCGCCGTATTCCAGCAGCTTTATATTTTCAAAAAAAAATAATTCAAAACAATGCTTCAACTATTCCTTTTTTCTGGCTTTCTGCTATCATTATAAAAAGATAAATAATGAATTTACAAATATCTATGAATGAAAATAACAGCGAAATCATCCAGAAATCAGTTAAGGAAATTCTTTCTTTAATGGGGTTTGACTGCCAAGTGGAAATAAAGACTGAAACCATAGATGACCAAGAAAGCATGGTTTGCAATGTTTTAATTGAGGAGGATTCAAATTTCATTATCGGTCAGCATGGAACAAACCTCCAATCGCTCCAGCATATCGCCCGATTGATTACTAGAAAAAAAACAGACGATCCTGTGAAATTCATCCTGGATGTTAATTCTTATCGCCAACAAAAAAACCAGGACATTATCGAACAAGCCCGGGAGTTGGCAAAACAAGCGTTGAGAGAGAAGAAATCCGTTGCCATGCGCCCAATGTCTGCTTATGAGAGAAGACTGGTTCATATGGAATTCAGTGGAAGTGAAGACATCTCTACTGAAAGTATTGGCGAAGGGGAAGAAAAAAAAATCATTATCAGACCTTCCTCAATCTAACCACAAAACTTGTTTTTACATTTTGAATTTTTTTATACTATGCTCGCCAGAAAAATAGCTTATAATGTCGCTTTCAATGCGACTACGAAAGTACTTTCCACGATCTTGGCACTTGTTGGAATCGGTTTCATC
This sequence comes from uncultured Bdellovibrionales bacterium, assembly GCA_964605525.1. GTDB lineage: Bacteria > Patescibacteriota > Minisyncoccia > Moranbacterales > UBA9337 > UBA12151. The sequence goes on from CAZSCV010000001.1 coordinate 40,432, forward strand.
ACTCGCTATCTGGGGCAAGAAGGATTCGGGGAATACGCCACCGCTTTGGCGTTTTTTTCCTTTTTTGGAGCATTGGCGGATTTGGGACTTTACTCCGTCGCTACCCGCGAAATTTCACGCGAAGGCGCTAACGAAGATGAAATTATCGGAAATGTTTTTTCTTTGCGCATTTTTACCGCGATGTTGGTTTTTATTATTTCCCCCTTGATAATATACTTCTTCCCATATTCGCCGGAAGTAAAGAAAGCGATTCTGCTGACCGCCGCCGCTTTTGTTTTTTCTTCCGGATACATGGTTCTTAATGGAATTTTCCAGAAAAATCTGACAATGTACCGGGTCGCAATTGTCGAACTGGTTGGAAAAGTCTTGCAAACAGGAATAATAATCATAGCAGTTGTAAGAGATTGGGGATTTTTAGCTATAATGTCTTCTCTTTTGGCATATATGGCGTTTAATTTCTTTTTTGTATTATTGCTTAGCCGGAAATATGTCAAATTTCATTTGCATTTTAATTTTCCTTATTGGAAAAAATTCCTTAAAATGTCCGCCCCAATGGGAATTTCCGTCATCATCACCTTTCTTTATTTCAAAATGGACACAATTTTACTTTCAGTGTTAAAAGGCAGTGCAGAAGTGGGAATATACAACGCCGCTTACAAAATCCTTGAAAACATCACTTTTTTTCCTGCAATGATTGTCGGTCTCACTCTTCCGCTCACTTCAAAATTTATTTTCACAGACAAAAAGAAATTCGCAGAAATTTCCAACAAAACCGCCAAAGTATTTTTTCTACTGATCATTCCTTTGTTTGTCGCGGTTATGTTTTTGGCCGAAGATATTATGCTCCTTATCGGTGGCGCTGAATTTGCCGTTTCCGCCAATACTTTGCGTATTTTGATAATCGCTCTTGTGTTTATTTTCTTTGGAAACTTCTTCAACAATATTCTTTTGGCGGGCAACTTACAAAAGAAAATGATGGTTGCCTTGGGATTTTGCGCCGCTTTCAATATCGGCGCCAACTTTGTGATGATTCCGCTTTATTCCTATACTGGAGCCGCCATCACTTCGGCGCTGACTGAAATGCTGGTCATTGCCATAACCTCCTTTTTAGTCTTTAAATACTTAGATTACGTTCCTAAAATTGAAAACTGGCTACGCTTTGTTTTTTCCGGCTTGATGATGGCAATATTTTTGTTTTTATTCCGCGGTCAAAATTTCTTCCTCCTCGCCCTCGGCTCCAGCGCCATCTATTTTCTCTTCCTCTGGCTAACCCGAGCCATCACCGCCACCGAAATCAAAAGCATTATGCAAAAAGACGTTGCGTGAAAATTTTACAATTAAAAAAAGTCCGAGAGAGTTTTCTCTCGGACTTTTATTTTTCAATTACCACAACCCAGCTCGCTTCCGATAGGCCTCAATCTCCGCAAGAGTTCTTTCAATGCCGCCAAAGAGTTCAGGAAAAAGAAATTCATACTGCCCGGCATGAAGCTGGAGAAAATCAGAAATAACTGGGAGCGGCAAATTCTCCAAAGAACGAAATAAAAAATTTGCCAATCCCCTTTTACTTTTCGAAAGATCTTTCCATTCCACATCAGTAAAAACCCTGTGCAATATTCGCAAAGCCTCGCTCTTTCTATTGCTCATTGTGCCAACTCTTTTTAGCAGTTTTAAAAGAGAAATATACAAAATATCATCCGCTTCTTCTATAGCCGCTATTAATCGTTCTAATCCAACGACACTAATAAACAAAGAGCGATCCCATTCCCTGAGATTAACTACGTAACTTTCTTTGTTTTGAATTGTGATTATTGGTATCATATTCAATCTTTCGATTGTTCCAATATCCAGCCACTGACCATTTGGCAATAAATACAAAAATTCATTACGATATCCCCAAGGAACAACAATATTGTACCAGTTAGATGTGAGATAATTATCCCTCGTATCAACCCCTTCGAGCTGATTTTCCATAAGTCCACATTTCGAAAAGGTATCGCGCAAACAATCTTCGTCTATATAGGCATCGACGAGAACTTTCCTCTCCTGTTTTTCTTTTTTTCGACTCATTTCGATGTTGCTAGCCGTATTTCCGGAAAAATAAGTGACCTTGATTCTTGATTGATCTAAGCCGATTGCGATAAAAAAATCCAGCATAGTCCTTACAATCCCTTCATAACAAGTCCTTGCGCTATCAACACCAATGACCTTTCCGCCCGCAATTGTCGCAAGAGTAAAAAGTCCCAAGTGCTGTCCGTTGCCATTAACATCACGGCAATAAAAATTCTCAAAATCTCGCATCCTAATCGCCGGCTGAATTTTTTGGAAATTATCGCCAATTGCAATATCGACAAAATTTCCGTATTTTTCAAACCATTGCATTTCATCTAAGCAATAACAGAACTGCCCTGGATATAATGGCGATGAAATAGGTGTGTTTTTCAAAATTGAAATACCACTATTCTTATGAATAATCTTGATTTTCTCCATTACTATTTTAGCGGTTTTCTCCATTGAGATTCTCCTGTTAATTTATGGGTTTCAAGTTTAACTATTATGTTTTCAAAGATCAACAAGCAAGCATATCATTTCCAATAGAATAAACAATAAAATTGCCCGTTTTTATTATTTTGTTGACTTTTTGCTTAATATAAAGTATAATTAAGCTATAAAAAAACGGCGGTTTTGCCGTCATTAATAAAAATATCTTATGAGTATCCTTAATAAACTTCAAAAACTCAGCCTAAGCGAAATCCAGTCCAAAGCGTATATTGCCCTTTTACAGATTGGCGAGGGCAGCGCTTTGCAAGTTTCCCGCAATGCAAACCTCCCAAAATCAACGGTTTTTGAAACGCTTAAATCCCTTAACGGATTAAATCTAATTTCTAAGAGGTCACAAGGGAACAAAAATATTTTCTTTGTTTCAGATCCACGCATTATCTTGGATAACATAAAAGAACAAGCACGAACAGCTGAAGACATCCTTCCGGAACTTCGCGGACTATACAAAGCTTTTAACAAAAATGCGCAAGTACGTTTTTTTGAAGGACCAAAAGCTATTGAAATAATTATAAACGAAACATTGATGGAAGCAAAAGAATTAAAATTAATAGGATCTATTTCTGATACAGTTGAATTCTACCCTAAATACTTTCCCCGATTCTCAATACAACGCGTTAAACGCAAAATACCTCTTCGTATACTCACAAACGACTCAGAGACAGCACAAGAAAATATTCTTCTAGATAAAAGAAAATTGCGCACAACCAAAATAATCCAAAATAAAGAATTTTCCTCAATGATTTGGATGTGGTCTGGTAAAATCGGCATAATTGCCACGCGAGGAAAACAATTTGCGATGGTTATCGATGAACCCGGAATATTCGGCATTCAAACCGCAATGTTTGATTTAATTTGGGATTCGCTTCCGGAAAGTAAACAATATTGATTTAATATTTTCCAATTCTTCCAAAATTACTTTTGCGACAGTGTCCAAAGTTTTTTGAACATTTCACGCATATTGAAAGCTAGCGCATGATCATGCAGTTCTACTAGATAAAATGGGTGCTGCCGCGTGTTTATCATTATTAAATAATCCCCAGCTACCCATACGCTTGAAGTGAAATTGAGATCATCCGCAAAACGCACATCCCTTTTATGCTTGAAATTTTTTTTAGCTTGCTTTTTCTCTATTTCTGACACATTGGTAAAAATTTGCCCGCGAAGATTCTTAGCATACGGCGTCTCCCATGAAGCATTTATCCATTTTTCGTAATTTTCCACGAAGCTATGATCCTGAAATCCCCACCAAACTCCATCAGACCCGACAACTGCCTTTGACCACTTGATCAAATTATCAAAAAGAAATTTTTCCAATCCATCCTCTTCAATAAAAACAATTTTAGGAACAGGATATAGTTTTTCCGCGGTAATCAGATTCAGCTCCCCGACAGCCTTTTTTATCAAAACCTCTTTGTCTTTGATTTCCCGACGCATCTGATCCAAGATTTTTTCTAAATTTTTAGGCGGCAAAGGGACATAATACAACGATTTGGAACTTATATCTTCAGCTATGATGCCCTTTGACAACAAATTTCCCGCAACGCTATACAAAGTCGCCCTGTTTAATTTCGTAATTTTCGCCAAAACAGCAGGCTTTACCTTGCCGCTTTTCAATAAGGCTAGGTAAACTTTGATTTCTTTGTCATTCAAGCCTAGATTTTTCAAAATTTGATGGATACTCATATGTCCATTATACTCTGTTGTTGAAATATTGTCAACAATTGTTCGACAAATATTGACAATATTTTTATTTTGGACTATATTGCCCTATTGTGATGGAATTGTCCACCATAATACCTATTCTTTAAAAATCAAATAATTCGAAACAATCATTAAATCAGGAGGAAATTATGACTTGGCAAATTTACCTATTTCTAACAATTTTGTTCTGGGGCGGATACAATATTTCCTATAGGTTCACAACAAATAAAATAGATTTTGCGCTTTTATTATTCATAGTTGGAATAGTACATGCATTAACAGCTATCCCTTGGGCAGTGTCTGGTTACATGAAAAAAGGATTCATACTTCATTCCGATAGCGGCATTAGTATAGCCATTCTCATGGGAGTTTTTATGACTTTAGGTGGAATAGCTTTTACTCGCGCCTTTAGTTTGGGAATCCCAGTTTCTGTGGCTACGCCAGGATACAGCGTCGGAGTTATACTTCTGAGCGCCATTACTGGGATTGTTTTAGGTGAATCACTTACACTGCAATGGGTTGTAGGAATGATTATGGGCATAGTGTCGGTTTATCTTTTAACAATAAAATAGGGGGGAAAGTTATGAAAAAAATTATTTTATTGGCAATCTTGTACATTAGTCTTACGACAAATATTGTCATGGCAACTACTCCGATTTCAGGAGATGTAGAAGTGCGCGAAATCGTCACTAGCAATAAATCTTCCCAGCAATTGAATTTCTATGGATCTAGCTTGGTTGATGGGAACATCCTTGGCATCTCCGGAGTTGCCAGCGTCAGCAAGGATTATTCCGAAGCATACATCGGACCGATTTGGATGCCCGCACCATGGATTTCCCTCGAAGCCGGCGTCGGACTTCAACAGATTGAAAATGGATCACCATTGAGATATGCCTTGGCAGGCTGGATCGGAAATTCGATCGGATCCCTCTACTACATCCGGGAAATGGGCGCCGACAGTGATGACTGGTGGGAAAAGTTGCGGATATTTGCCAATCTCGGAGAATTTGCCAAAATTGGCGTTGTTTACGAGAAGGGATATGATTGGGGACCGATAATCGAAATTCCAATCCCATCATCCCGATTCAAAATTCGGGCAACCTGGCACCCCGAACCAAATATCGCACACTTCAGTTTGTTTTTTAACTTCTAATTTAGGAGATTTTATATCCAGATCTAACGAAAGCGGCACCAAATGGCACCGCTTTTTATATTTATCAAGTAATAAAAAAACAGGAGGCCAGCGCTATGCGCAAAGCCTCCTATGCAACTTGTCTTCACGAAATCAAGGAATTATCTCCTTTTATAAGGGGCCGCTATAGAACCCCTTATCACGATAATCCCTATCATTATCTCGGGAAAGCTCTTTGATAATTCTATCGATTGCTCCTTTTTCTTCTCCTGTAAAACCTTTCATTTCCTCAAGTTCTTCTCCACGTTCAATTGATGAATGATCACACATTTGTCTACCACAAATTTTACAACATTTCATCTTTCTACCTCCCTTGTTAAATTAAAATCTATTACCACCCTCACACACCTCTTAAATAGATTTCTGACTTCCCTACTTTTCCAACATCTTCCACATCATCTCAAAATATTGCCGGTGGGTTTCGGCGAAGTCCCTACTTTCTATTACGACGATAATGTTTTCCTCCTTGGTTGAGAACATTGCAATCTTGTTTCCGAAAATTATTTCCGTCGAAGGAAATTGGAACTCTTTCGGAGCAAGGCGCGTTTCTCGGTTGTGCTTCAAATCTATTTTTTGAAGCTTTTGCGCCGACTGCGAATCTTCATTGATAGCTCGGCTGGAAAAACCCAGACGAACTTTCTTTTTTTGGATCTCTTCCAAAAAACTTTCACCCGCAAATTCAATGAATGTTTCAATACGAGCCAAACTCAAAAAGTTTTTGTCCTTGGAAGAAAAAATATCATTCCAAACTTTTTTGAACCCTTTTTCTCCCTCATAAACCCTAATCTGGGGTTTAAAGGAATCGCCTAGATAGATGGCATTGATCGTCGGTAGGATGTCCTCCACGATTTTTTTGGATTTTTGCAATTCATGATGTTTTTCATCTAGAAGCGCATACAGCTTGCCAGTCGGATTTTCAGAAATCAACCTCCTTTTCTTACCTTTCTTTATTTCCGTGACAAATCCTTTAATTTTCAACTTTTCAACAATATCATAAACCGTCCCGCGGCTTAATTCAGTGCCTTCAGAAATTGAAGGAATAGAAGCTTCGCTATTTTCCATAACTGACAGATATATCAAAGATTCCTTATCAGTTAATCCTAATTGTAAAAGACCGCTCAGAACCTCCTTTTTTTGAATTTTGCTTAACATAATAATATATACTTAATTTTTATTATTATCAATACTATCCGTCATTTTAAATTATCTAATGAATATATAACCCTTATTTAAGGCAAAATAATGCAAAATAAAAAATGACGGGATGTATCGTCATTTTAACAAAAAATGTCTCTTATGTCAATAACATAGGCCTAATTATACCTAAATTATACCCATTTTGTACCTATTTTTTTATTTCACCTTTTCCAATTCATTGATTTTATCCAAATCAAAAATATCCCTGATTAATATTTTATTTTTTGCCTTAATATTATTGAATAAATCCTCCTGTTTCCGGGGCATTTCTGAATTATATTTCACTTCAATCAAGGTTTTATTTTCCGTTAAAAAATCAATTTCATTGCCATCTTGGTATACATATCGCGGATTAAGCTTCTTTATTTTCAGATAAACATAATTTTCAAGCAAACTGCCTTTATCGCGAAAGCCCGTAAAATATACGCGCATGCCTAAGTCGGCAGCATAAATCTTTTTGGCCGACAACAAGCGCTCATTGGTTTTGCCGAAACGCGGCACCAAAAAAATCAAATAAGAATCAGCAAACATCTGCAGATATCGCTTGGCTGAATCCGGTGAAATATCCAAAATTTTAGCAATCTTATTGATACTGCAAACCTTGCCCGCCCTTTCCATTAGCAACAGAAAAAAATCCTTGAGAATTTGCACATCTTTTACGCCATAAAAAGCGGCGATGTCTTTTTGGATTATGTCATCCACCAATTCTTTCAAATACTCGATGTTGCCGGTCAAAACATATTCCGGCATTCCACCGACCTGCATAAAATCTTCGAAATAACTTTTCAGCAAATGTTTATCAGTTTTTTTAATCACAACTTTTTTAAATTGCAAATATTCTTCAAAATCCAACGGCAAAACTTCAACTATCATATTGCGCCCTGTCAAAAATGCTTTCCTGCTTTTCAGGAGTGAAGCACTGGATGATGAAGCATAAACTTTGGCATTTTGCTGGTCATAGATGTTTTTAAGTTGCAACTCAAAATCTTTTTGATACGTCACCTCATCCAAAAACAAAAATATTTTTTCAGAAAAATTCAATCTATGGATTTTTCTATACTCCTCGATAATCTCCAAAATACTCTTGCCTGTCAAAAGATAATCATCCAGGCTGACATAGAAAATCAATTTTGGATCAACTTTCCTTTGATCTATAAGATGTCGGATAATCTGCTTCATTAAAGTAGTCTTGCCCACGCGCCGCAAACCAGTCAAAATAGTCACCTGCCTACTTGCCAGATTATCCTTCAAAACTTCCAAAATGCGCGGTCTTTCAATGATGTTTTCCGCCTTAAATTCAGTTTCCCACCAAGGATTATAGCGATATAATATTTGTTCCATAAAACTATTTTTACTATTTACAAATACATTATACGATACTATCGTATAATTTGTCAAATATCTATACGATAGTATCGTATATCGTTATCAAGAAGTCTAATTAGCCTAAATTATACCTAAGCTCGATTTTCTTATTATTCGTAAAAATTTTTATACTTTCCCTGCCCCTTTCCAAGCCAATTCAAAAATGGCTTTTTGAGCATTGGCGATTTCAGTTACAATTCAATGATTTTCAAAATAGCTGGCTTTTTACTCACTTTTTGCTAGAATTGGAATATGGAAAAATATCCCAAGATATTTGTTGTTGTGCTCAATTACAATGGAAAACGAACGCTAATGGAATGCTTGCGGTCGGTTTTTGACTGCGATTATTCCAATTTTGAAGTTGTTTTGGTGGATAATAATTCAACTGACGGATCTTTTGAAACCGCCAAAACGAAATATCCAAAAATTCACTTCATTAAAAACAGTAAAAACATCGGCTTTGGAGCGGGAAATAATATTGGAATCCGTTTTTCCTTAGAAAAAATGGCAGATTTCGTGTTCTTACTTAACAATGACGCTTACTTGGAAAAATCAACCCTATCCATATTAACAGAAGAAGCACAGAAAAATCCCTCTTCAGGCATTTTGAATCCACTCATCTTAAATAAAAGCGACGATAGCATTTGGTTTTCCGGAGGAAACATTGACTGGCTTAGGATGCGCGCATACCATCTTCACGCACCACAGAAAGCGCTCGACACGTTCAAAACCGCATATGCCACCGGATGTGCCATGTTGGTAAAAAAAGACGTGTACAAGAAAATAGGACTTTTCGATGAAAATTTCTTTTTATATTATGAAGATGCTGATTTTTCCGTCCGCGCCAAAAGAAAAGGGTTTACTATATTAGTGGTTCCACGATCCACAGTTTGGCACGATGAGCAAAGTACAAATAGCCCGCAAAAATTATACTGGCTAGTTTTATCTGGAATCTTATTTTTTAAAAAAAATATGCCCGCTTGTCTGCGTCCCTGGTTTTATTTTTATCTCTGGATAAGGAAAATGAAAAATATACTGGATTTGCACGAGAATAAAAACAATCAAAGCGCTCAAAAAATAGCCCGGGCGTTTCTTGACGCAAAAAAATACCACTAATCGGCAATTTCTTATTTTTATGTATTATTATCTACTTCTTTTTTTGGCACTTTATCTGCCATTTCAAATTGCCCTCAATCCAACACAAGGAATTGATCTTGCTTCTGTAAGAATCCTTGCGTTGCTTATTTTCTTTCTCTGGCTTCTTCGGGGATTAAAAGAAAAAAAACTCGTATTAACATCTTCCTCTGTTTCCCCATTGATCATTTCTTTTCTCTTTTTTTGCTTATTTTCAACTTTTGCCTCCCAGAATATCCAATGGTCCGTCAGAAAATTATTATTTCTTCTTTCTTTTTTCCCTCTATTTTTTGTCATTTCCGCCTCTTTATGGAACAAAGAAAAAATAAAATTATTGTCAAATCTCCTTGTCCTAGGAGCATTTTTAACTGCAATCATTGGACTATTTCAATTTTCTCTTCAATTTATCTTAGGAATAGATACATCCCTATCTCTGTGGGAAAAAATAACCACACCATTGCTGGGAAACTCTTTTTCTCAATCAGTTTTCCAGCATAGCAGTTGGCTTGTTAATATCAACAATCGCACATTTTTTCGAGCCACATCTCTTTTTCCCGATCCACATATGCTTTCTTTTTATTTAAATATGCTTTTCCCTTTATCCTTAGCGATTTACTTCTCTTCTTTTGAAAAAAAATATGCCTTTATTTCAGCAGTTATCCTTTTGGCAAGCCTGCTGACTTTTTCCCGCGGAGGATATTTTGGATTATTAGCTGGGACAATTTTCTTTTTTTCGTTTTTCCTGGCACGCAAAAAATATCAACTCAAAACCGCTTCAACTGTTGCGATTTTCTTCGCGAGCATCCTAGTTATTTTTTTCGTTTTTTTTACAACGCCCATAGGTCAGCGTTTTTTTTCCAGCTTTAATTCGCAGGAAGGTTCGAATTCAGAAAGAATCAAAATTTGGAACAAAACGATTGAAATTATTCAAGAAAATCCCCTCCTTGGGGTTGGCATTGGAAATTATCCTCTTTCAATTGAGCCTGCTTCCACCTATCGAGATCCCATCTATGCCCACAATACCTATCTTGATTTGGCAGTTGAAACTGGAATCATAACTTCCTTAATTTGGATTGCCATTCTCTTTTTATCTATTTTCAATTTAACACAAAACAAAACATCTCTCATTTTTCTGGGTTTTTCCAGTGGAATTGTCTCTTTTTCCGCTCACTCTTTTTTTGACACCGCTATTTTTTCCGTCCACGTACTTCCTCTTCTGATCATTTTTATCGCTTTTTCCGCCATAAAAGAAAAATCATATGAATTGGTTTAATTGGCAACAAAAAGAAAACCTAGTTTCAATCCTTTGTCTTCATTCTCTTTATTTGGTTGTTTTTTTTGCTCCCGTATACTTAATCCGCCTATCAATCGCAAACATTCCGACTAATTTGCTGGAGATTTTTATTCTTATTTCCTTTTTTTTATGCATTTTCTCTTGTAAAAAAATTCAAATTAAAAAATTATATGCAATTAAAAAATTTCTTATTATCATTTTATTTCTTTTGCTTGGCTTAATCACCTCCTCTATTTTTGGAAAAAATCCGCTGACTGAGTTGGGAATAATAAAAAGCTGGTTCCTTTTCCCCTTGCTTTTTTCATTGCTTATTTTTGTAAAAATAGACACTTTTAAAAAAATTGAAGCTATCTTAAAATACTATTATTTCTCCTCTTTGACATTGTCCCTGCTTGGAATTATATACATTGCAAGCGGAAAACTAACCTATGACGGGCGACTGAGCCTTTTTTATTTATCGCCCAATCATTTTTCAATGCTGCTAGCCCCGGCGGCTCTAATCGGCTTTTATTTCATATTTTCTACTCAAAAAACCGCCCTTTTTCAATTTTTTCAATTTATCATTCTTTTAAATTTTTATTTCACCTATTCATATTCCGCCTGGATAGCGGTTATTTTCAGCTTATTTCTGTTTCTACTTTTAACTAAAAGGGCTTTTTTTTCAAAACCAATTCACATTCTCGGCATCTTTATTGTTTCCTCTGTTTTATTGATTTCCCAGTTTCAAAATCCAAAAATTCAAAACATTTTCAATTCAAAAAATCATTCTTCCCTCGAGTCACGCCTGATCATCTGGAAAGTATCCAAAAAGATAATCTCCGAGAATTTCATTTGGGGAATTGGACCGGGAAATTTCCAAGAAACATACTTGTCTTGCCAAAAATATTTTCCGCCTTATCCGGAATGGGCAGTCCCGCAACCACATAATATCTTTCTTGCTTTTTGGCTTCAAACTGGAATTATTGGATTATTATCTTTCTTGTTGCTTATTTTTCTTTGGATGAAAGATCTTTTTTTCTTTACAATAAAAAACGACAGCACTCAATTTAAAAAAATGAGCGCCCTTCTTTTAGTTATTATGCTTTATATACTGCTTCACGGATTACTCGACACACCTTATTGGAAAAATGACCTTTCTCTTTACTTCTGGATATTTTTTATTCTCGGTCTGATTTTAAAAGAAAACATTACAAATTAATTCTATATAGTTTTTCATCCAGTCTATTTGTAAAAAATAAAGCATCCTCAGAAGGGGATAAAAATAATCCCTTAGCATCATAATCACTTGTAATTTCGTTCAATTCAACTAACCGATTCCTTTCTCCGGTTTGAATATTTATTTTCCAGAAGATATCTTTGGTAAAAAATTTTTCATTCTGATAATCATCCGGCATCATCATATCCGAGTCAATGGATGATGGGACTGCACAATAAATAAAAACATCATCCTTTGACCAGACACATTTTGAAACAAGTGTGGGCATTTTCAAATCTTCATAATTCTCCCCATTTCCATTTGAAAATCCCAATTCCATCTTTCCTGCAAATGAACTGATTAAAACCTTATCCCCCCTATTAGACCACAAATAATCCGCCCCGTAGCGCTCAGTTTCTTTTCCAATATTCTCCGCCTCACTTACCACACCATCGATAAAACTCACTGTTGAAGCTTTTTTCAATTGAGTTTTTTCATTTGCAAATGGAAAACTCCAAAAGAAAATATTATTCTTACCAACGGTTGCGTAAATTGACACCATCTTCCAGGGAATATTGGCAATTTTTCTTGCATTTTTTCCATCAAAATCAGCAATCATCAAAATGCGCGATCCATCAGAAGGATTGAATTTTTTATACAAAATACGCTCATCCGATCCTGACCAAACCGCATAATCCATATTCTCTTCGTATTTATGGACTGTTCCTGTTTTGCCGTCATACCAGGCATAATATTTTTCTCCATTCTCTCCTGCCATCAAAATAATAGCTCTGGCTCTGCTTGGCGACCAAATAAAATCTTTAATTCCCGTAATCGGACTTCTATTTGAATTTTTTCTCAATTCGCCCGTGAAAGAAACCGAAAAAAGCTCCCCGGACGGAGAAAAATAATTAATCTTATTATTCTCGGAATCAACCTTAGGAAAAAGCATACCGCTATCGCCTAGAGAAATAATTTTTTTTACAGATTCCTCATTTTTAAAAACGCCCAATGTTTCATTCTCGTTGTTAATCGTATTTTCCGCTTTCTGGGAGCGAAAAGAAACATTATATGCCACAAAAAAAATCAACACGAAAATAAGCGCTACTAAGGAAAATATGAATAATTTTTTCATTTTTTTTGTTTAATTTCTATTTTTTTCACCAACTTCACTCGGGTAAAAACCAAATATTAAACTCGCGGTTGCAACCAAAACAAATATCGTCAAAATAATCCTAAGCAAGAAAAATATTTCTCCTGATATATTCGCGGAAAGAGTTGCCAAAATTTTTCCAATTCCGCTTTTATTAGCGAGTGGATTTCCAGCTTCGATTTCTATTTGCACCGATTCATTCATTGTAATTTCAGTTGAATTTGATTGTTGAATTCCCCAAAACTTCTGAAGCGCTCTTCGTACGTCCGTTGATTGAACATATTCGGCTTCCAAGGAAACATTATATACGCTCCCTATCGGTTTATCGACTGTAAAAAATATTCTTTCAGTTGAGACATCTGCTTGCTCAATGCCATCTATAAACCATTTTAGCGTTGAATCACTCTCAATAAACTCCGGGTGAAACTCCCCGATAAGTGAAACTCCACTTCCAGGAGTACTTACAAACAAATTTTCGCTATAATTAACCAGGTCGTCTGAAGGAGTATTGCCCGTTATATCGACATAACTTCCCAAAACCTTTCTTTCAGATCCCGCTTCTGGAATAAGTTTCAAATATGGATTAACAATTTCAAATCTTCTCATAAGATTAATTCCCAAACTACCCTCTCTCGAACTTCCATTAATGTCATTTGCAGTCAAACTAAGATCAAATGTCTTTCCTGCTTCTCCGGCAACAGGAAAAAATATAACATTTGTTTGTCTTGTATCTTGACAACTTGCGCTCATATCTTGATTGCATTGCAAATCCGATCCATTTACCTCCCATGAATAATTCGACAAATCATCCGACGCAATTCTCGCGCCGATAATTTGACCGGCAGCCACATAACAAGTTTTATCTTCCGCACATATTTCATCATTCAAGGACATTTCTAGTGTATTTGGGTCTAAATTAACATTATATAAGCTAATGCGGTCAGAACTTGAAGTAATTCGAATGATCACATCTGAACGTCCTGCCCTAGTTAAGCCAGAATCAAAAACCTCCTCAACTTCAATATAAATTCTCAGATACCCAACACCTTCATTATTAAATATTGCATCATAATTATTACTATTATTTGCAACATTTAAATTAAATTTAAGTTCAGAGATATTATTACCCTCAAGCAAACTCATTTCCGTTTCTTGACGAAAACTCGATAAAGCGGAAATACTTTCCCAATCATCCAAATCCAAACTCATTCTTTTACTTGGAGTATTAAGTCTTTTCACATCCCATCTATAATAAGTTTGACTAGTATCATGATCTCCATTCATAGAAACAGCTTGAACGAAAACCATATCCCCCATTTTCCCCCCACTGGCGTCATTATTAGGAGAGTCTGGTCCATATTCCAATGAAACTTCCAAATTAGTTGGCTGTCCGCCCTCAACAGGATCGACTAAATTATCCTCGAGACAATCATTTATATCCATAGTTGCAGTAGGAATAGTTACGGGATACCCCTTGATGATTTTTTGATAACTTCCTATATTTTGTACGTCGCATTTATTTTTTGGAAGCGCCCACATAATCATCATTGAAGCATTATCATGTTTAGTTGGAATAATAGATTTTCCTTCTACTACAACACCCACCTTATCCCCAGGCATATAGTTCCATGTAAATCCATCAACTCCCAGTCCAGCAATTGTTGCTTCATCGTTCTGCCCCCTATCTGCAGTATCAGGATCCCTAGGATTTGTTCCCCAAAATTCTTCCTCAGTTGTACCAAAACTATTATTGCCCGTTATATTACTATCGGAATTTGGAAATAAATGTTCACAAGCACTCGCTATTGTTGAGCTAGCTAATTGATCCGCCCTACAATAAGTTATCGGCGTTCCTGAAGCGGAACAAGATAAAGATCCGCCCCCAAGATCAGCGCAACTCGGATCTAAAAATGTATCGGAAATGCAATAAGGCTGTGTTCCCAATGGACAACTCGCAGTACAAATATCTTCCCCGGGATTACTCGGATCAGAATAGCATTGCGAAAGATTGCAATAAACATCGAACCCCGAATCAGTACAAGTATCATACTCAGTAAATAATCCACTAATTATGCCTCCCGAAAATTCTCCGTCACTGGAACACGTTTCAACATAATCTTTAACACACGTCACATTTTGAGAAGGACAACTGCTAAGCGTATTTGGCACTATTGCTCCGGTAAGAAAACTGGTACTTTCATCATTCCCTCCGCTATCTGCTAATTCATAATTATCTCCATTTGAAAAACTATGCACATAGCAATATGCCGGGGATAGATTATTATCCCCGCCAAAACGAGCGCGGTACCCATCATCATCCCACGATCCTTGCGTATTTATTCGATCATCAAATCCATTTTGAGCAATAATCCTACTTGCCTCAACTTTCCAATCTTCTTCATTCACCCTATTGTCATCATTAACATCACAAGATGATTGATAGTCGGAACTTCCTCGTGAAGCAATTTCACATCCTTCGTGTTTTATATACCAAGTAAAATATAATGATTCCTTTTGATTACTAAAATAAGATGGCAATGCTTTGGCAATTATCTTCTCCCCAGGCTTAGGATTGGATGGTGAAAATGATAACATAACTTCTGGCGGAGTTGTCTTTCCGTCCGCGACATTCAAGCTTTCTCCTAAACTTTGAACGGAAGCACTGTTTATATGATATCTTTGCTCTAAATCAGTCGCAACCTCATTGGCTGATGGAATATGCAGAGCCATAACAGGGTACGAACCAAAAAGAAAAAGTTCAACGAATATCCATAATAATAGAACAATTTTATTTTTTCTATGTTTTTTCATATTTTTAAAATTTCTTTAAATAGTTTATTTTAAATATTTATCTATATTTTTGTTATTTTAAGGAAGATTATATCCAATAAAATAATGGCTATCCAACCAAAAATAAATGAATACCAAATTGCACGGCTTTTATAGGCAATCCATCCGCCCAATAAGTTTATCACCATATAAGGGAAAAAATTCCAATTCAAATTATCTATTAAAGCCAGTAAAATTGTAAAAATTGCAAATTGCAAAAAAACTGCACCTTTTTTAAAATATTTTTCAAAAAAATTCAAAATCCAGCCATGAAAAAAGAACTCGTACAAAAATAAAAAAAATCCAACCAGAAAAACCTCGTAAATCACAAATAATCCAAAATTATTGCTTACTGATTGTGGAATTCGATACTCATTGGAAAAATTTGAATATTTATACGCCACCAACATAATTAAAGAAAACACAAACAAAAAAATAACTATCAAATAAATTCCAGTATTCATTCTTCCTGATTGGATTCCATATTCTTTCATTGATTCGCCTAACACTATTTTAATATATAGCCACGGAACAATCAAAAAAAATGAAAATCCGACAATAAAATCTTGCAAGGCATTATTTCTGGGAAAAATCCCAACCAAAATCAAACAAATTATTGCAACAGCGGAAGTTATCCAAATTTCTTTTTTTATTAACATTTTTTTATTAAATACTAACTTAAAATTATTTCTCACCGGAAAGTTTGAATTCCGCTTTTCTTTTCATATGAGCAAATACCACTATTGCGCAATTACTTGGCACCATTCCCAGGAAAAAAAAATCTATTACTTTCGCTATGACGAAAGTCATCAGAGGGCTTGTTTTTGGCACATAAGACCTCTGCCAAATTCCAAAAATGAACCCGGCCACAGCTTCGGTTACGATATTTAAAAAAGGTACCAGCCCAAGACCGTCAAATATTATCGCCAAAACAAGCATACCAACCGGAAAACTCATGGATTTTTGATTCGCCTTATTTCCGCTCATATTTTTTTCTTGCCCGTCTTAATGCCTGCCATTTTTTCAAAATTAAACCGCTCTATTCCCCTGCCAATTCTCTTTTTGCATTTTCAATTTCCAGCAACTGCCTCGGATCGGAGGTTATTATTTGATCTTCGCTATATGATGCAATCACTCGAATCGCCACATGCTTATTTCCAGCAAAAAATATCCCTTCTCCCACATTGCTCTCCAAAAGCAAAAATTTTTCCTGTTCAGTCAGATAAAACGTTTCCGCGATAGCATCGATAGATGCTGGCGACTGCTTCAGGAGAAGCTGAATAGATGAGTTGGTAATTATCGGCTTTCCATATTGGGAAGAAATAAAATCATTAATATCCTGTGTAATTGTTGTAAGGCCGGTATAATATTTTCGACATCTCTTGGCAATTCCAAAAAGAAAAGAAGCGGCATCCTCATTTTTCATCATTATCCAGGCTTCATCCACAACTACTATTCTTTTCTTAAGATTGCTTCGCATCTCATTCCAAATAAAATGAAGTACGATATACATTGCAATTGGTCGCAATTCCTCTTCAAGGTCTCTAATATTGAAAACCACCAACTGATTGTCGATTTTAACACTGGTCGGCTTATTTAAAAATCCGGCAAAAATACCTTCCGTATACTTTTCCATTCTTGTTGCTAATGATTCGGAACCCTCCATATTTTGCAAAACCGCATACAAATCAGACAATACGGGAAAATCTCCAGGCGCCAAACTATTAAAATCACTTTGCGGAGAAATATCTCTAATGGCATAGGATTCTCGAATCCCCCTTTCAAGGATTGAATCTTCTTCCGGAGTGATATCCCGCATCATAAGATGCATAAGTCCCATTAAATTAGCCACATTACTTCTCATTGCTTCCTCGGGATCATCATCTTCACCAAGTTTCGGTATGTCAAACGGATTCAAATGCGACTGCGAATTGAGAGATATCGGAACAAACGATCCGCCCACTGTTTCGCATAAATGTTTATACTCATTTTCCGGATCAATCACGATCACGTTTGTGTCCATCATCAATGAACGCAAAATTTCCAATTTTATGGTATAACTTTTTCCCGCTCCGGACTTAGCAAATACTGTCATATTAGCATTTTCCATTTCAAACCGGTCAAAAAGTATCAAACTGTTATTATGCCGATTTATTCCATAGAGAATTCCCTTATTTGATGTAAGATCAGATGAAACAAAAGGGAAACTTGTTGAAAGCGGAGATGTATTCAAATTGTTGGCGACATCCAGCTCATCATTAGCCAATGGAATTGTTGATGAAATGCCCTGCTCCATACGGAAAACCGCCGGCTTGATATACACCAACTGCGCCTCTAAGATAGCCTCGATACTTTCACCTATTTTATTCACCTCTTCAACGCTTGAACCATAAACAGTCATATATAAACTGAACCTGAAAAATTTTTCAGTTCCTTCTTGCAGTTTATTCCGCAAATCCTCGATATTATTAAGCGCCGATTCCAATATCGGATCTCTGATTTTTCCCTTTCCGGCTTCAATTGAAATTTCAGACATTACCTGGGTTGCTTTTTTTCTTAGGTTTTTCAAAACATCTGCCGTATCCATTGGATGGATGAAAATTGCCGTATCCATTGAAAAATCCGCATTGATAATTGGCGAAAACCAATTCGTGCTCAAAAATTTGGGAAAAGCAAAAACAAACAAGGTTTTCACATGCACCCCGCCTATTTCGATATGATTTGAATCAACCTTAAGCGCTGATGGTGCAATCAAATCCTTCACAGTCGCCAATCCCTCCTGATAAAGATATTCTTCATCCGGTTCGCTGTTTTTCTTTTTTGTAAAACTTCCAAACATATTTTTTATTCCAATTCTATTTTCTCAACATTCTTTATTATAGCATTAACCGTCAAACTTGGATTATATGAGTTATAATACAGCTCTATCAATTCTTCAGTTTCCAGTGGCGTCATCTTCAGTCCCGCTCCTCCAAGCGCAGCCTCCACTTGTTTTGCTCTTTGCCACAACTGACTCACATGGGCCTCAAAAAACTCCTTTCTTACCATCACTTGTTGTTTTGGGTTAAAAATATCAATTAATTTTTCAAAAAATCCTTCGCTCTTGCTTTCTACTGGAGAAAAAGGAATCACTACATAAAAGAACTTAGACATAATTTGCGTCATATCAGTAAGTCTTTTGATAAAATTTCCGTATTCAGCTATTTGCATTCGAAGCAATTCATTTTTTTGCACTTTTTCTTTTTCCGCTATAATTTTCAAATAAGGATTTATATTAAACCTTCTCGAACTGATAACGATTTGCACCGGAAAATCCAAAGAATTTAAAAAATTTTGATACTGGCTAATAATCGCGTCCTGCTCTTCGGTCGATTTGAGATCAAAGTTTATGGAAGAAACAAGAAAAACCATTCGCAATGACCCATTTTTCATTACAACCACACCATTTCGTATCTCTTCGATATCGACATATTTTTGCGAACTGTTTTCGCTTCTGCTTTTTTTATTTTCGTGCAATAGTTCCATTTTTTGTTTGCTATTTTTAATTTCTTTCCAATATTACCAACATCGCTCTCATTTGATCTTTTACTATTTTCTATCAAGAATACTGGCCAATTCCCTTATTCTATCCTGGTTTATTTCCTTTTTTTCCGGCGCTGGTCCGCTTTTGGAAACTTCTTTTGGCGCGCTCTTTTGCGCCTTCCGCCCTTCTTTCTTCCAAACATACACTTTCGGGCGGAAAAAAAACATTCCGGCGGAAAAAATAAACGTTATCAATGATTGATTATATGGCCGATAAAAGGCCAGTGCCAAAAAAAACAATGCAAGCGGAATAGCAATTGCAAAAAAAACTCCTTGCGTCACAACATTCCACAAAATCAGCAAAATAACTCCCAAAATAAACATCCAAAGCAGCGCCTTTCCCGTAAAAGGGCCAACAATTTTATCTTCAACATCAATAAATTGGGGTGTTCCAAATAACATCTACTTTTTCAGATCAATTACATTTGACGGGGTTTCAAAATCCCGCTTCTTATCCTTATTTGAAAACAAGCTCAAGGGCTTGATTATATAAGGATTTTCTTCTTCATCGTCCTCTTTTTTTTGCTGTCGCTTTCTTTCATCCTCTTTTTGGGCCGCCTCTTTTCTCTCTCTTTCTATTTTTCCTCTTTCTATTTCTTCAGCTAATTTTTTTTCCGCCTCCTCCTTCTCCTTTCGCTCTTTCCTTTTTTCAATATCTTGCTGCTCAGCCTTTTTCTGTTTTTCAATTTCAAGAATTTTTTCCGCTTGTTTCTCTTTTTCTCTTTTAGCCATCTCGGCTTCTACTCCCAATTGATTATTTTTTTCTTTTTTATCCATTATTGAATATCCCCCGGAAACAACGGCTTCTTCTTGAATTTTTCGATTCAATTTGGCCAGCCCCGCCGGTTCTTCTTCCACTTTCTTGACCGGCTTTATTCTTTCCGCATTGCCGGAAGACTCTTCTTTTTTAACTGCTGGCTTTGAAACCGGAAAGAATTTGTGAAAATTGCTTTTCAGACTACCTTCTTTTATTGGCATTTTTCTGTCTTTGTATTCAGGAAAAATCACTTTTTTTTCTTCCTGATCAATATCCATCAATTCCCCGTCTTCCAGTGATTTTATAATTGCCATCATTTTTTGGCGTTCTTCGGCGCTCAAATTTTTGGCATTTTTTCCGTGGTACAAATAATCCCCTCTTTGCATCAAATCGTGCTTTCCCGCACCCATTTCATGATAATAATCATCAATCCAGTTTTTTATTGAGGGACGAATCGCATCAGAAAACCCTCTTCCTTTCAATGAAATCCCCGAGAGAGCCTGCTCGCCAATTTCCGGAATCTTCTTCATCACATCTTCAATATTCATTTTCACGATATTTTTATTTGCTCCTAAACTTTCATCATTAATAATTGTTCGCAAAACCTCTTGCGTTATTTTTTTTGCATTTTCTTCATCTATTCCTGTTTCTTTTATTAAAACGCTTGCAAATTCATCCTTTTTCACCTCGCCAAAATAATAACTGCGCACCAAACGGGCAATTGAAGCAGTTTTTTGCAAATCAAATCCAAAACCTTGTCCAATCTTAAAAATCTTTTCCCCGGTTACATAAGACGCCAGCTTATCTTTTACGTTCTCTGGTAATTTCAAAAATTTTTCTTGCCTCTCAATTATTTGCTCATCAGTTTCATCTTCATTTTTCAGAGTAACTGAAACCAATTGAGGAATAGTATTTCTATTTTTTATTAGCTTATCCTCCATTTTTTTTCCAAATTATTATACTTTTCTTTACTTACACCTACCACATTCTATTATTTTTTCCGGCTTTCAAATTCGTTCCACTCATTCCTTTTCGTATATTTGCTTGCCCCTCATCCCCATGTTCAAGATATGCCGCCATAGCTCCTGTTGTAATATCAGCATCACTTAAAACATTTTCCAAATCCAACTTCTTCCAATCATCTGTTTTTATATTCATAAATTCTTTTTGTGCAACATTTTTTCTTTCCGAAGAAATTGCAACCAAGTTAGATGGAGCAATTCCCTTATTCTTTATATTTTCTCCTGCTTTTTGATTAATAATCAAATCAATTCTCTTTTCCTTAACCTTCGAATCAAGAATTTCTTTCAGAGCATTATCTCCCTTAACTGCGACAGTTGCAGTATCAAACTGCATTTGAGCTGTAATTTTATTTCCTTTTTCATCAGTATAATCCCTAAATCCTTTATTTTCAGCCAATTCCATTGCAGCTGCTTTTTTCTCAATACTACTTCCAGTTTGAAGACTTTTCCTAACTTCACTATCGGAAACTTTATCTTCCTTCCACTCTTTTCGTAAAGTAGCAACTTTCTTTCTTTCATAATCTCTTTGAGCTTCATCACCCGCACTCCATTTACCTTTTGACATCCTTGCTCCCATTTTCTCCTCCCTTAATGCTCTTGCTTCAGATCCACCATATTTAAATTTTCCAATACCTAATTGTCTTCCTGCAATATTTCCTGTTTTCTTAAACTCATCTACAGCCTTACTTGCTCCACCTGAAATACCAGTCGCGCCCAATCCAAATGCCATCGCTTTTCCTGGTGCTTTCCTAAATTTTGTTCCTATATCTTTTGCAACCGATGTTATTTTTCCTGCGCCGTAAATATTCATTTTTGTGGCAACTAGCATTCCCGACCAAAGAATTATCATTGGAATAAAAAAGAAAGAAGCTGTTGCAAGTAAGTCGCCATTTTCAGCTGGAATTTTGTAATTAGCCGCCAACGTATTTATACTGTCCGCGCCAATAAGCCTTGTGTTTCCAAGTTCATCCATAAGCCGCAAGGATAAAAGAAACATAAACATCATAATTGGCCCAACAAGAGCATACTTAAACAAATAATCCCACCATTCTCCCATTTTTGAAAAACTGGGAAAAATCGGACCCACAAAACCCAGTGGGGAAAAAATAATTATCAAAGCTAGGACAATTATTCGCACTAGGAAAATTCCCGCCATAGCAATAAGGGTTATCGCCATTAGGAATGAAAAAACAATAAGAAGAAGTAATTTTACTGTCAAATCAGAATCGGAATTAATCGAAGAGGAACCCTCTGGAATAACCAAATTAACTAACTTTGAATTATCAAGAAAAGCGGCGGAAATACTATCACTTGAATAATTATACCCTGGAAAAGCTTGTTCGATAAAAAAATACATCGTTACATTTGTTGTATCAATAATAAAACGTGAAACCGGAAAACTAAAATTCACCAAAAGCGCCATCAAGACCACCATAAGTAAAATATTTTTTTTCAAAAGATGATATTTATCAATTTGAAAAACTGTTGAAAAGGCACTAAAAAGAAGCACTAAAATGAAACTCAGATTCATAAAATCCCGCACAATCAACCAACCGGAATAAACTCCATCACTGCGAATTATTCCACTTATATTAGTCGGATTAATAGACCAATCAAACACAAGCCCTGCCATCCAAATAAAAAAAGTAAGCAGTAGCCAAGCTCCATACAAAAGATAATTAATTCCCAATATAAATCCATTTTGCAAACTATCCAAAGTTGAATCTACTGGGTTTAAAAAATCAAATGCGGCATTGGCTTGATTTAAGAAACCTCCACTTGCTTCTATGGAAAAATTAAAAACAAAAAAGAATATCACAAAGACCAATAAAATTTTGGTAATATTTTTTTTATTTAAATTGTTTTTTATTTTTTGTTTCATCTCTATTACTGTCCGTGGAATAATATTTCACCTAAAACAAAAGTTTCTTTTTCTACTCAAATATTATATCAGATTTTTAAAAATAAACAAAATAACTAAAAAGATAAAAAGATGCTTTTTTTGAAAACTCTTTTTATTTTTTTCAATTTGAAGGAGTAGTGGTTATTATATACTGTATATATATATAATTTATTAATATATATTATTAAGAAGAGATAAATTGTTGATAAATAAAAATAAGACAATAAATAAAAGAAAAAACAGTAGAATAATTTGTGGATAAGAAGTAAGAAAAAGAAGGTGTAAAATCTGGGGAAAAGGGTGGATAAAATTAAATAAGGTGGGAAAAATAAAAATATGTAAAAATATCAACAGAAAGAGCTGGGAGATATGGACAGGGATATTAACAGAAAAATGGCGGTTTTAAACAGGTTATCCACAAATAAGTGAATAAAAAATACTCACCACTTATTTGGGTGAGTATTTTTTAAGGAAAATAAAGTTATTTTTTTATTAATAAATATAACCTTTAATAACTCTGCTGGCGGTAGATATCGTTCGGGTACTTTTCTTTCCCCAGCCTTTATAATTCATCTCGGATACAGTAATTGTGTTTTTACTAACACTTTCAACAATAGCCACATGACCCCACCAAGATTCTGAGGAAACCATAATAGAGCCTTTTTGTGGGGTTTTTCCGGTTTTATATCCCATAATTTTAGCTTGATATAGCCAAGTTCCAGCATTTCCACCCCAAGGAATAAAGCGTTTTTGGGCTACATACCAAGTACAATAGCCATATGGGAAGATGTGTCCAGCTCCTGCTTTTCCTTTAAGTTCCTTTAAACCTGAAGTTGTTGGTGTTCCTCCTGAGGGAGTGGCATATTCTCTGCGGTCAATAATAGAAGAGGTATTTTGATTTTGTGTGGGAATTTCTTTTTGTCCTCCGGGAATAATGATTTCTTGTTTTTCCTTTAACTCCCCATTGGCGGGTAAATCATTGAAAGAAATAATTTTACTTTTATCAGCCTCATATTCTTTAGCGATTGAGTCAATAGTATCCCCATTTTTCACAACATAAGTTAACCCGGCTACTGGAAGAATAAAGATTTGGTCGCCAGGCATAATAGAATCAATATCTTCAATGTCATTAGCCCATAAAATGGTGTTAATGGTAATATTGTTTGCTTTAGCGATAGCGCCAAGATTTTCACCTTCTTTAACTGTGTGGATTTTAACCCCCCCGTTTTCTTCTGGATCTTTTAATGTCGGACTGGAATCAGCTAAAAGCACCTGATTTTGTGAATCTTTTAATATTTCATTCTCTTCTTCTTTTGGATTTGGATTTACTGAAGTGCTAGCCATTGCGAGGGGAACTAAAACTAGGTCATTCTTTTGCATAACCTGTCCGCTAAAAAAAGCGTTTTGGGAATTGTTAACCTCGTCATTTTTCCAATAGCCAAACAAAAAACCGCTCGACTTTCCTTCGGCTGCCAAATTAGTAGAGGCTACTAAGATAGCGCTAGAAATTACAACAACCAGCGCTGAGTAGTTTCTGAGCATATGAAGAACCGGAATGGTTCGCCTTTGCTTGATAAAGGTGGTGATGTTTTTTTGTCTGCGGTAAAGGCTTTTCTGTATTTTTTTTGTTTCGAGTTTTTTGAAAACATTGGCAATAAACAAAAGTTGTTTACTAATAGGTTTAATTCTTTCTGTTGGTTTTAATGGTAGATTCATAAAATATCGGTAAAACCGATCCAATCAATGAATCATCTAATAAAACCCTAATTATTATTTCTTGCATTCAATTATATGGCGGAAGGAAGGGTTTGTCAACGTAAATTTCAGAAGTTATCAACAGCCAGAATAATCGCTTAGGCAGGGGCGTTTTGAAGGAGAATGATATTTATTAAAGGGTAGCTTTTTAAAAAAAGAGAAATGAGGTAGAATTAGCTCATTAAGCGACGGACTAAGAATGTTTTTTAAAAAAGGATAATGTTTAGTGTTCAAAAAATGAAAAAAATAGAAAATTTGACAGTTGAATTTCTTGAGCATCTGGAGATTGAATTGGGAAGATCGCAAAAAACCATTGAAAACTATCATCACTACGTGAAAAGATTTTTACAGTGGGCGAAAATAAGCGCGCCGGATCAAATAACCCTGGATCTGGTTAGAAAATATAGATTATATCTGAATCGCTTGGAGGATGAAAAGGGTAATTTATTAAAAAAAACCACCCAAAATTACCATATCATAGCCTTGCGAAATTTTCTCAAATATCTGGCTAAAAGAGATATATCCTCGCTTTCGGCGGAAAAATTGGAAGTGGGTAGGAATCCGCAAAAAGAAGTGGAATTTCTGAATGGAGATGAAGTGGGGCGCATCTTGCAATGTGTTAATGGAGAGGATTTGAAATCTTTGCGCGACCGGTCAATTCTGGAGCTTTTGTTTTCTGCCGGGCTTCGAGTTTCAGAGCTTACTGGTATTAATAGAGATCAAATTAACCTAAAAAATCAAGAGTTTAGTGTGCGTGGAAAGGGTGATAAGGTGCGAGTGGTTTTTATTTCTGATACTGCCAAGCAAATTCTGGAAAGATATATAAGCAAAAGGGTTGATATTGACCAGGCGCTGTTTGTAAGGATTATGAAAAATCCGCAAAATAAGGAAGATTTGCGGTTGACCCCGCGCAGTATTCAGCGAATAGTCAAATATTATGCACATAAGGCGGGTATCGTGAAAGATGTTCATCCACACACACTCAGGCACAGCTTCGCGACTGATTTACTCAGCAACGGCGCGGATATTCGCTCAGTTCAGGCAATGCTCGGACATTCTTCAATCACCACCACACAGATTTATACACATGTTACTAACAGACAATTAAAAGATATCCACAAGAAGTTTCATCGAAAAAAGTGAGTAAATAGTGAAAGCTTAGCTTGTAAACTAATCTTTCTTTAATAATAACAATAGTGCTACTGCAAAATTTTGCGATCGTGATTATTTTACAAGTTTTTATTTTTTTGTTGCAGTTAGAAAAAATAGCTGCCAATTTAATTGAAAATAGCCATTTGTTTTATTTAAGCCCAATATTTTTTTTGCTAATTCCAATGATTTTTGTTTAGCGCAATTTGCATTGTGAAGTAAATGAATAAAATTTTTCGCCTCATCGATATTTTTGAAATTCCATGGCATATTCAAAACCTCAATCTTTACCTCCGAAAAACCTATATTTTTAAGAATTTTTTGAAGACGTTCTTTTGAAAAAAAATCATGCGGATGTCCATTGGGATAACAAAAAAGCGGATTATCAAGGGCATTAAAATATTTTTGAGTATTGGTGTTGTGTAAAACATCAGCTATTACTAACTTTCCATTCGGCTTGAGTAAGTTGTAAGTTTCTTTTAATAATTTAATCCTGCCGCTTTCTCCCGAGTCATCTTTTTTGTTGTCAAAATGGTGAAGAGTTGCGAGTGTCGCGACTTTATCAAACTTATTGAAATATATTTTAGAAAAAAAGTTTTTTTCTTTTGGTTTGATTAAAATGGTTTTTATTGGTAGTTTGGTGGTTTTTCTTTTTATTTCATTTAAATTACCATTATTAATATCAGCAGTAAAAACATGAGTGCATAATTTTGCTAAGGGTATGGTTAAAAATCCGCTTCCGGTTCCAATTTCTAAAACAATATCTTCTTTTCGAGGATTTATTAGGGAAATAATTTTTTCAAGCTCATTTTTTCTAACACCTAAGTTATTTAGATGCGCTTTTCGATAGTTTTTCCAACGATTTTTCATTTATTTTTTTGATAATTAAAAAATTTAGGTCGATCTGGTTTTTTAAAAAACCAGATCGACTAGTTATCAAACTTTTGAAAGAAAATTTTGATATATTTTAATCAAAACCTCCTTTGATAGTGGTGTTTTGAGCACAGGATAAGAGCAGTCAGATTCAAGGAAGTCACTGCGAATTATCCAATCGTTTTTAATGCACTGGCGATAGAATTCTGTTCCAGGAAATGGTGTAATGAAGGCAACATACGTGTGTTTTATTAGGCCTTTTTTTACAAAAAAGAGGTAATCGTTTAATGATTTGTGTAATTTTCTCTCGGTTTCCCATGGATAGCCAATCATTAAACTACTCCAGACATCAATCCCTGCTTCTGTGGCTGTTTCAACTGCTGTTTTGACTTGTTCGGGGTTTGTTCCTTTGCCAAGTCTTCGTAGTGTTTCGGGATTCATAGACTCGATACCGAAAAAAAGTCCATTGCATCCTGCTTTTTTCATCAGCGCTAGATTAATCTTCCCTCTTGAAACATCATCTACTCGTGCAAAACAGCGCCAGTGAATTTCCCGCGACAACCCCCCTCTGATTAATCCTCTGCAAAATTTTTCGACCCGAATTGGATCAAATGTGAAAAGTTCATCGCAAAAAAAGAACCATGTTCGATCAAAAGTATCATAAAGAAATTGAATTTCTTTTATGATTCTTTCGGCAGAGCAAGCAACCACCTTTCCCGGATTCGAAATTGGAGTAGCACAATATTTGCATCTGAATTTGCAACCGCGGGTCGTGTGTAAGTATTCCAAGAATGGCGACTCATCTATTGAATGGTATTTTTCATAAGGCAAATCGCTACGATCCGCAATTGGAAGTGTGTCAAGGTTGGAAATTCTTTGTCTGCTTTTTGTTGCGAATAATTCGCCATTTCGTATAAAAGCAATGCCGTCAACTTCAGAGAAATTACTGCCTATCTTAAGTGTCTGTACGAGTTCCAAAAGGGTAATTTCACCTTCAAATGGAACTGCAAAATCAATTTCCGGATGATTTTTTAGGGTTTGACTGAGTGTTGACGAGCCATACTTTGTTTCGTCAACAAAAATTCCCGTAATATGTTCGCCGCCAAAAACCGTAACAATGT
Source organism: uncultured Bdellovibrionales bacterium (assembly GCA_964605525.1). GTDB lineage: Bacteria > Patescibacteriota > Minisyncoccia > Moranbacterales > UBA9337 > UBA12151. The sequence goes on from CAZSCV010000001.1 coordinate 68,213, forward strand.
TTGGCTTTTTTATTTTTAGCGATCTTGCCAGGAGAACTCCATTTGGAAAAACACAACTCATAGTTGAAAATCCAACAACATTGGGATTGAAAGAAATAATTTTTTCAATCATTTCTTCATCCGTTTCATCAATTTGATGAAATACTCGAACATCAGCATATCCATTTGCCTTAAGATATGCCATTAAATAGCAAGCTCCTAATGGTGGGCGAGCAACATTGCCCATTGCGTTCATATTCTTTTGGCCGCATGGCACAACCAGTGCTATTTTCATCGTAACCTCCTTTTTTAGTTTAATGAACAATATCAATTTCTTGTGAACTTGATATGATAATATAATATTTTTTAGGAAAAATGTCAAAAAATCCGATGATTTATTTAGATAAATGTAAAAAATGCTTAAAAGTGGCTATTATTGACAGTAAAATTAAAACGATATAATATAATAATGTCATCGGAAAAACCGACATTTATAAAAATATGCTGGAAGCACTCAAAAAAATAGGAATGGAAAGCAAGCAAGCTAAAATATATTTAGCTTGTCTTGAAATTGGACAAGCTTCTATTATTGATGTTTCCAGAAAAACCGGCATTAAGCGAACAACAGTATATGAAAACATTGAACAAATGACCCAAGAAGGCTTTATTCAAGAGACTTTTCAAGGTAAAAAAAGAAAATTTGTAGCATTGGAGCCTCGGGAGTTGAAAGAATTATTAAGAAAAAGAGAAAATTTATTAAATCAGATAATGCCTCAGCTTCTTGCGATGGGCAATGCAAGCACGGTAAAGCCAAAAATTTGGACACAGCAGGGAAAAGAAGGAATGCTTGCAGTCTACGAAGATTCTTTGAATTATCCAGATAGCGAGGTAGTCGGCTGGGCTTCCGGTGAAGTAATTAAGCTTTTTTCCCAACAAGAATGTGATGATTATATCCAAAAGAGAATTAAGAAGAAAATAATGCAGACATTAATTATGCCAAGCGACAAGGCTTCGAGTAATTTTGCAGAAAATAACAAATATCAGTTGCGAAAAACAAAAATCGTTGATTTTGAGGAGTATCCATTTAAAATTGAAATAAATATGTACGCCAATCGGGTGGCTATTTTTTCCGTAAAAGACAAAATGGCAGTTATTTTGGAGTCGGAACCGATTGCTTCGGCAATGAGGATGATTTTCCGAATGTGTTGGAAAGGCTTACCGGAGTAATTTTAATCTTTTTGTGTTAAACTGAAATAATGAACAAACTACTTGAACAATTGAATGTAGCGCAGAGGGAGGCGGTGGAGGCTACTGAGGGGCCAGTTTTAGTGATTGCTGGGGCTGGATCGGGAAAGACTCGCGTGCTTACTCACCGAGTCGCTTATTTAATAACAGAAAAAGGCGTAAAACCGCAAAATATTCTAGCTGTAACATTTACCAATAAAGCCGCGCAAGAAATGAAAGAGCGAATAAATAAATTGTTAGCGGATGGGTTTAATGCTTCACGTTCCACTTCGCACGTTAATGTTGGTACTTTTCATTCAATTTGTGTAAAAATATTGCGCAGAGAGATTGATAAACTTGGTTATCAAAAGTCCTTTAATATTTTTGATGACCAGGATCAGAAAGTTTTAATGAAAAAAGTTGTCAAGGAATTGGAGATTAATACCGAACAATTCAACCCCAAAACTTTTTTAGCCGTTATTAGTAAGGCAAAAAATGAACTTCGGGATGAGTATGCTTTTGAGGTTGGAATCGGAGGGTATTACGAAGAGATTGTGGCAAAAGTGTACAAAAAATATCAGAAGGAATTGAGGGAAATTAACGCTTTGGATTTTGACGACCTAATTCGATTGACTATTGAGCTTTTTCAGAAATTCCCCGAGATATTGGAGAAATATCAAAATCTTTTCAAATATATTTTAGTGGATGAATACCAGGATACTAATCATGCGCAATATACTTTAGTGCGATTGTTGGCTCAAAAACATCAAAATCTTTGTGTCGTTGGCGATGATTGGCAGTCAATTTATGGCTGGAGGCAGGCAGATATCCGCAATATTTTGAGTTTCGAGAAAGATTATCCGCAAGCGAAATTAATAACATTGGAGCAAAACTATCGTTCCACGCAGAATATATTAGACGCTGCTTACGGCGTTATTTCTCAGAATGTAAACAGAAAAGACAAAAAAGTGTGGACGGACAACAAGGAAGGTCATCAAATTGTTTCATTTGAAGCGCAAGATGAGCGCGAAGAGGCTGAATTTGTGGCACGCACAATAAGAGAAGAGCAGATGAATGAAGGAGCGCCGGGTAAATTTTCAGATTTTGCTGTGTTATACCGAACAAACGCACAATCGCGAGCCTTAGAAGAGGTTTTCTTGCGAGAAGATATTCCCTATCGAATTATCGGCGGATTAAAATTCTATCAACGAAAGGAAATCAAAGATGTCATTGCTTATCTACATCTTATGCAGAATGGATTAGACTATGTATCCCTGGAGCGGGTTATTAATGAGCCAAAGAGAGGAATCGGAAAAGCCACGTTAGGAAAATGGATTACTTTTTCGAAAAAAGTAGGAAAGAATCTCATCTTGACAGGATTAGGTATGGATAATGAATCCGGATTGAATAAGGGAAAAGTCGATGAAATTAAAAAGTTCTGTGATTTTATCGTTCGGATGCAGGATTTAAGGGAAAAAATTGAGTTGGCGGATCTTATTGAAAAGGTTTTTTATGAAAGCGGTTATGAAAAAGTATTGTCGAGCATGGGAGCAGATGGCGAAATGCGATTGGAAAATGTAAGGGAGCTTCTTAGTGTGGCGGGAAAATATGCCGGAGTAAAAGCAAATGAATCCCTTGATTTGTTCTTGGAGGAAGTGGCACTAGCTAGTGATACTGACAATATTGAAAAAAGAGAAAATTCAGTGCATTTAATGACGCTTCATAGTGCTAAGGGTCTTGAATTTCCTTCGGTTTTCATTGTGGGGCTTGAGGAGGGCATTCTCCCGCATTCACGAAGTATGCTTAGTGAGAGTGAAATGGAAGAAGAAAGAAGATTGATGTATGTGGGTATTACACGAGCAATGAAAAAAGTTTATCTGTTGTTTACTCAAATGAGAATGATTTTTGGCTCAACACAAGCCAATCCCCCTTCGCGATTTCTGGAAGATATTCCCCGGCATCTTATATTACCGGAAAGTACGAAGTGCGAAAAACAAAAAGAAAAACGATTGGATAAGCACACAGCACATTCTGCATCTCAACTTTCGCGCTTTAGGGATGGACAAAGGATTATTCATGCTAACTTTGGAGAAGGAATAATTATTTCTATTACTAATGATATAGCAACAATTGCCTTCCCTCACAAAGGAATTAAACGAATATCTCTTTCAATAGCGCCAATAAAAGAAGCGTAAGTTATATTATAAAATAAAAGTAATCTTTTGTCAAATAAAGTTAGGAAGTAAGCCATATTTTGTGGGTATTTTTTTGTCTGAATTTATTAAAAAATAAGCATAGATAGTGTGTTATATAATTAATGACTTCTAAATCATTGATTGGGATATATATTGTTCCACGTGGAACAATTATAAGATGATTTTTATTTTTTTATTTTTTTATTTTTTTTATATAATCTGAAAGAGTCAAATGAGTATTTTTATGAATAAATTCAAGGAATGTGGAGTTATTTCTGAAATTTAACAGTATTGTAATGATTTGATGTATATTTTTTTACACAATTGTTCCATGTGGAACAATTGTGTAAATGTATAACTTGAATAATTGAAATATTTTTTTTGTATCTATTTATTTGTTAAAAAAGAATTATTAAAAAAGTCTAAATAATTAGTAGGAAGACAAAGAACTTTTTTGTGATTGATATATTGCGATGTTATATATTGCAAGTTTGAATTCCTAGAAAGCATATTTTGTAATTGTTCCACGTGGAACAATTACAAGAATACAAACTTTTTGATAAAAAATAAATCAGCATAGCTAAGGGATATTTTTTGATTGATTGCAGCAATGGGTATTTTTTTAAATTTTGATCGGTAATGGCCTGTTGAAGTTGATTTTTATCATAAGCAGAGATTTATATAGATGTATAATGTTCCACGTGGAACATTGAAGTTGTTTGGTATATTTTTTTAGTAAAAAACTTTAATAATATCCAAAAAAGTGCTGTTTTTTAATTAGTTGCGATAAATAAGATATTTTTCTATTCTTTTAATAGGGCTGATTTTAAAATAAAAAAGTAATGATTTATATGAAAGTATAATTGTTCCACGTGGAACAATTATACTAGGCGGATTATTTCTCGTTTAGTGTTTGTTGTATTTATTTTAATAATTAGTGATACATCGGAAGGTTTGATAGATTTTTTTTGCGTAGTATGGGTTTGTTTTTATTATATTGTTCCACGTGGAACAATTAGGGTTAATTTTATGTTTGAATGTATGCAAATGTGGATAACTTATAAGAGATACTTAAAACAAAGGGTTTTTCTTATTAAAAGCTGTGGATAATGTGTGAATTAAAATAGATACTAGCCTATTTTAGTTGACAAAAAAGTAAATATATTGCATAGTATAAATATATAATAGTTTCAAATTATTTTTTTTAAAAAGTGTTAAGCGGGATGAATTCAATGATTTAGAGCCCACTTCTTTTGTGTTTTTGTTGACGGTTTGTTTTATTTCGTTTATGATTGGCTTGTTGAAAATAAGGGCCATTAGCTCAATTGGTAGAGCGCTTCCATGGCATGGAAGAGGCAGCCGGTTCGAATCCGGCATGGTCCACTACGCAAAATTTATTATTAACAATAAATTTTTGTGTAGTGGCCACGTTTGTGGTTTTTTGTTTATTTAAAACTGCGATTGTGATATTGTAGTAGTGTATAAACTTATTGTCCTTGTAGTTCAATGGATAGAACGAGTCCCTCCTAAGGACTAAATGCAGGTTCGATTCCTGCCAAGGACACCACGTAAAATTCGCTACGCTCATCACGTGGCATAGCAAACTTATGATTAGGAAAATTCCATCTCAAATTGTTGAGGTGCTTGAAAAAATTCAAAAAGCGGGGTTCGAAGCGTACATTGTTGGTGGATGTGTGCGTGATTTGTTGTGCCACAAAGATCCAAAGGACTGGGACTTGACAACAAATGCCAGACCAAATGAGATTTTGAATATTTTTGGAGAAGAGAATGCTTTTTATGAAAATGATTTTGGAACAGTAGGGGTGAAGATTGGGAGCAAAGAATCAGGAATTGTGAATCAAGAAGAAAAGAAAGAAATTGTGGAGGTGACGACTTATCGAATTGAAAGTAAATATTCCGATCGGAGAAGACCGGACGAGGTGAAATTCGCCAAAACGCTGGAAGAAGATTTGAGTCGGCGGGATTTTACGGTAAACGCGATTGCCCTGCGAGTTACGGACTTCACAAAATTGCAAACGGGAGCGGATGGATATGAAATTATTGATTTATTCGGAGGACGGAAAGATATCGAGGATAGGATTATTCGAGCGGTGGGTGCTGCAAGCAAAAGATTTGATGAGGATGCTCTGCGGATGATGCGGGCGGTGCGCTTCCACGCGCAATTGGGGTTTGATATTGAGAAAAAAACTTTCAAAGCGATCAAAGAAAACGCTTTTTTAATGAAACATATTTCCGCGGAAAGAGTAAAAGATGAATTTTCCAAAATAATTTTGTCAAGCAATCCAGCGGAAGGGGTGGATATGCTTCACGAAACTGGGCTTTTGAATTTTGTGATTCCGGAATTGGAAAACGGAGTAGATGTGGGACAAAACCGCCATCATATTCACACAATATACAAGCACAACTTGTTGGCACTCAAATTTTGCCCTTCAAAAAAACTTGAAGTGCGTCTGGCGGCGCTACTTCACGACATCGCCAAACCTCAAACCAAAAGAGGCGAGGGGTATTATTCAACTTTCTATAATCACGACCATGTGGGCGCGCGCGTGGCAAAAAAGATTTTGCAGCGGCTCAAGTTTTCCAATGAAATTACCAACAAAGTCGTTCTTCTGATTAATAATCATATGTTTTATTATAATCCCGAAGAAGTTGGGGAGGCTTCAGTGCGCCGTTTGATTCAAAAAGTCGGATTGGAAAATATGAAAGACTTGATGGATGTGCGAATCGCTGACCGACTGGGGAGCGGAACGCCAAAAGCTAAGCCGTACAAATTGCGCCATTTGGAATATTTGATCGACAAAGTTTCCAAAGATGCGGTATCGGTAAAAATGCTGAAAATCGGCGGTAATGATTTGATAAAAGAATTGAAACTTGCCCCCGGTCCGAAAATCGGAGCGATTTTGGATGTGCTTTTGGCAGAAGTGATTGAAGACGCAAAAAAGAATAACCGCCAGTATTTGCTCAAAAAAGCGACGGAACTTGACAAGGAAGATCTGTCAAAATTGCGCGAAATGGCAAAAGAAAAAATAGAGGAGAAAAAAGAGGAGGATGACAAGGAGTTGAAAGGGAAGCATTGGGTGAAATAAACTTTATTATTTGGTAAAAAAGAAAAAAGCCAGGAACCGTGATGGGTTGCTGGCTTTTGAAATAAAAAAGGCGGGGAACTGCGATGAGTTTCCGCCTTGTTTTTTTGCCTACAATAAGCTAAAAATATTTGATTTGGACCAAAAAGAGCAGAATTAACAAAAAGTCTTGACTTTTTTCCAGTTTAGTGTAAAATGGTAATATGAATAGATTTCAACAGCAACAAATCATTCAAGACTTAGCCAAGAAAATGGTTTTCATTACCGGTCCGAGACAAGTCGGGAAAACCTGGCTGGCTAAAGAGATTAGCAAGGGTTTCAAATCCCCCCTGTATCTTAATTATGACAACTTTGACCAGCGCCAAATCATCCAAAAAGAACAATGGCCGCAAGCAACCGATCTTCTGATTTTTGATGAAATCCATAAAATGCCGGATTGGAAGAATTATCTGAAGGGAGTTTATGATACAAAAAATGAGACCACGAAAATTTTGGTGACTGGCAGTGCCAGATTGGAAACTTTTCGTCAATCCGGAGACTCTTTGGCTGGCCGATTTTTTGCGCACAAACTATTGCCATTTTCTTTGGCTGAATTGCGCAAGATAGATTCCACAAAAGAATCTTTGATTGATTCATTGATCCAGAGGGGTGGTTTCCCAGAACCATTTTTAGCCGCAACTGACATTGAAGCGGAAAGATGGCGCAATCAGTATATCGATGGCTTGGTTCGACATGATATTTTGGATTTTGAAAATATTCATGATTTCAAATCAGTCCAACTCGTTTTTGAATTATTGCGCCGAAGGACTGGTTCGCCAATCTCGCTAAATTCAATTGCTATCGATGTCGGAATTTCACCTGTAACGGTTAATAAATATCTGCAAATATTTGAAGCGCTCTATATTGTTTTTCGCGTCACACCCTATTCAAAAAATATCGCCCGCTCAATTTTAAAAGAATCAAAAGTATATTTTTTTGATAATGGATTAGTAATTGGGGACGATGGCGCTAAAATTGAAAATTTTGTCGCTATCTCTTTGTTAAAAAACATCTCCGCCAAAAATGATCTATTGGGGGAGCGCGGCGAACTTAAATATGTGCGCACCAAGGATGGCAAAGAAGTTGATTTTGCAATAATCAATGGAGAAAATGAAATCGAGGAACTTATCGAAGTAAAAAAACAGGATAATAATCTAAGTAAAACTTTGAAATATTTTGTAGAAAAATATAGCCTTAAAGGAATTCAACTGGTTAAAGAATTGAAAAATGAAAAACAAATCGGCAATATCCGAATTCTGAAAATGGAGAACTATTTAAAAAATTTGTTTCTATAAAAAACAGCGCTTAGGCAAATAAAAAAGGCGGAGAACTCGATGAGTTTCCGCCTTTGAGCTTGAACTTTTCAGGCAAGAAAGTTAGAGTCAACTTTCTTGCCAATGTTTATCACCCCCTTTTCTTATCCCCCTAACGATATATAATGTATTTTGCAAAGGGAATTTCTTCTCTATGAAACATGTATCCATTAGCCGGAGAAAAGACTACCCTAATCTCGATAATACTGTAATCGTTTCTCGCATTTTTTTGGATAAAAATGCAGCGCGGCCAGATGTCTTGATGGTCAAGAAAATACTTGAAATTATCGTTAAACAGAAGATTGTTTATTTGTTCCTTAGTCATGGAACACTTTTTAACCCCACTTTTGAAAAAACTTGGGGTGCCAATTTCTTTCCACGAGATATTCCCTAAAAGGAATATTGCACGTCTATTTCCTGAGACACAAGTAATGGTTTTGTGGTTTTCGAAAAAGTAATGCATGACGCTCATAGTCGCTCTCCTTGAAATATGTGCTCATTATTGAGCTTTTTTATAAAATGATTTTTAAAAAAACTGTTGTCATGAATCTTTTTGCTGTTCTCATCATGACTCTGTAGTATATCGCAAATTGGCAAACTATGTGGAAGTGGTTTCCAAATTTATTGCTAAAATTGACAAATTATGGCTTATCTGATATACTAAAAGTGTTGAAATATAATCCACAACATTCACCCTGTCAAATAAATTTTAAGTTTTGATTATGATAAAGAGTCTTTTAGAACAACTGAATTTCTCGGAAAAAGAGTCCGCTATTTATCTAGCGCTTTTGGAAATGGGTTCAACGAAACCCAGTATTTTAGCCAAAAAAACTGGCCTGAATCGCACCACCGTCTATGATATTTGCGAGCTTTTGATGCAAAAAGGTTTGATTTCGAAATATAAAAAAGGCGCCGGCACATTCTTTAATGCGCTGGATCCCAAACATTTACTGACATATCTTGACCGAGAAAGAGAAGAAAAGGCCAAAGAGATTGAAAAACAGAAGGGCAAGGTTTCTGAACTTCTGCCCCAGCTTTTGTCGATGCAAAACATTTATGGCGCCAGTAAGCCGAAAGTGCAGTTTTTTGAAGGAGAAAAGGGGATGCGCGAGGCTTATGAAGACACGCTTACCAGCAAGGAAATTATCCTAGCTTATGCCAATCCGCAGACGATGCATGAGGGTCTGCCCAATTTCTTTCCGGAATATTACAAGCGCCGGGCGGAAAAAAGAATCTTTATTAAAGCCATCATTCCCAGAAACAAGATGTCTTTGGAAAGAATGGCGCACAATCAGGAAGAAATGCGCGATACCCGCTTTTTGCCCGAAGAAAAAATGACTTTTTCGCCAGAAGTGAATATCTATAACAACAAAATGCTCATCGCCTCATGGAAAGAAAAAATAGCTATCATTATCGAATCGAAAGAGTTGGTCGATTTGCAAAAAATGACCTTCGATTTATTGTGGGAAAGTTTGCCGAGAAATTAAAAAATATTTCGGGTTTAAGGAGTTTCGGCCTTTGCAGAGGAGGATTATTTCCAATATTTTGGCAGGAGGCAATCAGGCAAATTATGCAATTGCATGATATTATACATTTAGTATAACAAATACGTTATACTAAATGTTAAATTATACTCAAATTATGTCCAAGATGGCTAGAAAACTTAATCCGAAAATTCCTTGCCATCGTGTTATCCGAACGGATGGAAAAATTGGCGGGTATAACCGCGGTGAAGATAAAAAACGGGAAATTTTGGAAAAAGAAAAAAGCCGGAAGTTTTGATGAGCTTCCGGCGGTAAGAATACCCTATTTCAGTAAGCAAGAGATTATTTCATAATCTCTTCTAAATTCTCCAAACCTTCTTTCCAGTTATCAGCAAGAGGAACAGGAGCAATTTTTGCTGTTGGATATAAGTCCGGTAGCTGATTAACAAAAACCTCGGCATATTGCCATAATGTTGACCAGCTCTTGGCGTTATAAACAATAGCCACTGGAATTGTTTTATTGGTACTGAGGATTTGACCGATGCACATGAAAACAACCGCAGTTGTCATCACAAAAGTACATTCATTGATAATAGATGCGACCAGAACGCCGTCTATAGGAACATTTTGAATAATATTTTTTGTATCTTCCAGATTTGTTGCTATTAAATATTCATATTTTCTATTTTTATTCAATCTATCTCCGTTCAATTTTTTCTTTGCTTCATTCGCTGTTTCTTGTGTTGCCACAAGTAGGATTTTTTTCATACTAGTCTCCTTTTTAAAGATTGAGTTTGGAATTGAGCTAAAGCGTGACAAGGTTTTGAATGAACTTTTGTTAAGACTCGATTCTTTTTCGACTTCTTGTCTCAACAAACCAGTATGTATCCAAAAGAAAATATTGTCAATAATTGGCGTCAAATTATTTAAGTTAGATTTTTAGCAAAAGAGAAAAATAGCTTTAAAATGAAGTAATATTGACAAAATATGGTAGTACGATATGATTATTATGTTGACGGAAAGTGCCGACAACTATTTTATTTTACTGGATTCCCGTTTTCGCGGGAATGACATAGAAATGCAAATCAAAGAATTTTTACAGAAGTTTGATATTGATGGGAAAAAAGCGGATGTTTATCTGGCAGTTTTGGAATTGGGGAGTGGAACTGCCAATGAGATTGCTAAAAAGTCTGAAATTAAAAGAACGACTTGCTATGATGTCTTGCAAGATTTGGAAAAACCCGGTTTGGTTTATGAAACCAGCAAAGGCAAAAAAAGGCTTTTTGTGGCGGAGGATCCGGAAAAATTGCGCAAAAAAATAAGCGAAAAGGAAAAACTTCTTGATGAAATGCTCCCTGAGTTGCGATCTTTCTACAATATCAAAGGGACAAAACCGAAAATCAGGTTTTATGAGGGCAAAGAGGGATTGCGCGAGGTATATGCGGATACCCTGAATTATTCCGGAGAAATGCTGGTATTTGCGTCGGAAGACGTAGCGAAAATTTTGGGGATGAATTGGACGAACGATTATTTGGCAAAAAGAGTGAAAAAAGAATTGCGGGTACGAGCGATTATGCCAAAGACAAAAATTATTGAACAAGATTTTGTTTCGAAAGACCAAAAACAACTTCGCGCCTCCAAGTTGGTTGATGCGAAAAAATATCCTTTTTCTATCGAAATCAACATTTATGGTCATCAAAAAGTAGCACTAATGTCTTCGCGAGAAGAAATGGGAATTATTATTGAAGGTGCGGAGATTTACAACACTCTGAAGCTTATTTTTGAATTATTGTGGGATAATCTGCCAGAGATTGAAATAAGCTAATTAAATAATGAAAAGATAAGGGAAGCAAGAAAATCAACAATGAAAACACTTTTGAAAAAATATTTTGGGTTTGAGGAGTTTCGGCCTTTGCAGGGGGAGATTATTTCCAATATTCTGGCAGGAAGGGACACTTTCGTTTTGATGCCGACTGGCGGAGGAAAATCGCTTTGCTATCAGCTTCCCGCGCTCAAATTTCCCGGAATCACGATCGTGATTTCTCCTTTGATCGCTTTGATGAAGGACCAGGTTGATTCACTGAAGGCTAGTGGCGTAGCGGCGGAGTTTTTAAATTCTTCGCTTTCTGCCGGAGAAATTGAGAGAATAAAAAAGGAAGCGCAGGAAAGAAAGGTTAAGCTTCTCTATATTGCTCCCGAGCGGATGGCGATGCGGGATTTTGAAGATTTTTTGGCAGAATTGAAGCCTAATTTGATCGCGGTGGACGAGGCTCATTGTATTTCAGAATGGGGGCATGATTTCCGTCCGGATTATCGCAATCTTCGAAGGCTCAAGGATATTTTTCCCGGCGTGCCGATCGTAGCGCTCACTGCGACGGCAACGGAAAAGGTACGAGAAGATATTTTGAGTCAGCTCAATTTCCAAAACCACAAAACATTCATTTCCAGTTTCAACCGGGAAAATTTGTTTTTTCGGGTGGTGGAAAAAAGAAACGCTTTTCCCAAATTATTGAAATTATTGGAAAACCGCAAGAAAGACTCCGTGATAATTTATTGTTTTTCACGAAAAGATACGGAAAATTTGACGGCGGATTTGCGGGCGGAAGGTTTTTCGGCGTTGGCATACCATGCCGGATTGGATTCGGCGAAGCGGAAAAAGGCACAGGAGGCGTTTATCCGCGATGAGGCGAATATTATCGTGGCGACAATCGCTTTCGGAATGGGAATTGACAAACCGAACGTGCGCTTGGTGGTGCATTATACTTTTCCCAAATCATTGGAAGGATATTATCAAGAAGTGGGGCGGGCGGGACGCGACGGATTGCCGGCGGAATGCGTGATGTTTTATACTTATGCCGATGCGCGCAAGCATCAATATTTCCTAAATGATATTTCTGACGAGGCTTTGCGCAATCAAACGGCGAAAAAACTGCAAGAAGTGATGGATTATGCCGATTTGGAGTTTTGCCGGAGGCGACACCTGCTTTCTTACTTTGGAGAGGAATATGGAAAAGAAAATTGCGGAGGGTGCGACGTTTGTCTTTCGGATAAAAAAGAAAAAGAAATGTTTGACGCAACAGTTGTGGCACAAAAAATTCTCTCAGCGATGGTGCGCACCGGACAGCGGTTCGGCGCCGGGTATATCGCGGACATTCTTTGCGGGAAAAATAAAAAAATGATTCGCGGTCGAAAACACGACAAACTTTCAGTTTTTGGAATTGTGAATGATTTTTCAGTTGATCAATTGCGAGAAATAATTCGCTTGCTTTTGGGCGTTGGATTGATTGAAAAATCTCAAGGGGAATATCCGACATTGATTCTTTCAGTCAGGGGAAAGAAATTTTTGAATGACAAGGAAAAACTGTTTTTGCCCAAGCTGGAAGAGGAAGTTTTTGATGATAGTTTCAAAATTGAGGATGATTTTGAATATGACGGACAATTGTTTGAAAAATTGCGCTCGCTTCGCCGAGAAATCGCCAGTGAATTAAATGTCCCGCCATTTGTGGTTTTTTCTGACGTATCGTTGCGGGAAATGGCGTATTATTTTCCTTCTGACAGTGAAAGTTTTTTACGTGTAGCGGGAGTAGGGGAATTGAAGCTCAAAAATTTTGGAAAAAAGTTTTTGCAGGAAATAAACCGGTACGCGAAAGAAAACAACATTGCCCCGAAAGAATTTCCGATTTTAAAAAGAAGGGGGAGTGAAGAAAAGAGACTGGGAACGAAGAAACCGAAAAAGGGGAACGTTACGAGCGGAACTTTTCGAATTACACGCGAATTTTTAGAAAAGAAGATATCTCTTGTTCAAATCGCCAAAAAAAGAGGACTGACCGTAGGCACCATTATTTCGCATATTGAAAAAATTAAAAATTCAGGAGAAAAACTGGATATTGATTATCTGAAACCGGAAAAAGAAATTTTTGAAGAAGTCAAAAAAGCTTTTGAGAAATGCGGAACGAGCGCCTTGAGTCCAATACACAGGCAACTGAAAGGAAGATACGATTACGATACAATCCGATTAGTGAGGGTATTTTTGGATTGAAGAAATAAAAAAAATCCTGGAAACTGTGCTGTCATATTTGACAGGTGCGATGAGTTTTCAGGATTTTTTCTGCGGAACTTTAGTGCATTTTAGATAAAGTGCACTCTAATTCATTTAGGAATACCGGCTTTTGGATGCAGAGTATTTTGTGTTGTTTGGAAAAATTCAAACACTCCTCTGAGATGTAGCCAGTAATAAGAATAATTTTTTTTTCAATTCCCGGATATTCTCCTATAACTAATTTGCAGATATCCAGACCAGTTATATTAGGCATTCCAACATCCAGGATGATGGCGTGAAAATTTTCAAGTTTTATTTTTAACAATGCTAAATTTCCTTCAGACACAGTGATTACTTCCCATTTTTTTCCGAAAAAAGTTTTAAATATTTCCAAAATTGTTATTTCATCATCAACTACTAAAATTTTTTTCTTTTTATTTAACATTTTCTTCTCCTTTTTAAGGAACTATTTGAAAACCCCTCATCATTTCTTTGTTAATTACTACGAAAAAGATATTTTAAAATTTCTATGGTAAAAACAGAAACTCGTTGTTTATTGTTAAAGTAGAGATATGAATATGAAATACGGATATGCTATACTAAATATATAATACAAGACATCAAATAAATGGCTTCAATTGTTGCGCATATTGTTTATGCGCGGAAATATTTTGAGAAGTTTGAGCCGGTGGAGTTGGATCGGGATGAGTTTATTTTGGGTAGCGTATTCCCGGATATTCGGCGAATTGACGAAAGCATTTCGCGTAAGGACACACATTTGCATTTTTCTCCAATAGATTTGAATTTCAAAGGACTTTCTTCGTTTTCTGCCGGATGGAAGTTTCATTTGTATTGCGATATGAAGCGTGAGGAGATTTTGAATAAAAAAGGCTTTTATAAAATTTCGGGAGCGGAAGATTTTGCCAACTTGTCAGCAAAGCTTCTGGAAGACGAAATTATATATGAGAAATACAATAATTGGGAAAAAGTGAAACATTACTTCAATAATCCACCGGAAATTGAGACCGGAATTGGAGTTTCGAAAGAAACTTTTGAATTGTGGTATGCTCTCCTAGCTAATTATGCCAAAAGAAAACCGGATAGCCGTGCAATTCATATTTTTCTTTCCAAACAGCCAAAGCTTGCCGAAAAGGCGGATTCTATTGTAGAATCAATAAATCGGCTTGGCGAAAACAAGCGAGCCGCAGAGATGCTGGGAAAAGTTTGGGAAGAAATAGTGTAGGATATGAAAAACGCCTTGGTGGTGAAATTGGTATACACGCATGCTTCAGGTGCATGTGGCAGTGATGTCGTGCGAGTTCGAGTCTCGCCCAAGGCACATAATTTTCAAAGATAGAAAGATATGCAGATTAAAATCGATTCAATCAAAGAAAATCCGGTTAATATTCTCCGAAGAATGGGATATTCTTTTCAGAGGCATGAAGGAGATCAAATGAGTTTTGTGCGTCCTTTGGCGCGGGCAGGCTTTCCGAGGTTTCATATTTATGCTAAAGTTGAAAACAGTGATTTGATTATCAATATTCATCTTGATCAGAAAAAAGAAACTTACGGACAAGACACGAGGCATCACGGGGAATACGATTTAAATAGCCGGGCATTGCAAGATGAAATGGATAGGATAAAAAGTATAATTTAAAAATATGCCTGGGTGGTGAAATTGGTATACACGTTAGTCTTAGGAACTAATGGGTTTATCCCGTGGAGGTTCGAGTCCTCTCCCAGGCACGTAAGAGTCCTTGCCCCTTTATCCCGCAGGGATTTTACGGGGTCTCCCGTGGCACCACGTAAAATAAAAATAGGAATTTTTATCACGTGGGCGTAGCCACGTAAAATCGCTACGCTTATACGTGGCACAGCCACAGAAAAAATCGAGTCTAAGCTCGATTTTTTTTGTGTTTCGTAGGGAATAACTTATATCAAAAATTTTTTCTTGTTTTCACTTAAGTTGGTGAAATCATCAGCTTTTTCAATAAGCTTGTTGCTGGTTGATTCAGCAAAGGCAATTACTTCCACTCTGCATCCGGTAGTGCTTTGGATATATTCCATCATTGGGATATAATCCCCATCTCCACTAACCAAAACAATAACGTCCAAACTTTTTGACATCTTAATGGCATCAACTGCAATGCCCACATCCCAATCACCTTTCTTGGCACCGCCGGGAAATATCTGCAAATCTTTTGTTTTTACTTCAAAGCCGGAGGTTTTCAATGCATCAAGGAATTTTTCTTCCGAACCTTCCAGTGTGCGAATGCCATAAGCCATTGCGCGGATCAATTTTCTTCCGGCAGTCGCCTCTTCAAGAATTTTTTTGAAATTTACTTTTTTATTGTGAAGCACGCGGGCGCTGTAATACATATTCTGAATATCAATCAGAATGCCCACACGCTGTTCTTTGAATTTTGACATATTTTTGTTGTGTTATACAAAAGCCAGACAAGCTGGCTTTTGTTAGGTTTATCCTTTTAAACCAAGTTTCTTTATGATTTTTTTGTAGGCTTTTTCGTCAGTTTTTAATAAATAGGCCATCAATCTTCTTCTTTTTGAAACCATCTGCAAGAGTCCTCTTCGGGAATGAAAATCCTTCTTGTTTTTTTTGAGGTGGTTGGTAAGTTTTTTGATAGATTCAGTAAAAAGTGCGATCTGAAATTCAGGAGATCCAGTGTCTTTGTCGTGTCTTTTTACTTCCTTGGTTACTTTTTGCTTCTGCTTGGGCGTAAGTGCCATAGTCTTTTTTCGGCTCAACAATCGTTCCGGTTCCGTTTTTTTCAGGCGGAGCGCAAACCATTGTCAGCTAATTAGAATTATTTAACTAAATCAACCATAACATCGAATTTTAATTTTGGCAAGAGTTGTCACGAAAAAAGCAGACCACATAGTCTGCTTTTTTTATTTTTATATCACTGCACTGGCGACGACCTTGTCTCCTGATTTGAGGCGCATAATGCGGACTCCTTGAGTGGCACGACCGAGGACAGAGATACTGGTGAGGGGGATACGGATTATTTGTCCTTGAGATGAGGTAATAATCAAGTCGCTGTCAGCTATATCATCAACATTGACAATACTGGAACCGGTTAATTTTCCAGTCTTGGATGTTGTTTTGGCGGTTTTAATGCCCGATCCTCCACGTTTTTGAATTTTGTATGATTTTAGATCGCTGCGTTTTCCAAATCCGTTTTCGGAAAAAACCATCAGTTGATTTCCCTTTTGACCCTTAAGAACAGCGCCCATTCCGATTGCATAATCCCCGGAGCGCAATTTGATTCCGCGCACTCCAGCGGCGGCGCGTCCCATGGCGCGAACATCTGTTTCCTTAAATCGGATAGCTTGTCCATTGGCGGTTGATATCACAATTTCATCTGTTCCGGTTGTCGGTTTTACCCAGCTTAATTTGTCATCTTTATCCAGATTGATGGCGATTAATCCGCTGCGTCTGACATTGTCGAAATCTTCAATCTTTACTTTTTTAACCACACCTTTTTCTGTTGCCATAAAAAAGTATTTGTAGTTGTCGTTTTTGTTATAAGCAATCATTTCAGTGATTTTTTCTTCTTGGGAAAGTTGCAGGAAATTGACGATGGCTTGTCCTTTGGCAGTGCGGGAAGACTCCGGAATTTCATATGCCTTAGTCTGGAAAACTTTTCCGCTATTGGTGAAAAACATCAAATCATCATGAGTCATTACGGCATTAACACTGTCAATCACATCTCCTTCACGATTGGTCGCGCCGATAACTCCTTTACCTCCGCGTTTTTGAACGCGGTAAACAGTCGGACTCATACGCTTAATGTAGCCATCTTGCGAAACAGTAATGATCGCTTCTTCATCGGCAATTAAGTCTTCTTGCTTGAATTCTCCAATCCCTCCTTTGATGACTTTGGTTTTTCGTTCATCGCCGAATTTTTCCGTTAAATCAACTAGTTCCTTTTTAACAATAGCCAAAATTTTGATTTTACTGCCCAGGATTGATTCCAGCTCAGCAATTATTTTTTTGATTTCTTTCAGCTCATCTTCGATTTTCTTTCTTTCAAGTCCTGCCAGAGTTTGTAGTCTCATTTCCAAAATGGCAGTAGCCTGAATGGCGGAAAATTTGAATTTTTTCATCAAGGCTTGATGGGCAATCTCTTTGGTTGAGGATTTTTTGATAGTTTCAATAACAGCATCAATATTGTCCAGGGCTTTTTTGAGTCCTTCCAAAATATGCGCTCGTTCTTTGGCTTTGCGCAAATCAAATTGGGTGCGACGGGTGACAATTTCCTGTCTGTGCTTGATATATTCTTCAAGAATTGATTTGAGAGTGAGAATTCTTGGTTCAATTCCGTCTACCAATGCCAACATATTGACATTGAAGTTTTTTTGCAAATCTGTCATTGAGTACAGTTTGTTGAGAACTTTCTGCGGAAAAGCGTCTTTTTTGAGGTCAACTACTATGCGAACTCCGTCTTTATCTGATTCATCTCGTAAATCTCTGATTCCTTGAATTTTTCCCTCCTTAACCAAATCGGCAATTTTGGTAATCAGAACCGATTTGTTGGTGGCATAAGTAATTTCAGTGACGATTATTTGGAAAGTTCCAGCCTTGGATTCAATGATAGACGCTTTGGCGCGGGTGATAATTTTTCCTTTTCCAGTGGAATAGGCTTCGCGGACATCCCTGGCGTTGTAAATGATTCCTCCGGTTGGAAAATCCGGACCTTTGACAAATTGCATCAGTGCGTCAACATCGGCGTTCGGATCGTCAATCAAATGGCAAATGGCGCCTGACAATTCATGAAGATTGTGCGGGGGAATATTGGTTGCCATACCGACAGCAATTCCCATTGTTCCATTAAGGAGAAGTTGCGGGAGTTTAGCAGGAAGAACGGTTGGCTCTTGATGTGTTCCATCGAAATTGGGAATGAAGTTTACGGTTTCTTTTTCAATATCAAAAAGCATTTCTTCGGCAATGTGGGACAATTTGGCTTCAGTATAACGATAAGCGGCTGCTCCATCTCCGTCCATTGAGCCGAAGTTTCCTTGTCCCCAAACGAGAGGATAACGAAGGGAAAAATCTTGCGCCATTCGCACCATTGAGTCATACACCGCAGTGTCTCCGTGAGGATGATATTTTCCCAGCACTTCTCCGACGACTGTGGCAGATTTGCGGAATTTGGCGCTTGGCCTGAGTCCGGTTTTCCACATAGAATAGAGAATTCGGCGATGTACCGGTTTCATTCCGTCGCGAACATCCGGCAGGGCGCGGGAAACAATAACGCTCATCGCATAATCCAAATAGGATTGTTGAACCTCATCGGTTATTGCTCGATCGCGGATATTTTCCTTAAATTCCTCCTGTGCGGCAGGATTTTCCAGTGTATTTTTCATGGGATTGTATATAAAATAATGATTATTTTGCAAAATTTGCTTTGCGGTATTCTTTGGGGTGAGGGATTTTAAAAAATCCTATTTCCAAACCAAAAAAGATTGGTCGGTGAAAAATTTTGTGAATTTTTTTTTATTCCCCTTGCATTAATTCGGTGGATTTTTGAAAAGAATTGCCAATAGAATCTTTGGTGTCGGAAAATTCTTCCCTGATTTGATTGGTAATTCCGGGTTGCGGTGAAGATTCTTGTTTGAATGCAGACAGATTTTCTTTCATAGAAAAGGTCCACAAAAATAATACAAAAAACATTGAAACAGCCAAGACTGCCCAAAAATAACGTACCCGGATATGTTCCGGTTTTTGGCGGATTTCTTCGATTTTTCTGGATATATCCATAGCCATGGTGAATTTATGAATTATTCAATGTCCATCAATACTATTTCCAAATTTTTTTCTTCCAAATCTTTCTTTTTGAGGGTAATTTTATTGACTTTATCTTTCGGGCAATTTCCCATTTCTGAGCAAAATGTTTTTTCATCAGAAAGATCCGCATTTGAACCTTTGATTTTGTAATGCATAGGAATAATCATTTTCGGTTCTATCTTGCGGGCAATTTCAGCGGCTTTTTTGCCATCGATCGTGTATTTTCCTCCAACGGGAATAAAAAGGATATCCAGTTCGCCGATTTTTGAAAGTTGCTCGGATGTCAAATCGGTTCCCAAATCCCCCAAATGGCAAAGGCGAAGTTCTTCTGTTTCAATGACGAAAACTGTATTTTTTCCTCTCTCTGCGCCTTCTTTGTCATCATGAAAAGTTTCAAATCCGATTACATTCATTCCTTTTACGGCAAATTCTCCCGCTGTTTCGAGAATAGTCGGATCGCCTTTAAGAATGCTTGCGTTGTTGTGGTCGCGGTGCTGATGGGAAACAAAGACGACATTGGCTTGTCCGAAAGGAGGTTTGAGTCCGACCGATTTGTTGAAAGGATCGAAGAAAAAAACCACATCTTCAGTAGCCCGTCCAGCCGGTTTGGTGGTTATTTTAAAACAAGAATGCCCGTAGTATTGAATGTTCATTGATTTTATATTATAAGATATTTTTATTATTTCTATTACAGTTTAGCACTCAAAAAGGGTTTTGTCGAGGTTTGATAATATAGTCTATAAAATAGCAATTTGACAAAAACGGTAGTATTTTTGTTAATCAACTCGTTTTAATTCATCTTTGAGAAATAAGAGCGTTTCGTTTTTGATAATTTTTCGGATTTTATGAAATTTTTCAATTGGCAAAAGCATATTGATGTCTTGGTCGATTATTTCTTGAGTGACGTTTTTTTTAATAAAGTCTATAAGTTTTTCAAAAAATAATCCTAGATTTTTTTCATTTCTTCTTTCTTCGATTACTTTGCGTTCGTATTCATATCCGTTTGAAAAGAAAAAATGTACATCATAAACATCTCGTCCGGCAATGGAACCATTATTTTCAAATCTCTCAATCAAGGCTACCAGCTTATTGGCGAACATTGTTTCGATGGTTTGGCAATTTATAATTCTGTCAATTTCAACAAGTCTTGCCGGCTCATACTCGTTGCTTTTCGGAGGCGGAAAGTTCATATCGATTTTGAGTGTATTTCTTTTGCCGGCAGGTGCATCATATCTGAGGAAATATTGTGGAATTTTTTGACTTTTATCCTTTATTTCCAAGCCAATTTCGTCGAAAATCTTTTCCATTTCTTTTTGCGCACTTTGCAATTCATTTTTGTTTCCGACAAAATCAAAATCCAAATCAACCGAAAAACGATCTAAAAATCCGCGCATTGCGGCGCAAGTTCCTCCTTTGAAGCAGAGTTTTCCGGATAATTTTTCATTGTCGCAAATAGCGGTGAGTGTGCGATAGAGCCATGCTCTGTGAGGCGCATCTTTTTTGTCAGGTAAAATCATATTTTTTTATTTGTTAATCTTTTAATTGTTGGATAGCCGATTTTTTTTTGGATTTCGTTTACTTTTTTCCAGTTGATGAAATTTGCTCCATCAAGATGGGCTTTCGGATTGAAATATAAAAGATCAGCCACGGCGCGCTCCAGAGTTGCTATCATTATTCCATCTTTTTTGATTATTTCACAGTCGTTGTATAGGTAGTTTTCATTTAATTGGCGGCTTTTGTAGTTATTTTCGCCTATGGAAAATTTGAGGGATTTTGAGCTTACAAAGGTAATGTAGTTCATTTTTTGCTGAATTATTCCCTCTTGTACCAGAATGGTTTCCGTACTTACATATGAATAGCTGTGGAGGGCTTTTTGTCCGAGTAAAAAAGCATCAATTTTGTTGACAGGTTTTATTGCATAGAATCCTCGATATACACGGAAAAGTAGCCCCTGTTGAACATATCTTTTCAATGTTGTGTGAAGGGTGTTGGAATTTGATATTTGCCACAGATTAGCCAAATCATCAATATGAAAAACAATTTCCCCTAACAAAGCCAATCTTGCAAATCGATGTTGAGTTATGTTTGTTTTTCCTGTACTCATATGTACAGTATAGCACAACGTAATGTTTGTGTCAATAATAAAAAACCGGCTGGTGAAATTAATCACCTAGCCGGCACCTCTTTTTTCGGTTAATTTCGAGAAACTTTTACAAGAAGCAAAACAAATCCCGCAAAAGTCGCCACAAAAGATCCAATAATTATGCTCCACCCAATGATTGGATGAATATGCATAAAATGTTGGAATGCCAGGATTTCCAGCTCATAAGTGTTCATAATAATTCCCTGTATTTTAATTGAAAGAACTTGTTCTCTATAAGATTTCAAAAAATTAAAATCTTAATTGAGAGGGCAAGGAAAGCGCGATGGCTCCCTTGCCCGGGAGAAGTGTTTTTTAACCGGAACGCTTCAAAAAACCATGAGAGAGCTAGGATGAACAATGATTCTTTAGGTGTTGCAGTGTTGATAGACTATTTTTACAACAGCACCTTTCTTTAAGTTCCCAACCATGCACAATGGCAGTCGTAGTTTTCTCGAGCACGTTGCAATTGCAGTATATGCAGTTGAATATGCAGCTTTCCTTAGGCTCTCTGTCCTGAAGTGTTATCAGTATTGAAAACATCATAGATTTTTGCTCTTTTGAAGGCTCTAAACGTGGATACTGCCTTGGTATAGAACAAAGCGCAGTGTGAATGTTTTCCGTAATATAAAATGCGTGGGCAAAGTGACTTTCATCACCCTTTGAGTACCTTGAAATTTGATCTTTTAAGGTCTCGACGATATTTTCTTGCCATTTTTTCATTTCAGTTATTGTCATTTCTTTCATGGCATTTCTCCTTTTGAAGTTGTTTCCCAATGTTGGGCGAAGGTTGGTGACAAAGTTTTTAAGGTACTTTTTGTTAAGATTTATGTCCTTTTGGATTTCTTATCTTAACAGCCTAGTATACACCCAAAATGGGATATTGTCAATAATTATGCCCTGTAAAAATGGTTAAATTAGTTTAAAATAAGCCAAAGTAAAGACTTGTTGTCAGATTTATTGACTTTTTGTGCGGAGTGGAATATAATGGAAATAGGGTAATTCTTAGCTCAAACCCCTCCTCATTCCTCCCCTTGTCCAAGGGGAGGAGGAACAGAAAAACAATTTGATGGAAACGGAAAAAGTATTGGAATTATTAGGATTGAACGAAAAAGAAGCCAAGGTGTACTTGGCGCTTTTGCAGATGGGAAAAGGGACGGTTCCGGCGATTGCCACGCGGGCGGGGACAAAGCGGCCGACGACTTATCTCATTTTGGATGAACTTCGCAAAAAAGATCTAGTGACTTTATTGCCTCGGAAAATAAAAGCTATTTATACCGCCAAATCTCCGGAAGTGCTTTTGGAAGAACAAAAAGAAAAAGAAGAACTCATCGCCCAAAAAATGCCGGAGCTTTTGGCGATATATAATTCCAAGAAAGAAAAGCCAAAAGTTACGTTTTATCAAGGAAAGAAACAGATTTTGGAATTGTACAACAAAGAAATTTTCAAAAGCGAAAGGCTGGATATTTTTTGTTCAATCAAATCCATCCATCCCGAAGTTTTGAGCGGAATCTGGTGGTTTTTGGAGGTTATTGAGAAGAAAAAAATTCCGACCAGAGAAATTCTGCAAGCCGATCAAGAATCAATTGAATATGCGAAAAAATATTCATCCGAAATTCACTTGATAAGGCTTTTGCCAAAAGAATTCAAGATACCGACGGATAATATAATTTTTCAGGATAAGTTGGCGATTTTTTCCTATAAGGATGAGCCGATGGTGGTTGTCATTCAAAGTAGCGATGTGGCCCAGACATATCGCTCAATGTTTGAAATTGTGTGGAAGAGTATTGATAATAAAACAACAACACTAATGCCAGCCGATACAACAAAAATTGCTTAAAAAATGCCACTTAGAAACGGTCTTATGTAAATGGCAAATTATTTTTAAGTTGATGGGGTAGCGATTGGTTAGATTGATTAAAATCGGGGTTTGAGATAAGATTGAGATAAGAATAAATTTACAATTTTCAATTTACAATTTTTCCGCCTAAGGCGGACCAGCCTTGGGCTGGCAATCAATTTCCAATGATTTAATTTTCAATTGGGAAATGATTCGGGGTTGTGATTTTATAGAAGTTTATGAAAAAAAGGATATTTTCAGGAATACAGCCGAGTGGAAGTTTGCATATTGGGAATTATTTGGGGGCGATCAAGAATTGGGTCGAGCTTCAAAATGAGTATGAGTCGATTTTTTGCATTGTGGATTTGCACGCAATAACGGTTTTGCAGAATCCGGAATTACTTCGGAAAAGGACTATTGATATCGCTAAGATTTATTTGGCGGCAGGGATAGACGCGAAAAAATCGGCAATGTTTGTGCAATCGCATGTTCATCAGCACAGTGAATTGGCTTGGATTTTGAATACGATTACGAAAAACTCGGATTTAACAAAAATGACACAATTTAAAGATAAAACAAATATTCAATTTGATTTTGAAACCGTGGCTGAAGGCTTAACAGTATTAGAAAAAGATTTTAAAAAAAACAAAGAAATAAAGGAGCTGATGAGAAAACATGGATCTTTGGAATTTGCTAAAAAATTAACATCTATAATACAAAAACAATTTAAGGAAAAAACCTTGATTCCATTTAATATGGCAAGTGTAGGACTTTTTGATTATCCGGTCCTCATGGCGGCGGATATTTTGTTGTATGATACACAAGTTGTGCCAGTGGGACAAGATCAAGTTCAACACATTGAACTTACCAGAACATTAGCGCGAAGATTTAATAAAAGGTTTGGGGATGTGCTTGTTGTTCCTGATTACTTTTTAAAGGAAGAAACCAAAATGATTATGGGACTTGATGATCCGACAAAAAAGATGAGTAAATCAGCAAGCTCCGAATACAATTATATTGCGCTTTTGGATGATCCGAAGGTAATTGAGAAAAAAATCAAAAAAGCCGTGACCGGAAGCGGAAGCGAGGTGAAATATTCTGATGACGAGCCGGCGTTGAAAAATTTGATCAACATATACAGCGCTTTTTCCGGAAAATCTGCCAGCGAAATAGTTTCAGAATACAAAGGAAAAGGATATGCCGATTTCAAAGAAGGATTGACAAAAGTAGTTTTGGATTTTATTATTCCTTTTCAGGAAAAATTCAAGGCAATTGACGACAAACAAATTTTGGATATTCTTCAAAAAGGCGCTGAAAAAGTTCAGCCATTGGCGAAGAAAAAAATCGAGGAGGTAAAGAAAAAGGTCGGTTTCGTTATTTAACAACCGAAAAAATGGGAGGAAAAGATGACGATACGACAAAAAGCAGTTATTCTTGCGGTTGTTATGACGGCGACGGTTTTTTGGGCAATTAATCATGTGCTGTACGGATAAAGATAAAGGAGGAAAATAATATGATGATGGGAAATGATTGTCATGAAGCTGGTTTGAATAAGTGTCTCAATAATTGTCGACGGGCAATTTTCTTTCTTTGCTGGATTTTGTCGATTCCAGCGAAAACAATGGCTTTTTTTCATAAACCGAAAAAGACCTCAAAGTGAGGCACGGACAATGATTCAGTGTGTTGACCCTGGGCTTTGAAGCTTGTAACTACAAGCTTGCTCAGGGCTTTTTTATTTTCGAATCAAATCAAGAAGTTCGTCGCGTTTTTCTTCCATTAATTCCTTGTTGTCGGCTTCGAGGTTGAGGCGCAATACTGGTTCGGTGTTGGACGGGCGGACGTTGAGCCACCATCTTTTTCCTGGCTGGTTGTCCCAAAAACTAATTTTTATTCCATCCAGTTCTCCGAGTTTTCCGTCTTTATAAATTTCTTTGATTTTTTCAAGGACTGCATCTTTGTCGGCCACTTCGCTGTTGATTTCTCCACTGTGGTAATATTTTTTCAATTTTTTTGTGAGGGAAGAAATTTTTTCTCCAGTTTCCGCCATTAAATTAAGAAGATAAATTGCCGGAAGGGAACCGGCTTCGGCGGTGAAGTTTTCCTCAAAATAATAATGCCCGGAAAGTTCACCGGCAAAAATAGCCCCTTCTTCGCGCATTTGTTTTTTGATCAGGGCATGACCCACGCGACACTCAATGGCTTTTCCTCCGTTTTCCTCAATGATTTCTTTGACTGCCATTGATGAACGCAGGTCGTATAGTATTGTTGCGCCGGGATTTTTTTCCAGGACTATTTCCGCAATGAGTCCCGTAATCAAATCCATAGGAATTATTTCTCCTTTTTCATCCACAAAACCGAGACGGTCGCCGTCGCCGTCATAGGAAATTCCCAGGTCGGCTTTTTCTTCGAGAACTTTTTTTTGCAAAGCTTGTAATGTTTCCAGTTTCAATGGGTTGGCTTCATGATTAGGGAAACTTCCGTCAAATTCTTCAAAAATAGTTACTAGTTCAATGTTTTCCGGAAATTTTTTGTACAGATCTAATTCCAAAGCGCCCATTGCATTGGCAGTGTCGACAACGATTTTGAATTTCTTGTCACCAAGACTGAAAAAGGAAGAAAGTTTTTTTAGATATTGATCGCGGATGTCTTTTTCAATAAATTCTCCTTTGATTTCAGTTTCCGAAAAAATATTTTCTGCGACAATGTCGCGAATTTCGTGAAGACCGCTGTTTTCTCCAATTGGAACGGCATTGAAGCGACAAAATTTCATTCCATTGTACTCAGCCGGATTGTGCGAAGCGGTGAGTATGATAGCGCCCTCCACGTCCAGTGTTCCGCTGGCAAAATATACCATCGGAGTAGTGCAAAGACCCATATCATATACATCTGCTCCTTCATCAATAATTCCTTTTTTTAATTCTTCAAAAAGTGCCGGGCTGGATTGGCGGATATCTCTTCCGACGGCAACTTTTTTGGCGCCAAGGAAACGAGCAAAAGCTCGTCCTATTTTGTAGGTTATTTCTTCATTGATTTGATCGGGATATGTTCCGCGTACGTCATAGGCCTTGAATATTTTCATTGTTTCATTGTCAGATTGGTTCATTGTTTTTATTGTTAAAATTATTAGGATGACTGTATTTTAACATATTTTGGATAAATAAATAAACACAAAACCGCACAGGGTTGTGCGGCGGGTGTTTTTATTTTGGGTTTACATCTCAAAAGAGAGAAATGTTGCAGACGGATTACATTGATGGCATACTTATGTTTCCGGCTTTCATTTCTTTTTGCATTTTCTTTTGAATGTTGAGCATAGCGGTGTTGATGGATTTGAGCATATTTTTTTCCAAATCTTTGGACTCTCTGGCTTGCGGGCTAATTTGAACACTCACGACTTGCATTGCGCCGTTGACGGTGATTTTGATTCCTTTATAATCTTCAGAGGAAGTCATTCCTTCCAAAAGTTTTTTCATTTGATACATCTGCTTCATTTTGTCGAACATACGGGGTTAATTTTCAATGCTTAATTTTTAATTTTTCCGCCCAAGGCGGACCAGCCTTGGGCTGGCAAACAATTTACAATGAATAAATTTTTTAAATGAAAAAATAAAAAATGAGATTGAAATATGTATTAAGTGTTATGGTTATAATAATACATTGACAAGTTTTGATTTGCAAGGGAAAATCTATAAGTACTGTATATTTAATTTATTTTGACGAATTCAGCTGAAATTATTTGTATATTTGTAGCTGATTTGTAATTTTGTAAAAATATGAAAATTGGCATAAAGCAAGCACTACCAGACATTCTACTTGCAACACTTCTGAAAAAATCATACCTTTTGCCTTTACTATAAAACTGCCATCGCCTCAATATGAGAGGCTAATAACAGCTCGCAATTCGCAGGGGAGAATTATTCATTCTACCCCGATTTAATTATTAAAAAAAGTAAACATATGAGTTATAACTACACAAAAAAAGAAGATGGTAAAAATAATACTGGCAGACCAAAAAAGTTCCTTTATCCAAAGGAGCTAGAAAAGAAAGGGATGGAATACATTGAAGATTGTCGGACTAATAAGAAGCCCATCACTATTACAGGGCTTTGTTTGTGGCTTGGGACTACAAGAGATACGCTAATGGATTATCAGAGAAAAGAAGAGTTTTCCGACACGATAAAAAGACTTAAACTTTATGCTGAAAATTATGCTGAGGAATACTTATACAATCCTAACGGGCGGGCGGTTGTTGGGGCTATTTTTGCCCTTAAAAACTTCGGGTGGAGCGACAAATTGGAACTTGAAACAAGCCAGAAAACATCTGGAGCAATGACAGCCGAAGAAAGAGCTGAGGCACAGGAAAGATTAAGAAATTTCAGCGAAAAGATTTGCTAGGGGTATACCATGCCCCCATGGGGGCTTAACTGACATAATCAAGTAGTACCTTACTTGTATCACGCCAAAAACAAAAAGGCTTAAATTTTCACAGTCTGCTAGTTGATTAAAGAAAAAGTAGCTATGGATTTATCCACAAGAGATTTATCATAATTAGTATTGTTTCCTTTTTCATAGCTTCCAATGATTGTGTAAATTTTCCCTTTATTAACAAAGTAATAAAAAGTCTGGCTAAGTCCACCCATCTTGCCATCGGTTTTTTGGACAGACGAAGCAACTGTATAATATGCAGATTTTTTATTTCCTATATAAGTTAATCCTTTTTCAATCAATGCGAAGCTGGTAAATTTTTTCAATCTTTCATCAATTGTTGCATTAAGAAACTTATTGGCATAATCATTGGATGGGTCACTTAAATTAAGTGATGAAAGCTCGCTTTTATCTTTTCCAAAGAAATATTCATCCACTGGATAACCTCCTAAATTTCTGCCTATTTGAACAGTCACGGCAGTCATGAGGTCTTTTTTTGCTGCTTTTCCAAAATACTGTTCCGAAGAAGCATCGCTCACTTGCCAATCTCTGGGGAATTTTATACTAAATCCATATTCATCATTGTTATATAATTCACCATCAAAGCCTTTCTTGAACAACTTAGCTATGTCTTCCAGTGGCTGAATCAATCCTAAATTTTCAAAATTGCCTCTACTTACCCATGTTGGAATACCTGCAAGACAAATCTTATTATCAATTTTGGAAACAGCAAGACCACCAGAATTTCCAGAATCTATTTTGGCATCAGTATAGTAGTTGCCATTACCGTCAATCCCACTAACAATTCCAGATGTGACAATTAAATTATGTTCTTCTTTGTATGTATCCATTTTAAGTGCGGATGCTGGGTATCCAAAAACATATACCTTACTACCGACCATTTTATCTTTGGAACAAATTGGATAATTTTTTAATACCCTGTCTTTTAAATTTTCATCGCTAAAACTCGGTCGCCCCTCTTGTTTTTTACCTCCAATTTCTTCTGCGTATTTTAAAAGTGCAACATCAAATCTACCATCCAAAAATTGAGTACCTTGATTGTAAGAATATGTTCCTAGTGCTTCTTTACCACTAAACGAAACTACGCAACTGTTTAAATCAATACCGCTAGAGGGCACCTCTTTTAATTCGGCAACATGTCCGTTAGTCAACACATTTGTTTTTTTATAACTGAAATTTTTTTCATCAAAGGGCTTTTCTTCAAAGATGGCCTCGTCAAAAAGAGTTCCAGAGCCAAAGAGTGCACCTGTTGGATTTGTTGCTGTTCTTTCTTTTCCGAAACAAAGCAATAATACTAAGGATTTAGATATTTCATTTATATCTTGACTGTTAAGTTCGCCACTTTGAATATTGGATGAATCATCGGATGTCTTCTTAATATCGGATTGATTTTTGATAAAATAAAGCATGCCCACTACAATTAAACTAAGCACAAAAAACATCACCAATAACCAAATTATTTTTTTCAAACCATTGTTGTTTTTTCGCAAAAGCTGTTCAGCTGAATAGTTGGATTTATTTGTAGAAATTAAATCACTTTTACAATGCTTGCATTTGTTTGCTTCGTCTTGAATTTCTTCAAAACAATATGGACATTTTTTCATAATTTTATTTTGATTTATTAAAACGAATGCTTTACGGAATAAAAATCGTAATAGCTTTTGAGCCATCACCCTTATTCTTATCAAAAATAAGTTCATTCCCTTTACTATCTGTCATTTTTCTAACCACAAAAGAATACACGGCCTCACCGTTTCTTTCTTGAAGAACCGCATCTTCTGCTACTGTTTCGCAATCAAAAGAATAATCAATAGTGCCATCCTTGTCGGTGGTTTTAGTTTTTAATATTTTATCTGAATCGTCTGAATGGCTAATTGCTCCACGCATTAACTCCCAATCAAGCTCTTCAATATCTCCATAAGGGCTGTATGTATTGGCACTTGCTTTTATTGTTTTTCCACAAGCATATTTATTTGCTTCAGCTTCTGGTGTGGTATCTAAAGAAATTAGTAATCTTGGTTCTCCAATATAATGTATAAAATATCCATTGGTTTTATCTTTTTTACCATTGCTACTAGTGACTGTTAGAATGACATTGAAATTACTGAATGAATTTGTATTGTAGGTGTTGGTTACTTTTTTTCCTGTTCCGACTTTGCCATCGCCAAAATCCCAATCATAAGAAATAATATCCCCACCTGAATTACTAGCATCAAAACTTACAGTGTCTCCCTTAAATACTTGTGTTGTGTAGGTATAGATTTTTGTATTTCTAAATCCAGTTGCTGTAAAATATGCATTTGGCGAAGAATCATCAATAACTTCTTGCACGTCAGCATCTTCTTGGTTGTTTTGTGATGAATCGGAATTATCGGATGAATTATTATCTTCTGATTTTTTATCATCCTTCTTGTTATTAGTTTTCTTCTTTGATGATTTACTATCAGATTTGTTTTGAGTTTCTTCCTTATTTTCCACCACGGTATTTTCTTCAGTGGTTTGCTGTGTATTTTGAGGAGTTTCAATTGTTTGTGTGTTTTCCGTTTCAATGCCTGCCACTTCTTGCTCCGATGAATTATCTTCAGTTTGTGAATCTTTTTGAATGTCATTTTTTGAACAACCAGCTAAAACAAAAACAGCCAGAAAAAGCGTTGGGATTAAAATTAGATTTGGCCTTATCTTTAATTTCATTTAGGTGAATTTGAAATAATTTGGAAATAAAAAAGGCAACCCTACTGGTTGCAACGCCCAATTAGACAGGTTATGCCCAATTGTTTTAAGTAGGATTGCCCTTTTTAGGCACAACCCTACCTCCACCTTAAAGGCAGAGCCTATTTAATTGGACGTTGCATGTTTAATCTAGCATTAAATGCCCAAAAAAACAAGCTTTTGGCTTGATTTTGGGCATTTTTTGAGATAAAATAAAGGAAATTAAGATTAAAATTACTATGAACACATCAATATTTGACGACATGAGAGAGGAAGCAAGAAGAGAACTCAGAGAGAAGGAGGAAATGAGAGAAAATATAAGAATAAAGAAAATTCAGGCAGTTGGAGGAAATCAATTAAACTATGCCGTTCAGGAAATAATCAAAAAAACAATTTTAAACAAAGAATCTTTTCAAATAGAGCTTCTTGATTTAGGTTTTTCTGAAACAATGGATGGCATAGGAGACGCAACAAAACTTCTGAACATATTAAAAGATAATAAGTGTATTGGAAACTTTAGCAACTTAAGCAATCGTGGATTTCAAATAGAAAAACCAGATAAGCATAGATTAGAAATCTATAATGAATATTTAAATGGAACTAAAAAAAATCTAGGTCATGTTAAAGAAGGCATTAAGCCTAAATCATTGTTTGCAAAAGATTTAAGCTCCGAAATGGAAGTGGGAAATTTGACGGCTTATAGCGATGGAACAATACGATATAAAAAAGAAATTATCCCTTTAAGAAATCAACTAAAAGACCTTTGCAGGCTATTTATGCAAAATCCGAAGAGATTAATTACTGTTGATGATATAAAAGAAGCAATAATACATGCAGATAAAAGGAAAAGTACTTCACACACAACTATATCTAAATATGTTAGCGAGCTTCATAATTCATTGAAAATTCATTTTCAAAAAGATGTAATTTTCAATCAATACGAGGAAGGATGGTATTTTGATATAAAATAGAGAGCAAGAAATTGATTTAAAATTGAATATTGAATGAAAGCACCCATTTAAAATAAGGGTGCTTTTTGATTATTAAAATTTAAACTCCATGAAGAAAATAAAAGATTTAAATCAGGCAAGTTTTCTGAAGCTTAGAAAACTTAAATTACACGGCCAACCAGAATGGATTGGCGATGTTGCCTATTTTGTTTTTGAAGACGATGGCCGAGCTAACCAGCTAATTGAAGCCTATATCAATGGCGAAGCTATTGGCAATCTAAAGGAATTTGCAGAAGCACAAAAAACTTTAAAGCAGATGTTATTTAAATAATTCTTAAAAATTTATATTAAAAAAATGAGCAACAACACACTATCGGGCGAATTGTCCGAAAAAATTAGAAGCATGGCAAACAAAAGTTATGGCCTTGGCAGAATCTTCAATCATTTGAGAAAACTAAAATCATGTGAGCAGATTAGCGATTTAGGGATTTTCAGACTTGCACTTTGCGAATTAAAAAATTCGGAAAGATTGCCATCTAAAAATAAAATCAGATACCACTTTAGAAATAAAGTTAGCAAGGCAGATTGGGAGGGAACGTCAAAAAATGAAGTTCTTGAGGACTTATATAATCCGACCCGTTAATATGTGAACTTTTTGAAACAATTATTGAGCCATGAAGGGCATTAGCCAATGAGCTACACATAGTTGCTCAACAAAGCAGAAAATCATTATTTATATTTAAATTTATCGGCATGTCTACACTGGATGATTATAAAATCTATATTCACAGGGAACGTGGCTTTGTCTATCTCCCATTGTTCGCAAACATGAAATCTTCGGAAGTGCTTGACCTTAGAATTGAAGGCTTTTGTTTCATCCCAAACAAGCAACTAGGAACTGATAAATTTGGGCGAAAAATATCTATCTGTACAGCTGAAGGAGAAGTTTTTGCTGGCATAAATTTAACAAATGGAAAAGTGTTTTTTGATACGACAATGGGATTGCAAAAAATGCTCAATAAATTAATTGATTCGCTGACAAAAGCTGGATACAAAATTAATAATCCAGAGGCTAAGCATGGATATGTTGAAATATGTGCCAGATTCCCACGAGAAATGGTTGGTAAATCCTACGTGTTACTTAAAAAAATAAGTATTATATTCCGAACTAAAAAAACCAACACAATCAGAAAAAGGCATGATTCATTGGATTGTGATTGGCTTTATCTCGTCAAGAATATTTTATTTGGAAAATACATTGTCAATGTAAAAGTATACCTTGCTGTTAAGTATGCCAAGAACAAATGCGACAACAATCGGATTATTGGATTTGATAATGCTCGTTTACCAAAAATAGAAGTGCAAATAACAAAACCAAAAAACATACACATTGCTAAAAATGAAGCAATCCCGATTATTATTGCATTTTTAAAAACGCTTGGTTGTTCAGGCAACGAAATGATTGAGGAAGATTATGAGAAAGTAAGGTTTGCGGAAAAAAATGCAGAAGGTTACCAGCAGATATTTCTTCAATTTAATAAATTTGAGAACAAGCAAGAAAGAGTTTTTGTAGACAAGAAAAATATCACTGAAAGAGGCATTAAAATTACGCAACTATTATATGAAAAACCACGCAGTGTAAAGGAAATTAAAAATATACTCAAGGTTAGTGAGAACACTATAAGAATAGAACTAAGCAAGCTAATAAAAGAAAAAATAATTTATTCCAGAGGCCGAAAAGGAGTGCAAATAATGTATGCGGTTAGATTGCAACCTTAATGGCATAACAGACCCCCATAAAGTTTACCAAGATGATTAGCGAGGAAAAACTGGAAAATTTGAAAGGTATGACTTCAACCAAGACTAGAAAACGAAGTCAGCCTACGATAAGCTACCAGCTTGCCGAAAATGAAGGCGGGTCGCTTGGTAATGCTTTTGATATTTTGTTTGAAGAAACTTTAAGGCAAAATAATGATTTGACAACTAATGACAATTAGGAATATAATAAATGTATGGAATTTCTCACACTAGAACAAGTAGCTGAATACTTCGGAGTTCATCCCCGCACCGTGATGCGTTGGCTTAAACAAGGCATACTTAAAGGCTATAAATTGGGCAAAGGCAAAACGGCTTTGCTTCGTATTCCAAAATCCGAGGTCAAAAAATTTTTAGATAAACATAAAATCAAATGAACACTTTAGCAGACAAACAAATAAAACTGATAGCTACTTATGCTCGTGTATCTGAAAATCCTGATGAAGAGGAGGGAACTATAAAAAATCAGACAATGACTTTTACTGAACTTGCTGAAAAGAATAATTGGCATATAGTGCAAGAATATAAGGATGATGATTGGAGTGGCGACATTTTGGAACGACCTGAGCTTGATAGGCTTCGTCTTGATGCAAAAAACAAAAACAGGATTTGGGAAGCCGTGCTTATTTATGACCCTAGCCGTTTGGCTCGCAGATATTCTTATCAAGAACTTGTGACAGACGAGTTGATAGAAGCAGGTGTTGAGGTTATTTTTGCTACAGTTCCAACTCCAAAAAACGCTGAGGATAAAATTTTACACGGCGTTAGAGGATTGTTTGCCGAATATGAAAGGGCAAAGATAACTGAAAGATTTCGTTTAGGCAAACTTCGTAAAGCTAAAGAGGGTCATATCCTTACGACCAAACCCTTATATGGCTATAGTTACATTCCGAAAATTGGAAAGATACATGGTTATTATGAAATAAATCCGGAGGAAGCAAAAACTGTCAAAATGATATTTTCTTGGGTTGCTAATGATGGAATGACCTTGAGAGGTGTGGTAAAAAAATTGCATCAGCTGAATATAAAACCCCGTCAAAGCAAAAGAGATGTGTGGAATACTGGCACATTAAGTACAATGCTTCGGCATAAGGCATACATTGGCGAGGCACACTGGGGCAGTTCTTATGCGGTTGTGCCTGAAAATCCGCTCAAAAACGAGAAATATAAAAAAGTAAAAAAGACCAGTCGCAGAATGAGACCCGAAGAGGAATGGATAATAATTCCTGTACCAGCAATCATTGAACCAGAGTTATTTGAAAAAGCTGGCAGACAACTCAAAGAAAATTTTAAATTGTGCAATCGAAATAAAAAGAACGAGTATCTCGTGGCTGGTAAAATTGAATGTGTATGTGGTAGAAAACGAGCTGGTGAAGGATACTACAATAAACCTAATCGTTATTATCGTTGCGAGGATAGAGTATTGAATTTCCCTTTACCGAAAAAATGCAAAGAAAGAGGTGTCAACGCCAAAATAGCTGACGAACTTGTTTGGGAAAAAATTTCAGGCCTGATGAGTTCTCCAGAATTATTAGCCGAGCAGGTCAATCGTTGGTTCAAGAATAAACAAAACAAAACGGAATCAGCCTTAGTTGATGTTGAATCCCTAAAAAAAGAAGTTGGAAAACTGGGCAAACAGGTTGAACGATATAATAAAGGCTATGGAGCAGGAGTATTTACTCTGGAAGAACTCAAGGAATACACCGACCCCCTACGAAATAGTATTGGCCAGTTTCAAACGCAAATTTCAAGTGCCACAAGTGAAAGCAATAAAATGAGCTTAGAAACACCAACCAAACAAGACATGGAAGTATTTGCCGAAAAAGCCAGAAAGACCCTCCAGAACTTGAGTTTTGCTGTTAAGCGTGCAATAATACTGAATACAGTTGAAAAAATAATTGCTTCAAAAGAACATTTACAGGTAAATGGTTATTTACCCCTAAATGTCTCATTATGTTATGAAGATAGGAATTGTGGGGTTGCCGAATGTGGGGAAATCAACCCTTTTTAAGGCATTAACGAAAAATCCGGTGGATATAAACAACTATCCTTTTTGCACGATCGAGCCGAATATTGGAATCGTCAAGGTTCCGGATGAGCGTCTTTTGAAGTTGTCCGAAATGTCGCAAACGGAAAAAATAGTGCCGGCGATTGTGGAATTTGTGGATATCGCCGGGATTGTTAAGGGCGCTTCGGAAGGTGAGGGATTGGGGAATAAATTTTTGGCGAATATCCGTGAAGTGGATGCCATCGCCCAGGTGGTCCGCGTTTTTGAAAACGGAAACATCACACATGTGCACAATAGAATCGATCCCTTGGACGACATAGAGGTTATAAACACCGAGCTCATTCTGGCTGATATCGAAACGGTGGTGAAAACTGAGGCGAGAATCGAGAAAGAGGCGAAGGGAAATAAGAAGGGCGCGGACAAACAGCTTGAAGTCATCAGGCAAATAAAGGTGGCATTGGAAAATGGAAAACTTGCCAATGAAACGGATGGTTTGGACGAATCAATGAAAGATGAAAATTGCAGGATAATCATCCGTGAAATGTCATTGCTTACCATGAAGCCGTTTTTGTACGTCTATAACGTGGCGGATATCGAGCGGAAATTGCCTGACGAGTTGGAAAAAAGAAAACATGTGAAGCTGGATGTGAAGATAGAAGAGGAGCTTATCGAGATGAGTACGGAGGAAAAAGATGAAATGGGATTGGTTTCCCATATCGATGATTTGGTCGTAGTCGCATATGACCTGCTCGGATTGCAGACGTTTTTGACAACCGGAAAAATTGAAACCCGCGCTTGGACAATCAAGAAAGGCGCCACCGCTCCCGAAGCCGGGGCGGCGATTCACACGGATTTTCAAGAAAGGTTTATCCGTGCAGATATCATCAATTGGAAAAAACTTTTGGAAATCGGCTCTTGGGGAAAAGCCAAGGAACTCGGCGCAGTCAAAACCGTCGGCAAAGACTATATTATGCAAGACGGGGACGTGGTGGAGTTTAAGGTGTAAACAAACTTTTTCGGAAAACCTAGTGCGTAAGGCTTGATATAGTAGGAATGGCTTGCATGATTCCAAAAAATATGATAAAATGGAATTACTAATTCCATAATCATAATAAATATGTATACTAGAATTTACAAGCCGAATAAAGACTTGAATCAAAGTTTTTTCTTGTTTGGTCCGCGTGGAACGGGAAAAACCACGTGGCTGAAGGCTAATTTTCCCAAAGCGGTTTATTTGGATTTGCTGGAATCTAAATTAAACAGAATATTGATGGCTTCGCCTGAAAAATTGGAAAATTATATTCCAAGTGGCTATTTTGGTTGGATTATTATTGACGAAGTGCAAAAAATTCCCGCCCTTTTGAATGAAGTCCATCGTTTGATTGAAAGCAAGAAGTATAAGTTCATATTAACCGGATCAAGCGCGCGAAGCTTGCGAAAAAAAGGAGTGGATTTGCTGGCGGGGCGGGCGCTGACATATTATTTTCATCCACTAGTCAGAAAAGAGTTGGGAGAAAAATTTTCACTTTTATATTCATTGAAATATGGACAATTGCCGATGGCATATAATTCTTCAAATCCGGAAAAATTCCTGGATTCATATGTGCAGACTTATTTGCAAGAAGAAATTTTGCAAGAGGGTTTGACTCGTAATATCGGCAATTTTACCAGATTTTTGGAAATAGCTTCTTTTTCACAAGGACAGGTTTTGAATATTTCTCAAATTGCCCAGGAAACTCAGTTGGAAAGAAAAACAGTGGAAAATTATTTTGGAATTTTAGAAGATTTGTTGATAGGTTTGCGCCTGCCGGTTTTTAACAAGCGCGCAAAAAGGAAGTTGATTGCTCACAGTAAATTCTATTTTTTTGACACTGGAGTGTTTCGATCGCTCCGTCCAACCGGTCCGCTTGATAGCGAGGCGGAAATTGACGGACCGGCTATTGAAACTCTTTTTTTGCAGGAAATACGGTCACTTAATGATTATTTGGAATTGAATTATGAAATTTTTTATTGGCGCTCGATAACAGGAGTGGAAGTTGACTTTGTGTTATATGGCGCGAAGGGCTTGTTGGCTTTTGAAATCAAGCGAAAAGCAAATATTAATAACAATGACTTGAAGGGATTGAAAGCTTTCAAGAAAGATTATCCGGAAGCGAGGTGTTTTTTGTTTTGTTCTACGGATAAGCAGGAATATCGCGGAGATATTACTATAATGCCGATTGAAAAAGCCTTGGATGATATGGATAAAATCTTGCAGGGAAAGTAAGAGTAATTAGAAATCAATGTTGGTCCGCTTCTTTGTGATGATAACTTGATAATATCAAAAAAACGCTTAAAGTAAGGATTTTGGGATATTTTTTATCTTTTTTGCCGAAAACAAGGCGTTTTTCGGCTTTTTTCATATAGTGCAAGCCTATTTTTGGCTTAAAATGGGTATTTTGATGAATTTGTGTTGACAAAACTTTGTTGATATGCTATACTCCAAAGTCAAATCAAAAAAGTAGGTTGAAAACTGAATAGTGTTTATGAACAATGTTTGGAGAGAGGCATTGCAAATAAAATACCTAAAAAGGCATTAAATTGCGTGTTTTTCTCAAAATCAGTGAAAACAGCCAATTTAATGCTTTTTTTGTTAATTTAGTGAAAATCGTGAAGAAGAGAGAGACTTTAATTTGTTTCCTATGCCAGTATATATGTATTGTTGGATAATAATTGATTTTTGATCCGATTCAATCAATATACCGCTCATCTTCACAATTTTCTCCGAATTATCTAATTTTGGAGAAAAAGAAGCTCTTCGTAATAAACATATTAAATTCCTGATTGCCGTGGTGGCGGTTGGGAGAAAAATTAGTCTCGGAAACGAGAAAAGGAGGACGTTATGAGTATGAGTGAGGGAAGGTTTTGGAGTGAATTGGAGCGGTCTAATGACCGTGAAAAAATGGCTCAAATCGAGCATCACAACAAAATCGTTGCGAAACTGCTTGTTTCGCAAAACCCACACGATCGTTTGTGTGGAATCGTGGGGGCAGCATTGCCTCCGTTAGGGGAGGATTTTTTCCTAAATCATGAGTTGGGCCCGAGCTATCGGGCAGGACAGATCGTCGAGGCTTATCGTCTTTCTCCTGGGGAGACAATGATGGTCGGCCGATATGTGGTAACGGCGGGTCGTTTTTGCACTACTGGGCATTTTGCCCACGAGTGCGGAGGATATTTGTCTATTGCCCCTGAGGCAAAAGACAACCCGCCAAGAATGCATAAAGTTAAGTAGTTTTGTTTGGCGAAACTCATAAAGTTTCAGTGAGTTTCGCCCTATTATTGAAATTTTGATTTGCAATGATTTGAAAATTGAAGTTTCATGGTAGAAAAAAGTTCTTTACAATAAAATATTTCCTATCCAACACTCAGTTTTTTCCGCCAGTGGGCGAATTGAAGATTGGGTGTTGGATTTGGAAGAAATATATTAAAATCCTGACTGCCATGGTGGCGGTTGGGAAAAATTTTATGCTTTGTCGAGAGATGGGGCGAGGAGGTATTTATGAATTTTTTTAAAAAAAGTAAGGCAGAAACTTCTGACGAAAAGTTTGTCCGTCTTCTTCGGGAGGCGGTAGGGAACACACAGCTGTGGGTTCCCGGTATCGGGAACGGAGGAATGAAGGGCGTTTTGAACGCCCTGAGTTCTCTGAATGATTCGGAAATCATCCGGATTATTCGAGAGTCAACCTGCGGAATCGACTGTGCAGGTTGCGAGGACTTCCGACCTATTCCTGGAGGCGGAGGCGATCATTTTTGTTGTCGCGGGATGTAATTTTTTAAATTTAAATGAGTGGCCTAGTTAATCTAGGTGCGTCGCCAGGATCTTAACCCTGACCGAAAGGAGGGGATACAACGGACGTAAGGCCGTTTTCGGCGGCAAAATAGGCGGTAAGACCCGAGAAAAATTTCATCGGGCAAAGGATCTGCCTTGAGAAGAAAGTGATTCAGCCGGTCCACTCCGGCAAAGTTCAAAAGGGCAAGGTCAGTTCAAAACTTGCCCCTTCAATAGAGTTTATAATATTGCAAAATATAAATTCTTAGAAGAAAAAGTTCTTTACAACATTTTCCTATCCAACACTCAGTTTTTGCCCGCCTCTTTGGCGGATTGAGGATTGAGTGTTGGATTGGGAAAATCCAATATAACCCTGGATTAATTCCGGAAACTCAACTCAACGCCTTAAATAAAGAGGCAACGAAAGGAGGCAGTTATGGCAGAATACATTTTTTCAGCAGACGGTCGTTTTTTTGAGTTGTATCATGTAAAAAAAGAGGTTGCTGAACAATCTATTTTCGGTATCCCTTATATTTTTCATGATGAATCCGACAATCGTCGGACCCAGGCAATTAATTGTCCGGGAAATTGGAGAATAAAAGAGCGTATGTGCCATAGCGGTGACTACGATGCTGTCGATAAGACAGGGGAGTTGCGTTCTCTGAAAGAGTTCGGTTCGTTTTACAAGACATTCCCTGAACCTCTTCGGTTCTCTTCTTGGGCTGAGTATGATCATGCCCAGGAAAAAAAGAGAATGGAAAAATTAGAGGAGGAGAATGGGAAACTCCTCCAAAAAATAAAAAAAATGACTGAGGCATTAGAAGAGATTGCCTTAATCAATAACAAAGGAGGTCCAGGGTCGCGGAGATTGGTCCGGGAGCTAGTTGATTCTTCCTTAAGATAAATTCTCACCTCCGCACAGGTGATACAAAGTTAGCTCTTTATTCGAAAAGTTCAAAGTTCAAGCGATGCGGCGCTTGAACTCTATTATTGAAACCTTGATTTCTAATGATTTGAAAATCGAAGTTTCATTGTAGGAAAAGTTCTTTACAATAAAACATTTCCTATCCAACGCTTAGTTTTTCCCGCCAGCGGGCGGATTGAAGATTGAGTGTTGGATTGGGAGATGTCAATAAAGCTCAGTTGCCGTGGTGGTGGTCGAGAGAAAATTTATGCCTTGTTGAGAGATGAGGCGGGGAGATTAAAATGAACGTAAAAGATTATGAAAAAAGTCTCGAGAAAAATGCAGTAACATTTTCATTTTTCGAGTTAGCCACCCTCCTTGGAGAGTCTGGCTATACAAAGTTTCAGTGAGTCCTCCTACCTATTATTAAGATGTTAATTTTGTAAAAAATTGAAATCTTATAGTAGAGGTTCTTTGAGAAAAAAATAATTTGTTAATGTTGTGGTTTGTTTGATCAGGAAAGTAAATCGGCTAATTTTTCGGGGGTGGTCTCGGGAAATAGTCAAAATTAAAAAAGCTCCACTACAAAAGGAGCGAGGAGGAACAATGTTAAAAATCGACCTGAGTTTGAAAAATGCACCCCTGTATCATGGTTGCGAAATCGGCGAGGTCGGAGGGCGCGACACTCTCCTGACCGAACCCGTCGAGGCCAGCAATATCGTCGGGCGCAACGCCATAGCGATGATTGAGGCTACTCCCGCCGACCAGCGAGATGTGGTCGAGCTCACTGGCCCGATGGCCGTGTGGGCATACCTGGTGGTTTTCCACCAGGTCGTCCACAAATTCCGCCAGGTCGTCTATGACGACGGGCGAGGCGGGCGGGTAATAGTGGCTCAGCACTAACGAGTCACAAAGGTTTCTGGAGGGATGCCTAACAACAAAATCCTTCCACTGTTCACGGCGAAGCTCACAAAGTTTCAGTGAGTTTCGCCCTATTATTGAAATCTTAAGCGAAAGTTTGAGGTTTTATAGTGGAAGTTCTTTAAAAGAAATGAAATATAAAAATGAGTGCCCTTGCTCTTAATGGCTGGTGTAAAAACTAGCAAGTGCCGATGGCGCGCGAGCAGACAAGGGTTTTCGAGAAATCGGAAAGCTTGCTCGTGGAGAAGATAATGGAAGAGAAAAAATTCAGTCGTGTTATCGTTGTTGCTCCAACTCGGAGCACCTGCCTAAACATTTCTATGGTGCTGTCCAACGGTGCTATCCCTCAGACTCTGCTTATGCGGGAAAAGAGGAAGGAGATTTTTGAGGCGGTGGATTGTTTAGAGCTGGGAGGTTTCGGCGTTGTTGCCGGAACAGGTACTGGTAAAACCGTCGCAATTCGCGACATTGCTAATCGAGTGCTTGGCGAAAATCTAAGTGTGGATGTCATTACTCGTGAACATGAGGCGACAGATCGCACTTGGCAGTGCAACACCTTGGTTGTAACACCAGGGGTTGCGTTGAATTGGTTTAAGTCGCATATCCTAAGTTCGGAAGATTTGCTGGTTTTCGATGAGATTCATCAGACTAGCGAGCATTTGGAGCTTACACTGGCGTTGGCCAAACGAGTTAGCTGTACATTCATTTGGATGTCAGCCACGATTGACCCATCGTTGTATTCTGATTATTTGGGAGCGGCGACGGTGATTGAGTGTTCGGCATTTGATCCGTCCAAGCGGGCGGAAGTTGAGTGTCGGCGAGATAACCCCGAGGATTTTTTTAGCGATGAGCGTCTCGATGATTTTATCGCCGGAGAACGAGCAGTTGCCGTTTTTGTTCCGACTAGGGCGATGGCAGAAAAGTTGTCGCGAGAGTATGGAAAAAAAGATGGACTCTACTGCTGCGATTTCTATCACGGTGGGGAGAAGGCTGAAAAACTTCGCCAATTTCTGAAGGGAGATGTTCCCAAACCGTTTATGGTTTTTATGACTATCGCTGGGGCATCATCTCTTAATATTCTCGGTTTGGACACGGTGGTTATCGCGGACGAGATGTATAAGGGAGTTGTTCATTCGGGTGTTTCCGTTTTGGAAAAAATCCGACTGGGCAACAATGAGTTGCTTCAGATGGGCGGACGAGTCAATGGACGAATGGAGAATTCGCGAGTGTATATTTTAACTTCGCGAGAGATTGATTTTCATTCGCTTCAGCCGATGGTTCCCGAGTTTGTGCTCGGCGGAGATCTTCGGCGAGTAGCATTAACTTGTGCTAAGCTGGGGGTTAATGCCAGCGATCTTGATTTGATTTCCAAAATTGAGACCACAGTTTACAACACTGAAGTTCAGCGTTTCCGTAATCGTGGAATCATTGAGGTGGAGAGCGAAAGCTTGACGCCTTATGGAAAGAAAGTTGAGCGTCTGCCAGTAGACCCTGGCTGGGCGGAGTTGATAGTTAACGCTGAGCAAGTTGGTGACGAGATGTTAAATGTCGTCGCGACTTGTTCGTGTGCCGAGTCTCTCTACTTAATTCTTCGAAAATTTCCGAAACTTGAGGGGTTGGGTGTTAGCGGCAGTGATCATCTTACTGCTTATAACATCGTTGTTTCAGCTCTACGACAATTTGGATTTGTCCAGAAGTCGAATGGCGGAACAGAGTATGGTTTTCGAGGCGACTGGGTCAAGAAGCATTTTGACAAAAAAATCGGTCAGTCCGAAAAATCAATGGGTGAGTTTGCCCAATGGTGCGATTTTATGGGTTTTAACAGCAAAGCAATCAAGGAGGTTGCAATCGCAATGAAATCCGTGTTTCGCCAGTTGGGTCAGAGTTTGCCCGATCCGATGGAGATGCAAGTAGTTAGTAATAACGACCATTTACATCTAGGTTTTATTGGTTTATTGGCACGTGTTCAGTCGCTGGATTTCGTTCACGATCAACAAAATTCCAAAGCCATGTCGGCTTACGGAACTGTTTGGTCCGCGCAAACTTCCATGACGCAAGCGCGCCGAGTTCTCGGCAAGATTCGTTATTGGACGGATAAGCGCGGGACTCGGAGAGCGACAATTGAGGGGACTGAGATTCCTGAAGATTTGGTCCCTCGGTATGGGCAAAAAACACCCCAGTGCGTGACGCGAGTCACAAACGAAGGTGTCGAAATCCAATATAGGCTGAGTTTTGCCGAAGAGGATTTGGGAACCAAGAATATCGTTGTTTCTGACGATGAGGTTCCTGAGGGTTTGCTGGGGCAGGCTGAAATGAAGTTTGTTGAAGCTTTTGCAAACAAACAACTCTCGGGGGTTGAGGTGGTTGTTGATAAAAACACTGATGCTCGCAAGGAACACAACCACCTCTGGATTCGTTCTGGGGGAAGTTACAAGCGAGCTACTCTTGAGGATGAGCGAGAGGGGTATGCTAACGAAATCCTTGGGAAGGGGATTATTTCGGCTCAGTCTTTTGAGCAGGCACTTCGCAACGGCAGTGTCGATGCGAAGAATTTGCTTCTTGTTTCTGTTTCTGACAGCGAGCGAGAGTGGTTTGAGCGGGAAAATCCTGAGAGTATTGAGGTCGATGGTAAAAATTGTCTTGTTGAGTATGGGCAGATTTACCACGATACCTTTTTTGCTCGTGTTCGTTTTGAGAAAGAGTTTCTATTCTCAACTCAGATAAAAGAGGTTTTTTTACCATCAGGTCGGCAACTTGAGATCGCTTGCTCGGGTTGGTACGCGATGACGGTTTCCGAGCTTGTCGCTAAACTATTGACCTCTGACTGCTCGGAAGAACTTCGGGTTCCGCAGACGGAACCATGGCAGAAGAAGACGGGGTACTGGGGTTGGTCTCTGACCGATCTCGGCAAGCAACTGAAGTCGGGGCTTGAGAAGCTCATTTGCGAGCATGCAGAAAAACCCAAAGCCGATGGAATGGCTGGACGGATTGAAGCGCTTAAACAGGCGGTTGCCCTTCTCTATAAGGAATTGGCGGGACAGCAGGAAATTGTTGCGCGCAAAATATCCGAAACAGAAACCGAACTTTTTGGCTTGATTGCCGAGGTGGCGGATTCCGGATTGGATTATTCCTTGCGTCGGCAGGTTTCCGATGGTGTCGAGAAAGCTCACAAGAGCGAGTATGGTGCCATTGACGAAATTTGTAAAACCTTGACCGAGATCGTTAAGAA
This sequence comes from uncultured Bdellovibrionales bacterium, assembly GCA_964605525.1. Classification (GTDB taxonomy): domain Bacteria; phylum Patescibacteriota; class Minisyncoccia; order Moranbacterales; family UBA9337; genus UBA12151. Next base: position 112,169 of record CAZSCV010000001.1, read on the forward strand.
CGAGATTAATTCTTGGCGGGAACGGGAGGAAGAAAGGAGAAAGCAGTCAGAAGCTGACCGAGAGTGGGCAATATCGCAAAATCTGCCCGAATCATTGGTTAGCGAGGTTGTTGAGAGAGGCGATTTCTCGGCTCTGAAAAAATTCATTCAGAATGTTGACACGCTAAATGCAGTCGATCTCGACGAGCACACTTGCTTGGGTTGTGGACGAGACCGTCGTCGAAGCCATCTAGAAGAAATTTCAGGCTTGGATAGTTACGACTTTTTTCAGGGCTTTGACCCAAATGATGTCACTGTCTGGATCTGGAATCGGTTAGAAGGCAAACGACCGAAAATTTCTGCCGGAAAACCAAAAGAGAAGCGGCCAGTGGCTTCTAGCAAAGGTGAGTTTTCTAATAATCCTTTTGCCGCTCTTGCCAATTTGAAAGTTCGTTAAAATTCTTACCCCCGTACGGGTGATACAAATTTAGTTCTTTGTTTAAAAGTTCAAAACTGTGGTTCGAAATTGTGCGGAATTTCGGACCCTATTATTGAAACCTTGATTTCCGATTATTTGAAAATCGAAGTTTCATTGTAGAAAAAGTTCTTTGAAATAAAACATTTCCTATCCAACGCTTAGTTTTTAAGTTTTTTTGAAAATTGGGTGTTGGATTGGGAAAATATATCAAAGTTCTGACTGCCATGGTGGCGGTTGGGAGAAAAATTTGAGCCCTGTCGAGAGATGGGGCGAGGAGGAGAAAATGGAGATGGAAATGTATGCAATCATTTTATGTGGAGGATCGGGAACGAGGCTTTGGCCGCTCAGCCGGGAAAAAACTCCGAAGCAATTTTTGAGCTTGTACAGTAAAATGTCCCTTCTGCAGGAAACTTTTTTGCGGATGCGGGAAATAATGCCGGCAGAGAATATTTTTTTCAGCACTTACGGAAAAGTGTCTGCCGAAAAGGTGTTTGAGCAAATAGTGCAGGTGGGAAAAAATATTGACAGGCGACAAATCATTCTTGAGCCGAAAAAACTCAATACTGCCCCGGCTATTGCTGCCGCTGTTCGTTACTTGAGACGGAAAATAAAGATAGACGACGCTCCAATCATTGCTACTCCCTCAGATTATTATATTGGCGATAAAGAGGAGTATTTAAGGGTGGTAAAAATGGCCGCGGAAAACGTGGGTGATAATATTGGAACTATTGGCATTGTTCCAACGGGACCGGAAACCGGGTATGGATATATAAAGAAGGGGAAAAAAGAAGGAGAGTATTTTTATGCTGCGGAATTTAAAGAAAAACCTGATAAAAATACCGCATTAAAATATGTTCAGTCCGGCGAGTATGTTTGGAATTCTGGAATGTATATCTTCAATATCGGAACATTTTTCAATGAGTTGGAGAAATATGCTCCGGAAATTTACAAAGCGACTAAAATTGAAAAAAGCGAAGATTTTTCAATTGAATTCCAGAAACTTCCGTCGATTTCAATTGATTATACTATTTCAGAAAAATCCGACAAAGTTATCGTCTTTGAGGGCGAATTCGGCTGGAGCGATATTGGATCCTTCGATAGCCTGTCAGAAATTTTGGCAGGAAATCAAAACAAAAATCGACGACATGTTGTCGTCGGCGGGGAGAACGTTTTCATTCACAGTAGTACCCAAGGGAAGATTATTGCGGTGGTAGGAGTGAGTGATCTGATTGTGGTTGAAGCTGGCGATGCAATTTTGATCGCCAGAAAAGGCCACAGTGAGGATGTAAAGACCGTTGTGGAATTTTTGAAAAAGGAGAATATCTATTAAGCGAAGATATTCTCACCTCCGCACGGGTGATACAAATTTAGTTCCTTGTTTAAAAGTTTAAAAACTGTGGTTCGAAATTGTGCGGAATTTCGGACCCTATTATTGAAACTTTGATTTCCAATGATTTGAAAATCGAAGTTTCATTGTAGGAGTTTTTTTTAAAATCAATAAAGTTTCGCAAAGTGGGAAAAAGCGAAGATTTTTTCAGATCTCTCTCCTGAAATATTTTTTCTTTCCGCTAAATGCTTTGCGAAACTTTGTTGATTTTTTGTTTTTCTTTTTCTTTATGGTATAATTTTAACAATAAGAAAAAATATTTTTTTAAAAAATTGCACCTTTCTGTTTAATTGTGAGAAGTAAGAAAATAAACAAAAATAAAAAATCAAATGAAAATTGTTAATGATTTGAATATTAGAAAGCAGGCAGATGAGTTGGGCGTGAGTATTTGGCAGGCACCGAGCTTTCTTTTTTTGTTGATGGGCATTATCGTAATTGCCGCGATGACGATAGTTTATTTTGCTTCAATGAATTACGGTTCGCCGGAGATTTTGATTTTCAGCGAGTTTGCCGTGGTGGTTGTGATTTTTACTATCGGAACTTTTATTATTCGAAATGTCGAGTATATGGCGGCGGCCAACAAAACCAAATCCGAATTTATTTCAATGGCATCCCACCAACTCAAAACTCCGATTGCCGAATTGAGTTGGGCATCTGAACTTCTAATATCGAAATATAACAAAGGATTGGGGAAAAAACAGCTTGATCTTATCGGGGAAATTTCCAAAGCGAACGCGCACATGTCGCGTTTGGTCGGAGATTTGCTGGATGTTGCCAGGCTTGATCGAGGGGCGCTTCTTTTGGCACAGGACAAAATTAATATCGCAAAAATTGTAAAAGAAGTTTATGAAGCCGATCTTCCTTTGGCGACAGCAATGGGAGTGAAAGTGGATGTGATAATTCCCGGAAGTTTGCCGGAAATCACTGCAGACAAAAGAAGGATAAAAGTGGCGATTGATAATCTTATTTCCAATGCAATCAAATATACGGCAGATGGAGGATATGTTGAGGTTCGCTTGGAGAAGGATGGTGATAAAATTAATTTTTGCGTAAAAGACAATGGAATCGGAATTCCGGAAAAACAGCAAGATAAGGTTTTTGAGAAATTTTTTCGCAGCGATAATTCCGCCAAATATAAAATTGAAGGAACTGGACTAGGGCTGTATATTGTGAAAAATTATGTTGAACAATCAGGCGGAAAAATCTGGTTCAAGTCAATTGAGAATGTGGGATCCAGTTTCTGTTTTTCTCTGCCAATAATAAATAAGAAATAAATTATTAAGTAAACAAGCTCAGGATTTGCGCGCTTGAAAAACATTCGTCCGGTTTTTCGAAAAAATATCATTTTCTCCGGTCCTTTCGAGGGACACGGACAGCTACGAAAATAATATTTTTTCGGAAAACCTAATACTTTTTGTCGAAGCGCGTAAATCATAAAAAATATGGAAAAGAAAAAAAAGATTGTAATTATTGAAGATGAAGTTATTTTGCGGGAAACATTGCAGGATTTTCTTGAGAAAGAAGATTTTGAAGTTGATTCGGCGGCTGATGGAGAGGTTGGAGTGGAAATGGTTATGCGCAAAAATCCGGATTTGGTTCTTTTGGATATAATTTTGCCTAAAAAAAACGGATATGATGTTATTTCTGAACTCCGTGAAAATCAATCGACAAAAGACGTTCCGATAATTTTGCTTACAAATTTGGGAAGCATTAAGGATATCGAAAAAGCATTGGCGCTGGGAGCAACTACTTATTTGGTTAAGGCGGATTATCAATTAAAAGAAATTGTGGAAAAAATAAAAGGAATTTTGGGAATGTAATGTAGATGTTTTCGCGTTCGATTAGCGACCAGTAAAATAAAAATGAAAATCGAAAACAAACAACTGAGGGATTTTCTGCTAGATACGGATATTGTTAAAAAAGAATCCCTGGAAAAGCTTTTTGAAGAAGCTGAGAAAACCAGTAAACCGCTGGGGGATTTGTTGTTGGAAAAAAAAATGATTGATGAAAATGAATTACGAAAACTTTTTTCGTATATTCTCGGAATACCTTTTGTGGATTTGTCAAAGGAGATGATCTCTTCAGATATTTTGCAAATTATTCCGGAGCCTATTGCCAAAAAATATAACATTGTCGCCTTTGAAAAAAAAGGCAATGAGTTGAAAGTGGCAATGATCAATCCTGAAGATATCCAAACTATCGATTTTATTCGAAAAAAAACCGGATTGAAAATCGTACCCTGTTTGTCAACGCAAGAAAGTATCAAATCGGTTATTCGGCAATACGAGAAAAGTTTGAAAGCGGAATTTGGAGATATTATTGATAAAAATGCTGAGCGAATGACAACCGAAAGTCAAGGTGGAAATGAAGCGGAAAACGGAAAAGAAGATTTGGAGAAAATGGCGCAGGGTCTGCCGGTAATTCGCGTTGTTGATACTTTGCTTAAGCACGCGATTTTGCAGTCAGCCAGTGATATTCATATTGAGCCGGACGAGAAAGAAGTTATTGTCCGTTATCGGATTGATGGAATTTTGCATGATGCAATGATTTTGCCAAAACAGGTTTTACCCGGTATTGTGGCAAGAATAAAAGTATTGTCAAACTTAAAGCTTGATGAGCACCGATTGCCTCAAGACGGACGGTTTAAGATTGTTAAGGATGAATATAAAATTTCTTTTCGCGTAAGTATTTTACCTGTATTTGACGGAGAAAAAATAGTGATGCGTCTTTTGGATGAAACATCAAAAGGTTTAACGCTTGAAAAAATGGGCCTTCAGGGGCGGTCGCTGGAAATTATTCACAGAGAAATTACAAAACCAAACGGAATGATTTTGGTTACCGGTCCGACCGGAAGCGGAAAAACTACAACATTGTATACTATAATGGATATTATCAATGTTCCGGGAGTTAATATTAGTACTGTTGAGGATCCGGTTGAATATCGAATGCCGAGAGTAAATCAAACGCAAGTTAATCCGAAAATCGGACTTACTTTTGCAGCATGCTTGCGGGCCCTGCTTCGCCAAGATCCGGATATTATTATGGTTGGGGAAATTCGAGATGAAGAAACGATGGAAATCGCTTTGCACGCCGCAATGACTGGACATCTGGTTTTGTCAACGTTGCATACCAATAGCGCTGCCGGAGCTTTGCCTCGTCTTCTTGATATGGGAGCGGAACATTTCTTGGTTGCATCAACTGTTAATGTTGTTGCGGCTCAGCGCTTGGTTCGAAAATTGTGCAATGAGTGCAAAGTTGAATATAAGATTGATAAAAAAGGAATCAAGGTTTTGGATGAAAGTTTCAATACGAAAGAAGTTTTGGAATATTTGAAGGTTTGCGAACAAACAAAAGGATTGGTAAAAAAAGATGACCAATGGGATGATATTCGCTTGTATAAAGCAAAAGGATGCGACCAATGCAATAACGAAGGATATCACGGAAGAGTCGGAATTTATGAAGTTTTGGATATTGATCCCGATATTGAAAAATTAATTACTCAGTCCGCATCAACTGAATCAATCGAAGCAAAAGCCAAAGAAAATGGAATGTCGACAATGATTGAGGACGGTTTATCTAAGGCGGTGCAAGGACTTACGACAATTGAAGAAGTTTTAAGGGTGACAAGAGAATAATTTTTTTGAGCAGATTAGAAATTTTTGTATTTAAAATAGTATGTCAAAGTTTGCTTATACCGCCAAAAGCGCCGATGGAAATTCAAAAGGAGGAGAGATTTCGGCAAAGGATGAAAAATCAGCCGCGCAACAGTTGCGAGCTGAAGGTTTTTTGATTACCTCGATTCGGCCGATGGAAGATGAAAAAAAGAGCGTCGAAGTGCGGTTCTTGGATCAATTTACGAATGTTTCATTGAAAGAGAAAATGATTTTTGCGAGAAATTTAAGCGTTATGATTGCATCCGGGCTGACTGTTTCGCGGGCAATCAATAATCTGGCAGCCCAGGTCGAGAGTAAGAAATTCAAATCAATTTTGAAGGATATATTTAATGAGATTCAAGGAGGTGTCGGTCTTAGTGATTCTTTGGCAAAATATCCGCGAGTTTTCGATGATCTTTTTGTAAATATGGTGAGAGTTGGAGAAATTGGCGGAAATTTGGAGGAAGTTTTGGGAATAATTGCCACCCAATTAGAAAAAGAACATGACTTGCGGGGAAAAGTTATCGGAGCCTTGATTTATCCGGCGGTTATTTTGGTAGCAATGCTGGGTATTGGAGTTTTGATGCTTACATTTATTTTGCCAAAAATTTTGGGAGTATTTGCCGATATGAACGTGGTTCTTCCTCCCGCAACCAGATTTGTCATCGCGCTTAGCGGATTTTTTACTAATCACTATGTGATTGTTTTTGGAATAACACTTTTTTTGATAGTTGGAACAAAAATTTTTCTGCAAACAGAACTTGGAAAAAAAACAATTGGTTTTCTGTTGATAAAAACTCCGGCAATAAGAAATATTGCCATAAAAGTAAATTGCGCAAGATTTTCCAGAATATACAGCTCGCTTCTTAAGAGTGGAGTTTCTTCAATTGACGGATTAAATATTGTTGCCAATACATTGGGAAATTTTTATTACAAAAGGGCTATCAGAGAAGGAATTGAGGAAATTCAAAGAGGTGTGGCTCTCAGCGTGGTTATTTCAAAAAATGGTATGATTTTTCCGGTGTTGGTTTCTCAAATGATGGAAGTTGGAGAAGAAACAGGAAAAACTGATGAAATGCTTGTAAAAATAGCGGAATTTTATGAAGAAGAAGTTAATCAATTGACAAAAAATCTTTCATCTATTATTGAGCCGATATTGATGATTTTTATTGGAAGCGCCGTAGGGCTTTTCGCGGTTTCGATGCTTCAGCCGATGTATAGCCTGATGGATAATATTAAATAATAAAAATAGTAGAAGCAAAGTTTTTTATTATACGCAAAGTTAATTTTTTTCGCAATATTGATGAAAAATTTCAAATTTCAAATTTCAACTGCCTGCTTGAAAATAAGAAATTCCAGACCCAAGAGCGGATTCACACTTATTGAGGCTTTAGTGGTGCTGTTTATTGTCAGCATTATTTTGGCTACTTTTTATTCGGTTTTTTCTTCGGGAACTCGGCATATAATTAATTCAAAAAACCGGCTAGGCGCAATTTCTTTGGCTAACCAAAAAATGGAAATTATTCGAAATATTCCATATGCCGATATCGGAACAACTACTGGAATTCCCCATGGAATTCTGGATGCGGATTATTGGGAAAATGTTAACACAGTTAATTATCACGTTAAAATTGATGTAAGTTATGTCGACGATTCTTTTGATAGCACTGTTGATATTTCCGATATTATTCCTACTGACTATAAAGTGGCGCGGGTAACTATTTTGTGGGGAGAAGAATTGGCAAGCCAGCAAGCATATCTGGTTTCAAATTTTGTTCCTCCGGGAGTGGAAACAAGCGCCGGAGGGGGAACTTTGCGCGTAAATGTTATTGATACTCCCGCTGTCGGACTTTCAAATGTTGCGGTAAATATTTCCAGTGCGGACAATGGAGTGAATATTTCTACTGTTACTGACTCAAGTGGAACGGTTTTGCGCCCGGGAATGCCAGCCGGAGATGATTATGTGATAAGTGTTTCTAAGAATGATTATGAAAGTGTTACAACTCTTCCGGTAAGCCCTGATTCAAATTACGATCCAGTGGCAGATCAAAATGCTTTGGTGATAGAAGGAAGTTTGAATATAAAATCGATTATTATAGATCTTGTGTCTAATATAAAGATTGTAACCAAAGACCCTTTTGGAAATTTAATAGCGGATATTCCTTTCAATTTGAATGGAGGAAGATTGCTAGGCAATAATATTTCAGGCGGATTGCCGGGAGTCTTGGAATATAACTTTAATCAAAATTTAGTTACTGATGGAAATGGGGAAGAAAGCATTGATGGCTTGAGCCCCGGAGCGTATATTTTCACGCCCGACGAAAGCATAACAGATTATACTTTTTATGAAATGGATCCCAATGATGACGTTAATTATAGTAAGTTTATTGTTGATCCTGGCGTTGATTCCGAAGTGAAGGCCATTTTTCTTGATAATTCGTTAGATTCTTTATGCGTTTCAATTTCAGACCAGAATACCGGGGCTTCAATTGAGGGGGCTGAAGTAAGATTAAAAAATGCTCTGCTCGGATACGAAGTTTCTTTGACTACTGATAAATTCGGAAAAGTTTATTTTCCTGAAGACGGAGTTGCACTTGCGAAAGATAATTACGAACTGTCAATCGAGGCAGATGGATTTGATACCAACAATTCAACGGTGACCATTGACGGATTAGTGCTGTACCCAGTAGAACTTATTCCTCAATAAAGATAATTTTTTGGAAAATGTAGTAAAAAAATGAATTTAAGAAAAAACAAATGCGGAATGACACTGATCGAGATGATGATGGCGATCGCAATCTTTTCAATTGGCGTCGAAGGTTTTACGTTGCTTTTTACGCGGGCTTGGAAAAATAACGCATTCGTTATTGAGTCGGGAGAGGCATCAATGACTGCTTCAAGAGGCGTGCAAAAAACAGTTGATGTTGTCAGGCGGGCAAGGCAGGCGGACAATGGTTCATATTCTATTGTTTCTGCTGATGATAATGATTTTGTTTTTTATAGCGATATAGATAAAGATGGAGCGACAGAAAGAGTGCATTATTATAGAGAGGCGAATACCTTAAAAGTCGGAGTTACCGATCCGGCAGGAATTCCTCCCGCATATCCGGATGGCGATCAGAATATACAAATTATTGCTAATTATGTTGCCAATGATGCTTCCCATCCGATTTTTTCTTATTATGATGAAAATTATCCGGCTGATGAAATTAATAATCCGATGGAAACTCCTGCTTCCGTGAGTGATGTAAGAATGGCAAAGATACATTTGATGATAAATATTGATCCGGATAATGCTCCCGATTATATAAATATTCAATCATTTGTCGCACTACGAAATCTTAATGAGTATGATCGCGCGCATTAGTAATAAAAAAGTTTAATTAAAAAATAAAAACATTATCTTATGTTGAAAGGATATTTTAAAAAAGGCAGCGCATTGGTGTATATTTTAATCATAATGTCGGCCGTTATGATTATTCTTACATCGATGATTCAGTTTGTAGTGTCCCAGTTGAAATACAGCCAGTATGAGGCAAGTCGCGAGGAATCATTGCAAATTGCCGAAGCAGGAATATATTTTTACCGCTGGTATCTTGCCCATGAAGTTGAAGGAAAAACAGCTTATCAAGTGGAAGATTTTTGGCAAAATCAAAGCCCGCTTGGAGTAGATTCTCCATATGAGCAGGATTTTAAAGATCCTCAAGGGGGAGTCATTGGAAGATATTCAATTGAAGTTACTCCTCCTGATCCAAATTCGACAATTGTAGTTGTGCAATCAACCGGTTGGACGATTAAGAATCCAAATTCAACGAGAACAGTAAGGGTGAGATTTCGGCGTCCATCATGGAGTGAATATTTAGTGCTTAGCAACGCGAGTGTTCGATTTGGAGATGGGACGGAAACTTTCGGTTTATTACACTCAAACGGAGGAATAAGATTTGATGGAATTGCGCATAATATTGTTTCCAGTTCCCAAGAAACTTATGTTGATCCAGATACCGGAATAACCCGTCCCGGAGTGTGGACGGCATGGACGAATGAATATAATACAAATATGGACGGGGATGTTTTTCAGGCGGGAACTGAATTTCCTGTTTCAGAAGAAGATTTCACTGGAGTATCAGCCGATTTGGCTTTAATGAAATCGGCGGCTAATTCCGGAATCAATGGAAGTATATATTTCGGTCATTCCGGCAAGGGTCAGCATATAATATTAAAAGATAATGGAACATTTGATTCAAGAACTGTGAGTCAATATGATTCATTTACAAATGCAATAAAAACATATGCCAGCGGTTGGTCGACGCATAATATTCCCAATAACGGGGTTATTTTTGTTGAAAATAATGTTTGGCTTGAAGGGAAAATTGACAACAAAAGAGTGACTGTGGCAGCAGCTGATATTATTGGAGGAGGAGGCGCAAGTGTTTATATTGGCAACGATATTCGATATACAAATTATGACGGAAGTGATATTTTGGGAATAATCGGACAGAATGATATTGAAATTATCAAAGATAGTGAAAATGATCTACAGATAGACGGAGCATTGATTGCTCAAACAGGAAGAGTAGGAAGGGATTATTATTCCGGTTATTACAGAAGTGGAAACGGAGGAGAAAAGGGATGGAAAATTTTAGGCGGAAATACTTACCAATGGGGAAATAGTGCGGGATGGTATCTTTGCTTATGTGGCGATCTTTCGTGCGTGGATCATAAGGACTCAATAACATTATTTGGAGCAATGGCAACTAATGGTCGTTACGGATTTGCTTATACTGATAGCTGTCCGAGAGACTCAGGATATACGGATCGAAATTTAGTATATGACAATAATCTTTTATATTATCCTCCTCCCTACTTTCCAACCAGTCCGGAGTATTCCCTAGATATGTGGGATGAGCTATAATAAAAAAGCAGTAAGAATTGTTTTTGAAAATAATATAAAAATAAAAAATAAATATGGGTTTCCTTCAAGCAAGTTAGAAGGAAAACATGTTTTAATTCAGAAGATGTCTTTTCTAAATAAAAAAATTATTGATTTTTCCGATAATGCTTTCGGATTGGATTTGAGCGACTTGTCAGTTAAGGTTGTTCAGATGGAAGATTTCGGAAAAGATTTGCGCATACGCAGTTTTGGGAGTGAGAAGATATCTCTCGGCAGTGTTTCTGATGGAGAAATTATTGATCAGAAAAAAGTTGCAGATGCGATCAGGCGGGCAATAAAAAAATCAGGACCGAAAAAAATAAATACCAAAAAAGTTATTTGCTCTCTTCCTGAAACGAAAGCTTTTTTGCGTATTATCAATATTCCAAAAATAAATCCGGAAGAAGTAAAAGAGGCTATAAAATGGGAAATAGAGGCAAATATTCCGGTGGCTTTGGATCAAGTTTACTATGATTGGCAAGCCCTGGAAGAGAAGTTGGGAGTGGATATGGAAAATAAGATGAGTATTTTAGTGGTGGCTGTTTCTCGTAAAACAATAAATCAATTCATTGATGTGTTGGAATTGGCCGGATTGGAAGTTATTGGATTGGAAATTGAATCAGTGGCTCAATCGCGCAGTCTTTTGGGAAAGGAAGAGCAAAAGGACACTATTTTGACCGTTGATTTGGGGGATAGACGAACGAGTATTTCAATAGCTTACAAGGGAGTGCCATGTTTTACTTCAAGTAATCCGGTTTCTGGTCAGTCGCTTTCCGGAGTTATTGCAAAAAGCCTGAATGTTTCTTTTGATGAGGCGGAAAAAATAAAAATCGCCAAAGGGATCGGATCTTTTGTGAAAGAAGACGCAATATTTTTAGCTGTTAAGCCTGTGATTGAAAATCTGATTTCTGAAATTGAAAAATCCTTTGATTTCTATCTTGCCGGATTGAAATATTCAAAAAGCATAGACCGGGTGATTATTTGCGGAGGAGGAGCCAATACCCGGGGACTAGTTCCATATTTGTCAAAAAGACTGGGCATGGAAGTGAAGATTGGAAGTCCATGGATTGCGGCAGAATTAAAAACCAAACTTCCCATAATAAATAAAGAAGAGTCAGTCCATTATACTACTGCAATAGGCTTGGCTCTTACAAATTATATTACTCATTAAGAAAATGAATATTCACTTGAATCTCCTTCCGGAGGAAAGAAAAAGAGGATTGAAAAGAAAAAAAATTTCTTGGTTGATTATACGCCAAGAATTGCTTGTGTTTTTTTCCGTGGCTGTCTTTTTGATAATTTTGTTTTGCATTAATTTTATTTTGGATTTGCAAGGGAAATCGCTGGAGAGTGAATATGCGGAAGAAGCGCTAAACGGAGAGTATAAAGAAATCGGAAAATATGAAAAAATTTTTGAAGATGAGAATCGTGAAATAGCGCTCTTATATTCGGTGCAAAAAAATCATTTTGATTGGACAAATGTTTTAACGCGTTTAAGTGAAAATGTTATTAATGATGTCAAGTTGAAGGGTATTGTTTCTGATGATTCCAGGTTTAGTATTTCCGGAATAGCGAATGATCGAGATACTCTTTTGAGGTTTAAGAGCCAAATTGAAAATTCCCAATGTTTTTCCGAAATGGAGATTCCTCTTTCTGATATTGTTTCGAAAAAAAATATCAATTTTGAGGCAGAATTAAAAATTGAGGAAGAATGCATTAAGACAAAAAAATAAATGAATAAATTTTGGAAAAACAATAAGCAGAATATTTTTATTTTCGGATTGCCGTTAGTTATGGCGGTTTTTGTGTTTTTTTTGATAATTCCCCAAATGAAGAAGATTAATCAGAAGATAGAAGAGAATCAGAAAATAATTGCGGATCATGAATCCAAAGAAAAGAAAATTTCTGAAATTGAAACAATGAGGAAACAATACGCGCTAATTAATGAGAATGAAAAAAACATTGGAATGATTTTTTCAGCGGATAAAATTGTGGAGGTTATTGAAAAAATTGAAAAAATTGCGCAAGAAACAAACAATGAGATTGTGATTGAAATTGATGATAAGAAAAACAATGCATCTGTAAAAAAAACAGAAAAAGAGGAGGATGCTAAAGTTTTGCAACCGGCACTGGAAAACTATATTACCATACAGATAAAATTGACCGGAAGCTATCGAAATTTGGTTAATTTTGTGAATAAGGTGGAAAACTTTGATTATTACGCTGATATTTTTTCGATTCAGGCAACAACCGACGAACCGTCTAATGCTGTCCAGATTAATTCCAGAATTAATCCTTTTGTTGGCGGAGAAGCGAATAAAGAACAATTGGAGGAAAAGAAAATAACAAATGACCAAGGGGAGAGAATCATATATTCCAGTCTGGAATTAGTTCTTTATGAAAACTAAAAAGTAGAAAAAATATGAATATTTCAGAACAAATTAAGAAGATTGATTTAAAAAAAGCATTCAGCAAGGTTTTTTCAATGTGGATGAAATATAACAATTTTATTTTTGTTATTTTTTTTGTTTCTCTTTCTGCTTACGGAATTTTTCTTATGTACCAATCATTGTATAATTCAAATTGGGATGAAAATCAGAAAAACAGCTATATTGCATCTCAGCAGAAAAACGTTCAGTTTAAAGAAGATAAGTTTTTAGAAGTTGTCGGTGAAATGAAGAGGAGATACGAGGAATATAATAAAGAATACAGGATAAATAATGATATTTTTGTCCATGATCAAATTGATGCAGAGAAAAAATAAAAAAGGAAGTAACAGCATTAGATAACAAAAAAACTTCACTAGTGAAGTTTTTTTGTTATCTTGTGCCCTTGCCAGGACTCGAACCTGGAATGCTTGGTCCGAAGCCAAGCGTGATATCCATTTCACCACAAGGGCATTTTTTCTGCTATGGGCGAGTAGAGGGAATCGGACCCTCGTACCTGGTACCACAAACCAGTGTTCTACCATTGAACTATACCCGCCATCATCCACGCTATGCGTGTAATTTCTAATTTTAAATTTCTAATTTTTAAACAATTTTCAATTAATTTTAAATTTTAAAAATTTTATAATTTAAGTATTGTTTGAAAATTGATAATTATAAATTGAAAATTAATTCCGTACCCTCGCCAGGAATCGAACCTAGATAACCAGCTTAGAAGGCTGGTGTTCTATCCATTGAACTACGAGGGCATCTGTGCGTCGTGGGGGAATCCCAGTCTGCTGGTCCGCCTGTGGTGGAGAACCTTTGTGCGTCGTGGGGGAATCGAACCCTCGACCATTGGCTTAAGAGGCCACTGCTCTACCGACTGAGCTAACGACGCATACTTTCTTTGTGTGTTTTTCGATTATATTTTGCGAGCTGTTCTACCGAGTGCCTGTCCGCCTATGGAGGAAGCTAACGACGCATCCTTTCTTTGTGTGTTTTTCGATTATATTTTGCGAGCTGTTCTACCGAGTGCCTGTCCGCCTATGGAGGAAGCTAACGACGCATACTTTCTTTGTGTGTTTTTCGATTATTTTTAGTCCAGTACAACACTAAAGATGTTAGCAAAAACAAGGCAATTAGTCAATTAAAATCTAGAGCCCATTTGTTTTTTTGTATTCATCCCATTGTTTTTTTGACCAATCATCCGGCTTTTTTGTGATTTTTGTTTCTTGCCCGGGATGAGGGTATTTGTCCGGAGAATCATAGCTACTGCGAAAAATTTCATCCAGGATGATTTCTCCTTTTTCGGCAATAACTTTTTGAGTGAAATATGTTTTCATGGATCCGTCCGGGTTTTTTTCAGTAATGTGAGGTCCATCCACTTCAACGATTCTCTTATCATCAGTTCCATAAAACTGAAAAGTCAATTCAGTTCCTTCGATTCTTGTTTGAATTAAAATGTTTCCAGGAGTGTTATTGATAAAACGCAAGTCAGGGCGGGGAATATAAATAGTTGAGTCCATTCCTTGCGGGTTGTAATAAGAAACTGGATAAGCATGGTTGCGGCGCGCGGTTATTTCTAGTCCGCTGTAAATGGCGGCGCGGAAAGCAGTAGTTGAAACTTGGCAAATTCCCCCTCCGAATTCTGGTTCCGTTCTGTCATTTTTTATTACCAATTCAGGTAAATATCCATGCTCCCCGTCGACTTCTCCTAAAAGCTTAACAAAGGAAAATTCTTCTTCGGGAGCGATTATTATTCCGTCAAATTGATTTGTGGCAACTTTGATATTGTGAATTCGATTAGTGGGAGATCCTCGAAAATTTGATTTTCCTTCCCCGATAAGCTTGTTTATACCAAGTTTTGATATCCCATCCTCCCTTATTTTTGGTTCCACTTTAATAGAAGGTAAGGATATAACTGCTGGAATATTTTTTTCGGATAACTTAGCGGAAAGTATTTGAATGCTTTTTGGAATGTCGAGTTTGAGACCATTTTTACTTGATTCTAATGTAGCGACTTCTCCGTCTTCAATTTTTAATTTTGCATTTATCGGGTTTTTGTCTGTTTTTTGAGCGAGGGTGGCCAAAAAAGACTCGATTTTTTCTTGGTCTATAGATTGGGAACTTATTTTTTTAGAGGTATATTTTTGGCGTATATCTTGGGAAAAGGAACAAAAAAAATCTTCCCAATGGCAAAAATTTATATTCTCGATTTCTGATCGATAGTTTTTTTCGTTCGTCAGTTCGGTGGATATTTTTATCCATTGGGAAAATTCACTACGGGATATTTTTTCCTCCGTGTCGTTTATTTTGAATATAATTTTATCAGTTTCAGCTTGTGCAAAAACTCCGCATAAAGGAGCGCCAAGTAAGAAAATAAAAATACAACTTTTTATGATTTTATCCATATTATATAGAATAGGTTAAAACCCTTTTTTTAACAAGAAGAATTCCTCATGCAAGAAAAAATACCATTTTTGATGTGGTATTTTTTCTTGTATATTGCAAGCGGTTTATTTCTTTTATCTTAAAACCCGCGAACTTGGATTTTTTTTATTTGGTTAGTGGCTGCTTTTGGCAATTTTATTGTTAATATTCCATTTTTTAAAGAAGCTTCGGATTTGTCAGGCAAAACGTCAACCGGAAGAACGACGGATCGGGAAAATGAACCCCAGTAGCACTCTTGATAATAATAGTTTTCTTCGGTAATTTCTTCTTCAGTTTTTCTCTCTCCTTTGATAGTCACCATATCATTGTTAATGGAAACTTCAAGGTCTTCCGGTTTTACTCCGGCGATGGTGGATTTTATTACGATGTCAGAGTCGGTTTGATAAACATCAATAGTGAGTTGTCCTTCTCCGTCATTATTTCCGCTGTCTTCGTCGGCCGTCGCCCATGATTCTTCTTCTTGGCGGATAGCTGGACGAAAAGGGTTGCTGCGCGGCATTGTAATTTCCGTTTCTTCTTCATCCTCAGTGAAAACGTTCATAGTGTCCATTCTTTCGTTTTCATCTTCTATTCTCTTTGATCCGGTTAATCTTTCCAAAAATGATTTTTTTTCTTTAGTCATATGTTTTTGATTTTAGGTGTTAAATTTAAGTTATTTTTACTATCGATTTCTTCCTTTGTATTATAATTTGAAAAAACCTATGACGCAAGCTTGCTTTTTATTGTGGATAAATTCCAGGCTGTAATCAGCACAAGAACTGCAAAAAATGAAAACAGATACAATGGAAAGACTTTTTCCGAATTTAAGATGAGAAAGTTATATAATGAGTGAATTGTGATGGTAAAAATAAGAGGTTTGATGGTATATCTTTTTTTTTGAGCGAGGTAGTAGGCGATAATTCCAAAGGTGGTTATATGGAGTAAGGTTATTTGTATCATAATAGAAAGAGAGATATGAGTTGAAATTGTTGTAGTTATTTTCTGCCATATAAGAAAAAGTTCCAAAGCGGAAAATCCAATTCCGGCAATGAGGGAATGGATAATAGTTAATCTTCCGAAAGAGTAGGATTCTATTTTTCTGGAAACGATGAGGAATTTTATTGTCTCTTCAATGGCGACAAAAAGAACAATAAAAAGAGAAAATTTTTCAAATAGAGAGAAAGCGATGCTTTTTTCGATGGATAATATTTCAAGAATTATTCGTACAATCATTTCCAAAACAAGAGCCAAAGCGGCTGCAAAAATTCCCCAAAAAAAAGATTGAATTATTTTCATAATATAATTTTAAAATTTAAATAAAAAGTAGCTCACTTTTGGAAAATTTATTCTGGGCTATTATTTATTGAATAAGTGAAAATAGGTGTATAGAATAGGGTGTTTTGAAAGATTTTATATCAGATAATACTGACAATTTTTCATCGGATAAAACAATAAAATATTTTTCTTCCAAGTGTCCCTTTTGGATTTGTTGGAGGTATATTTTAAGCTCTTGGTTGATTCGTATAAGAAGAATTTATCCTGACTGCGCAAAGACAGTGTAAGAAAAATATTTTATTGTTTTATCCTTGGTACAATCTTTGGAGTATTATTTATATTTTTTCCAGATATTTTTCTAATTCAGAAATTTTTGTTTTTGCCTCAGCTAGTTTTTTTTGTTCTTGCTTGATGATTTCGGCGGGTGCTTTTTGAACAAAAGTCTTGTTGTTCAATTTGTTTTCCAGTCCGGAGATATATTTTTTCAAATTATCAATTTCTTTTTGGGTGTTTTCTTTCTCTTTTTTACTGTCAATAAGCCCTTCTAGCGGGATGTAGATATTGATTCCGGCAATAACGGTGTGCGCAGAGTTTTTAATCTCAGCTCCGTTTTTAGTTATCTTAATGGTGTCAATTCCGGTGCGCAGGCTTTTAATAATGTTCTCTTGAGAGCTAATCAGGGATTCATATTCTGGATTATTTTTAACATCAAAAATAATGCGGATTTTTTTCATTGGTTCAATTTTGTTTTCACTGCGAAGATTTCGAATAGAGATTATGATTTCTTTGATTATGCTGAAGTGTATTTCATCCGCTTGAGAAGCGCTAGTAATCTCCCAATATTTTTCTTTGATTGGAAATTTTTCAATCATAAGCAATTTTTCTTTTCCTAAAATACTCCAAATATTTTCCGTGACAAAAGGGGAGTAAGGGTGAAGAATTTTCAAAATATCTTCCAGAAGCATGTTTAAGATGATATTTTTTTCCGTTTTATTGTCTTCAAATTTACTTACTTCGACATACCAATCGGCGAAATCATTCCAAACAAATTCTCTTATTTTTTCTATTGCTAAAGAAAAATTATAATTTTCTATTTCATTTGTTATTTCTTCAATCAGATTCGACATTTTCTGCAATATCCAAAAGTCCGCCAATGTCAGCTTGTTTTTTTCTAACTGCAATTTTAAGTCGATTTGTTCCTTGTTCCTTGTTCCTTGCTTCTTGTCGATAATATAGCGGCTGATATTCCAAAGCTTGTTGATGAAATTTCGAGAGCTTTCCACTTTTTCTTCGTAGAATTTGCTGTCTTGCCCCGGGGTGATTCCTGATATCAAGCTCAGGCGAAGAGCGTCGGTTCCGTATTTTCGGGAAACATCCAGCGGATCGAGATTGTTTCCGGCGGATTTGGAAAATTTGTTTCCTTTTTCATCGCGAAGCATTCCGTGGATGTAGACATTCCTGAAGGGGATTTCATTCAGGTAATAAGTGCTCATCAAAATCATCCTTGCCATCCAGAAAAACAAAAGCTCCGAACCCATTTGCATCCAGCTGGTCGGGTGAAATATTTTTCTTTCGTCTTCAGTGAGGGTGGAGAATGTCCAAAGACCGCTGGAGAACCAAGTGTCGAGCGTGTCCGGATCTTGTTTTACAGCGCCTCCGCAGAGGGGACATTTTTCCATTTTGGATCCGCTCACAAAAGGTTTTTGACAATCCGGATTTTGGCAATACCAAACAGGAATCCTGTGTCCCCACCAAACTTGACGCGAGATGCACCAGTCGCGCAGGTTGTCGATCCAGTTGAAGTATATTTTTTCAAATCTTTCCGGCGTGATTCTTACTTTTTGATCCGGGTCATTGTTCAGTCCTGTCTCGACGGATTCTTTCATCAATTCCTTGAGAGTTTTTTCTTTTCCGGGAATTTTCTTGTTGACTGCGACGAACCATTGGGTCATGGGCAAAACTTCGACGATATCTCCGAATCTGTCTGAGGTGCTGACATTTTGCGTGATTTCTTCCTCTTTTTCCAGCAGGTTGTTTTGTTCGAGGTAGTGCGCGATTTCTTCGCGCGCGGTATCCGTGGAGATTCCGGCATACTTTCCTGAATTTTTATTCATCAATCCGTCCTGTCCGATTACCTGGATGAGTTTTATTTCATTCCCTTGCGTTTTTTGTTTTTCCAGCATTTCAAAATCAACCATCGAATGGGCGGGAGTAACTCCGACGGCTCCGGTTCCAAAATTTGCGTCAACCGAATCGTCGGCGATTACCTTGATTTTCAAATCGATTCCGCTTCCGGCAAAATCAGGAACTTCAAATGTTTGCCCGATATATTTTACGTACCTTTCGTCTTTCGGATTGACTGCGATGGCGGTGTCGCCCAGTTTTGTTTCCGGGCGGGTGGTAGCGATGGCGATCGGGAAGTCTTCGGAATATCTGAAAGTGTATAATTTTCCAATTCTTTCTTTGTATTCAAGTTCGTCGTCCGAGCAGGTGGATTGTCCTTTGACCGACCAATTGACCACGCGGTGTCCGCGGTAAATCAGCTCGTCTTTGTACATTTTTTCAAAAACCTCATTGACGATTTTGCTTCGGGTTTCGTCGAAGGTATATGCCAGGCGCGACCAATCGCAACTGGTTCCCATTTTTCGGATTTGTTTCAGGATAGTGGATTTGGAGTTTTCGGCAAAAGAGCGGATTTCTTCCAAAAGTTTTTCTCGGCCCAGTTCTTTTCGCGGGTCTTTGATGCCTTTTTCAATGAGAATTTTTTCCACTTTGGCTTGGGTGGCGACAGCGGCGTGATCGGTTCCGGGAAGTAGAAGCACTTTTTTCCCTTGCATTCTTTGGTAGCGTGCCATGATGTCCATCAAGGTATTTTCCATCGCGTGTCCCAAATGCAAAACGCCAGTCACGTTGGGAGGTGGCATCATAATTGAATAAGGCTCTCTGTTTTCAGGATTATCAACCCATGGTTGACCAACCTCTGGCTGGAAAAAACCGGATTGCTCCCATTTTCGATATATTTCATCCTCAATTTCCTGAGGATTATATTGTTTTTCCATGGTTTTCTTTATGAACTGCGAATAATATTTTCAATATTGTTATATTAGCAGTAAATAAAGGAAAATTCAAGGTTTTTTATGATTGCAGTTTCAGGTAAATTATTTTGTGTGTTTCCAGATGAATTTCAAGAGATTTTTTTGCAGTTGGGCGATGCCTGGGTTTTCGATGATGACAGCGACCAAATTGTCGAAAGAAATCATCGCCACATTGTCTCCCGCAATCAAAAGATCGACGGAAAATTCGAAATCTTTCGGTAAAAGCTTGGAAACGGTTGAATTTCCGCCCCATTTTTCTTTCACGTATTGGATGCCAAGTTTGGAATTCTTAACCAGATCTCGAAGTTGTCCTCCGTTTTGATAAATATTGTCCACAAATTCCAAGCTGTCTTTTTCGGAAAAAACTTGAAAGTATCTATCGGCGGAAAACATGCTCCATAAGGTTTTGGATGTTTTTGTCATTTCTCGGTAAACCGAACGCATTCCTTCTTTTCCTTCATAAAATCTAATTGTTGGCTTACTGGAATAGTGTTGGTACATTTTTTCCAATTCGGGAAAGACTTCTTTCATTTTCTTTTCCTTGCGCTCGATGATGTCGATCAATTTTTTCGGATCTTCGGGATAATAAAAAATTCGTTTGCCTTTTACGGTTTTACGGACGATATCTTTGGCGGATAAGTCATCAATGTATTGATAGATGGTGGCTCTTTTGATTCCGGAATTTTTGGCAATATCGGAAATGACGCTTTGTCCGAAGCGGAGGAGCGTCAAATATATCTTGGCTTCATTTTTATTGAGGCCGGCGAAGCTGATAATTTTTTCAATATTTTCCATAATTCTATCGTAGTATAATTCTTACAAAACGTCAACTTTTCCGACACTTTTTTCAAAAACAAGAAAATATTTGGCTAAAAATAGGTATTTTAGCGAAAATTTTTAGAAAATATTTTGTAAAATTGTTAATAACTGATATTTTTTAACAAACAAAAAATTGGAAATCGTACCAAAGTTCTTTGATTTTGAAGGAGGTTGGAAATGCAGAAGCGAGAGATTGTTTTTTTGCGACACGGGGAAGCAGAGGCAAGGAAAAAGGAAGGGGATGATTTAGGTCGCAAACTTACCGTAGCCGGTCGCGATAAAATTGCCTTTCTCGGAGAGTTTGATCTGGTTGTATCATCTCTTGCGGAGAGAGCAATTGAGACAGTGGTGATTGCTGCTGGCCGTCAGCCGGATGCAAGGATTGTTCCCTTGTCAACCCATCATTGGGATGGGGATTGGAAGGGGGTTGAGGCTGTTTTTATTAATCCGGGAAATATTTCCTTGAGAAATGCTTACCTTCAGGCTGATGAATGTCAGCGACAGGCAGGCTATGCCATATCGCGTGACGCCAAATTGGCGGTTTTTTCTGAAATCGCCAAAAAGGGATCGCCCATACAACGCATTTTAATTTGCGGTCACACTCTGTTTTTGCAGGCATTGGCTATGGAGATGATCACAGATAGCGGGGATCAGGATCGGATTCTTGATATTGTTCTCGGCGAAGGAGAGTATTTCTCGATTATCGCATAGTCGCTCAGTGACGCTCAGATACCCAAATTCGGGTATCTGAGCGTCTTCTTTTAAGGTTCCTGATTTGATTTTTTTAAGAATATTATTATGTTTACATTGTCGTTAGAAAAACTTTCAATAAAAGATTCCTATGTTGCCGGGAATAAGGCTGCCGTTTTGGGTGAGATAGGAAAGCTGGGAATAAATATTCCAAGAGGATTTGTGCTTTTTTCGTGCGCTTTTGATACTTTTTTAAATTATCATTCATTAACATTTGAAATATTTTCAATCATCAGTTCGATTGATTTTGAAAGTGAACAAGACTTGAATTCAAAATCGGATAAAATAAGGAAATTGATAATGCGCAAAAATATTCCGGAAAAAATAGAAAATGAAATAATTGAAAAATACAATAATTTGAAAATTAAAACACTGGCAGTGAGGGCATCTTCTCTGGTTGAGGATTCTTTGAAAAATTCATGGGCTGGTCAATTCAAGAGTATTCTTGGATCAGCAGAGAAGACTCTTATGCGGGACATTAAAAAAGTGTGGGCATCATCTTTCTCGTCGCATATTTTGAAGTATCGCCATGACAATAATCTTGAAAAATCCCCCTTTTCTTTGGCGGTAATAATTCAAGAGTTGCTGCATAGTGAGGTTTCCGGAGTAAGTTTTTCAATTGATCCTTTTTCGAATAATACCGAGGTGGTTCTGACGGAAGCCATAATCGGTCAAGGGGAGTCATTGGCATATGGAAAAATTATTCCCAATAAGTATATCGTTGAAAAGGAAAATGGCAAGCTGGTTGATTTTTATGCCGGAAGGCCAAACAAGATAAGTTCGTTGATGAAAAAGCAGGGTACGTTATTTGAATCGGAACAGATCCAGGACATCCATCGGTTGTTGTCCCAAAAAGAAATCGAAACTCTTTCCCGATATGTAATTAAATTGGAAAATTTATTTAATTTCCCGGTTGACGTCGAGTGGTTGAAAACAGAAAAAGGGGAATTTTACGTAGTTCAAGCCAGATTCGTTACGACTGCAAATAGGATTAAGGATAAAACAAGTAAAAATTTCAATTCGCATATAAAGAAAGGTTCAAAATCTCTTTTGGCGCTTTCCGTTATGGATGTTTGGTATTACGGAGAGTATTTTTCCAGGGACAAGTTGGGTGGCGTTTTTATTGATCCGCTTTTTGTTTATCATCCAAAAAAAGGATTCGATATCTATTACCATAAGAAAAGCATCAAAAGCAATCCAATCGAACTTGTTGAATATTATCAAACAAATTGGAATTTCGGATTACGCAAGGAAATCGACAAGTTTTTATGTACCTGTGACGAATTGAATAAATATCTGGAAAATTTTGAAGAAAAAAATATTTCAAAAATCCTGGATATGTTACTCGTTATTTGGCCGGAAATAACCAATATAACCACCATTCTTGCCGCTGTTTCCAGGGGAGCGTGCATTGATCCTGAAATTAAAAAAATACTTGAAGAGGGCAGGATGAAAAGTGAAAAAATACCACACAATGCGTTTAAATTAATTTTCGAAGAGGCGGAGCGGTATTTGGATTCAAAAAATATCAGTAAGTTGCCATATCTTTCCGATTTTCTTACGCTTGAGGAAATTAGAAGCAAGAAATACAAAAAAGAATATCCGGCTATTTTGAAACAAATTGAGCATTATGGGTCGTTTGCTTATTATTGCGGAAACGTTTATTTCGGAGAACAAATGAAACAATTGGTTCGGGAAAAAATAAAAAATAATTCCACTTCAAATCACGGCTCTGTTTTTAAAGATAATGTTTTTTTGGGAACATCCGTGTATCCGGGCAATGTTTCGGGAAAAGTGAGAAAGATTTTCAATTATTACGATATCTCAAAAATTGAAGAAGGGGATGTCATTGTGGCTCTGGATATTTCTCCTGAATACTCAAAAATAATCAAAAAAGTCGCGGGCATAATTACGGAAGAAGGAAGTGAATTATCCCACACTGCTATTTTAGCTCGAGAAAATAAAAAACCTTGCATAATTGGAGTGCAAGGAATAATGAAGGGACTAATCGACGGACAAAGAATTGAAATGGACGGAAAAAAAGGATCGATAAAAATTATATAAATTTATCCCAGTTTCAAATTCGCGTTGGCTTCCAGGGTTTTCCAGTTTTGCAGGGCATCGCTTTTTTCTTTGCTGGTCATTTTTTGCCAGCGGAAAGCGGCGGCGCTGGCGATCATAGCGGCGTTGTCGCCGGTCAAAGCGATATCCGGCAAGCAATAATCAGTGTGCGGTAAATTTTTTTTAATCGCTTCGCCTAGCTGTTCGCGAAGCTCCTTGTTGGCACTCACACCGCCGGCGAGCATTATGGTTTTGGGTTGGAATTTTTCGGCGGCCCTCGCGGTTTTGTGGACAAGGACATCAATGGCGGCTTGCTGGAATTCGTGGGCGATTTCAGCTTTTAGTTTTTCTAGCTCGCTTGTTTCTATCTTTTTGACTTGATATAAAACCGCGGTTTTAAGCCCGGAAAAGGAAAAATTAAAATCTTTGGAATGCATCATTGGGCGGGGAAGATGGATGGAATTTTGAATTTTGAATTTTGATTGCCAGCCCAGGGCTGGTCTCGCGCCTGAGGCGGACACGGCGCCTTGGGCGGAGAAATTTGCAGCAGCAGCTGCAATAGCTGGTCCTCCTGGGTACCCCAAATCCAAAATTCTCGCCACTTTGTCAAAAGCTTCTCCAGCGGCATCATCCAATGTTTGTCCGACGATTTCATACTGCAAATGATCTTTCATCAAAATCAATTGAGTGTGTCCCCCGGAAACGACTAAGCATAAAATGGGGAATTGTATTTTTGAATTTGAAAATTGTTTGGAAATTGCCAGCCCAAGGCTGGTCCGCCTTGGGCGGAGAAGTTGGTCATTGGTCATTGAGCTAATTTTATTTTCCGAAATAAAATTTGCGTAGATGTGTCCTTCAATATGATGGATTCCAAGAAGCGGCTTTTTCCATTTGTATGCCAGAGTTTTGGCGGTGTTGGTTCCGACAAGTAATGCGGGAATAAGTCCGGGTCCGGCGGTAACAGCAATCAAATCAATTTTTTCGGGAGTAATTTTGGCAGTTTGCAAAGCCTCAGCAAGGACGGGAATTATATTTTTCAAATGTTCGCGCGCGGCAAGATTTGGTACGACGCCTCCCCATTTGGCATGAAGTTTTACTTGGGAGGAAACAATGTTAGCAAGTATATTCAAATTACTGCCGTCAGATTTGAGGATAGCCACGGCAGTTTCATCGCAAGATGTTTCAATTGATAAAATATTCATATAATCATTTTAGCATAAAACCGCCAGAAGGCGGTTTGTTTTGTAGCGCTACGGAGAATCCCAGCTCAAAGCTGGTGCGCCCTGGGCGCAGAACTCCCGTTGCTGTTGTATTTTTGTAGCGCTACGGAGAATCGAACTCCGGTTACCAGGATGAAAACCTGGTGTCCTAACCACTAGACGATAGCGCCTTGCATATTATGTTTATATCATCAAAAACCTAATTTTTAATAATATTTTTCTTATTTGATAATCTCTCCTTTGAGCATCGAGGATGCCACTCTGGTGGGTGGTCACCCGTTAGGGTGAAAAACCTGGTGTCCTAACCACTAGACGATAGCGCCAAATTTGAAATTTAACTTTATCCAGCATAACACAGATAAAAAATAAATCAAGGGTTGGTGGCAGATTTTTTATTTTGGGTGTAAAATTAGAATTATGGAACAAACAGGACAACAAATTTTTCAATTTTTGGTGCATTACGGATATTGGGTAATGTTACCGCTTATGATTATTGAAGGACCGATAGCGACTATTTTTGCGGCGACTTTGGCGGCACTCGGCGCTTTTAATGTTTGGATTGTGCTCGTTTTTTCGATAGCCGGAGATACAATCGGAGATGTTTTGCTTTACGGAGCTGGATACAAATGGGGAATGGGATTTGTGCGTAATTTTGGAAAATATATTGGTATCACAGAAAAACTGGTTCTCAAGATGGAAAAATATTTTGCCAGTCATGGCGGAAAAACTATTTTCGCAGTCAAGTCGACCACGGGTCTTTGTTGGGCGACTTTCACGGCGGCGGGAATCGTGAAAATGGATTTTCGAAAGTTTTTGAAATATTCTATTTTAGGCGGGGTGGTATGGAGCGGATTTTTGGTGGCGATGGGATATTTCTACGGCTATCTGTGGAGGGAAATCAGTCAATATATCGATTGGATCGGCTGGGCGATCGGAGGAGTGGCAGTAGTTTCATTTTTCGGCATAACTTTGTACAAAAAATACGAATCCAAAAAACTTTTTAAGAATAATAACGGAAATAATATATAACAAAAGGCGAGGATAAAAACCTTTCTTTTTTCTTGTCCAAAATTGAAAAATGGCATAAGATTTGAGTATGATTGAGAATGCGAAAAAAATATTTGGTAAAGTTAAGGGCGCGGCGTTTGCCGACCCTTATGTTTTATATAAAAAAGAAAAACATCTGTTGAATCAGCCATTTTTTTTTCAAGGAAACAACGATAAGTCAATACTTTTGACTCATGGATGGACGACCACGCCGTATGAGTTGCGTCGGCTGGGAACATATTTGAATAAAAACGGATATACGGTTTATGCGCCGATGCTTTCCGGACATGGAACAACTTCAAATGATTTGGAAGATGTGAGGTGGATGGACTGGGTTTATGATGTTGAAATAGCTTATGAAAAACTTGCCAAAGAAAATGAAAAAGTTTTTGTAGTGGGAACTTCGATTGGGGCGAGCTTGGCTTTGATTTTAGCAAAAAAACATCCGGAATTGTCTGGTATTGTTTTGATGGCGACTCCGTATAAATTGCGTTTGGAAAAAATAGTGGAATTTTTCATAACAATCGAAAGTAAATTTAGAAAATATCGAAAAAAGTTTTATCCGCCAACTTTTGGAAAAAGAGAAACGATTACGCGCTTAATTTCCTATCAAACCTATCCGATTAAGAATGTCCTGGAGGCAGCGGAGGTTGTGCGGGAGGCGAGAAGAAATTTGAATTTGGTGAAGCAACCATGCTTATTGATGCAATCGACCAGTGATCATATTGTTTGTCGCAAAAGTATGGAAAAAATTTACATTCAAATCAGTTCAAAGATAAAAGATATGAAATATATCAAAAGAGCTTATCATACTTTTATTTCCGATATCAAAAATGAATATGTTTTTGACGATATTTTGGATTTTTTAAACCGATGCGCATAGCTATATTTACCAACAATTACCTTCCCAATCCATACGGCGTGTCCGGTTCGATTGAGAGTTTTCGGAGGGAATTTGAGAAGATGGGGCACACGGTATATATTTTTGCTCCCGCATGGAAAGGATATGAGGATGAAAATCCGAACGTTTTTCGGTATCCTTCTTTGGATATTGTCATAAAATTTCGTTTTCCGCTTCCGATTCCATATTCCCGCAAGATGGACAAAATTATTGCGGAATTGGATTTGGATATTATCCACTGCCAGCATCCCAATCTTCTTGGATCGGCGGCGAGTAAATGGGCGCGTAAAAAAAATATTCCTTTGATTTTCACTTGGCACACTCTGTATGATCAATATACAAACTTTGTTCCTTTTGTGCCAAAGAAAATGGCGGCGAATTGGATAATCAAAAAAGCGGCAAAATATGCCAATCAGGCGGATGCGGTGGTTGTTCCTACTCTTTCAGTGAAAAATATTATTCAAAAATGGGGAGTTTCCAATGAAAATATTTTTCCGATTTCAACCGGGGTGGATGAAAAGGATTTTGAAGGTGCCGACGGAGAGAGTATTCGAAAAAAATACAATATTGGCAAGAATGAAATTTTATTGCTTTTGGTTTCTCGATTGACGGAGGAAAAAAATGTGCAATTTTTACTTGAAGCGATGTTTGAGGTTTTGAAAAAAAAGAGTAATGCGAAGTTTTTGATTGCCGGAGGCGGGTATTTGCAAAAAGTTTTGGAAGAAAAAAGCAGAGATGAAAAATTGAACAGTAGAATATTTTTTGCCGGAGAAGTCGGTCGCGATCAAGTGAAGAATTTTTATGCCGGAGCGGATATTTTTGTGTATGCTTCCAAAAGCGAAACACAAGGAATGATTATTTCCGAGGCGATGTATTCCGGGCTTCCGGTGGTGGCGGTAAACGCGACGGGTATTTGTGATTTGGTTATTGATGGAAAAACCGGGTTATTGGTATCGGAAAATAAGGATGAATTTGCAAACGCAGTGAGCCGTTTGATCGATGATGAAAATAAAAGAAAATTGTTTGGTGAAAATTCCAAAAAAGTATCTATGGAAAATTATACTTCAAAAGTTTGCGCAAAAAAAATGATTGAGTTGTATGAAAGGATAAAGACAAAAAAATAATAAAATATTTTTCTTGCAAGTGTCCCTTTTGTGTCGCACGACACTTTTTTGTTAATATCCGGTTGGTTATGAAAAGAAGAATTTATTTTAACTACACAAAGACAGTGCAAGAAAAATATTTTATTATTTTTTTGTCTTTTTAAAAATTTCAAATAAAAAAAAGCGCCCCTTCACTTTATTCGATGCGCTGTCGAACAAGATCAGGGGCTAGGGGCGGGGGAGGAGTTATGTTCAATGAGTTGTTTTTTCCAAAAATTTTTTAAAAGTATTTCCGATGGTACCATCGGAAAACTTTATTTTTACCCTTTTTTCCCCTTGGCAGTTACCAAGGGTATCGAGTATAATAACAACCTCTCCATGAAGGTTATCATTTGGATGTTCTTCAGAAATTTCATATTTTTTCATATTTTTTTTCTCCCCTTACTTCTTTGTATATTTTTTCAAAAAACTCCCCTCGTTCCCATGCGTCGATTTTTACGCAGAATTTGATTTTTGTCAAGGATTTTTACTCCAAATGTACGTTTTTCTTGAATTTTTCCAGTTCTTTTTGGAGGAGTGGATGGTTTTCCAACTTGGGATCATTTTTGAGCAGATCGAGCGCTTCTTGGCGGGAAATTTCAATCAGTTTGATGTTTCCCAAGTTTTCCATCGTGATGTCGGGCAATCCCGATTGGCGCGAGCCCAGAAATTCTCCCGGACCGCGAAGTTTCAGATCCTTTTCTGCGATATCAAACCCGCTGGAATATTTTTCCATAGTTTTTAATCTAGCGTTAGACGATGCGCCGAAAAGAAAGCAATATGATTGATATTCGCCACGTCCCACGCGTCCGCGAAATTGGTGAAGCTGAGAAAGTCCGAAACGGTCGGCATCCTCGATAATCATAATCGTGGCATTGGAAATATCCACTCCAACTTCGACAACGGAAGTAGAAACCAAAATATCGTATTTTTTATTTTTGAAAGCTTGCATTGTTTCTTCTTTTTCTTTTGATTTCAATCTTCCGTGGAGCAAGCCCAATTTCAAATCGGGAAATATTTTTTCCGATAATCTTTGGTGTTCGCTCACGGCCGCTTTGACTTCGCTCATGGCTTTGGACTGCTCTACGAGAGGCAAAATGACGAAGGCTTGTCGTCCTTGTTGGATTTGATCGCGGACAAAGTCATATATTTTTTTTCTTTCAATCGCCGGAACGACACGAGTAATGATTTCTTTTCTGTTTTTCGGCATCTCGTCTAAAAGGGAAATATCCAAATTTCCAAAAAGCGCCATAGTTAATGTTCGAGGAATAGGCGTGGCGGTCATAGTTAACAGATGGGGTATTTTGTTCTTTACTCCATCAGATATTTCAGTTGTTTGCTGTTGGAGAAAAGCGCGCTGTCCGACACCGAACCGATGCTGTTCATCGACAATAACCAGTGCCAGTTTTCCAAATTTTACATCTTTTTGAATTAAAGCATGAGTACCTATTACTATACTCATCTTCATTTCTTTTATAAATCGAAGTAAATCATCGCGCTTTACTTTTGTAGTATTTCTGGAAAAATTTTCAATTTTCAATTTATAATTTTCAAACAATTTTAAATTTTTAATGTCTGAATTTTTATTATGCGATATTAGTTGATAAGAGTTTGTTAATAAAGAAATATTTATATTATAATCTTTAAATATTTTGCAAAAACTTTCAAAGTGTTGGAGGGCGAGAACTTCGGTGGGCGCCATAATGGCGACCTGATGACCGGCGGAGGCAACTTTGAGGGAGGCGATGGCGGCGATGATGGTTTTTCCGCTCCCCACATCTCCGTTAAGCAGACGATTCATCGGATGGGATTTTTCCAAATCGGCAAGAATTTTTTCGCTGGCTTTTTGCTGCGTGCCGGTAAGTTCAAATGGCAGTTCTTTAATGAATTCGCGACTGATGTTTTTTTTAGTTTTGATTGCAATCGCGCTTTCATTTTCCCATTGCGAGCGGATTTGCAATGATTTCAATTGTAGGAGAAACATTTCAGAAAAAGCGAATCGTTTTCGAGCGATTTTGAAATGGTTTTCGGTTTTTGGGAAATGGGCAAAAATCAAAGATTTTTTCAAGTCGTGCAGATTGAGTTTCTCCACGATTTTTTCAGGAAGTGGATCGTCAATTTCAAAATCATTTTGAAAAATATTTCCGATTTGCCAACGAATCCATTTGGAGGTAATGCCTTCTGTTTCCGGATAAATTGGAACTAGCCGTCCGGTATGGGTAGCATCGCGCGAAGAAAATTCCCACGCCGGATTGGATATGGACAAATTTTTTTTCCCGAGCATTATTTTTCCGCTTAGGCGTAGCTCCTTGCCTTCTTTCAATGCACTCGCCAAATAGCGCTGATTGAACCATACTGCCTGAATACTACCGCTGTCATCAGAGATGACCGCTTCAGTAAGTTGCATTTTTCTTTTTGTCCAGCTTCGACGGGCATTGACTGAAATAATTTTTCCAATAATAGTGGCTTGTTCTCCAACGATGACTTCGGAAATTGGAACGACCTTGGAATAATCCTCATAGCGAAAAGGCAAATGAAAAACCAAATCTTTCAAAGTAAAAATGCCCAGTCTGTGAAGCGCTTTGATGTGAGAAACTCGAATCCCGGACATCTCTTCAATTTTTTGTTCCAAATCAACCATAAATTCAGTATATAGTATTTGGTATTTTGGATAAAGTATTTCCTGATTATTTCCCGACTATCTTTACTATTTTTTAATTTGATATTTTTAAGGATAAATAAATTTACAAAAAATTTAATAAAATAAAATTGTCAATCAATCGCATATGCGTATATTTGACAATTTTTTTTGTTCAGATGAGTATATGTTCAATATTGCCAAGTATGGGTGGACGGGGTAGTATGAATGTAATTTAATTGATAACGGAAAAATATGATCGGAGTTTTTGATAGCGGGATTGGAGGGCTCACTGTAGTGAAAGAGATTAAAAAAGTGATGCCGGATTGTTCAATTATTTATTTTGGCGATACGGCGCGTTATCCTTGGGGAAATAAGAATGCCGAAACGGTGCAAAGATATTCTGAAGAAATTTGCATTTTTTTGATTGCGCAGGGAGTCGAGGATATTGTAATCGCTTGCAACACTGCTTCCACTTTTGCCGGAGATTATTTGCGGAAAAAATTTCCGGAAATTAATTTTTTTAATGTGATTGATCCGGTGGTGGATAGGATAAAATTGGAATTAAGCGCCAGGAAGAATAAAAATCGGGAAATCAAGGCAGGGGTTATCGGAACGCGGGGAACGATTGAAAGCGGAGTCTATGAAAAAAAAATCAAAAAGTCAAATCCGCGGACAAAAGTAATTTCACAATCTTGCCCGTTGTTTGTTTCTATTATTGAGGAAGGAATGGCAAATCATGGCGTGGCGGAAATAATTGCCAAAAATTATTTGGCAAAAATAAAAAAGGCAAAGGTTGATTTTTTAATTTTGGGATGCACGCATTATCCGCTGTTGGAAAAAACAATCAAAAAAGTTTTGGGAAAAGTATCCCTTATCAGTTCTGCCAAAGAAGCAGCGAAAGAATTAGCAAGCAGAAAAATTATCCATTCGAATATTCAAAGAGACGTTTTTTATTTTTCGGATACATCCAGCCATTATGACAGATTGACGCGGAAGATACTTGGAAAAAAAATAAAAGTCAATAGAAAGGTTTTGTAATTTGTGCGCTTGGCAGGAATCCCAGTCTGCTGGTCGCCCGCTAGGGTGAGAACCTGCTTACACTTTATCATTTTAGTGCGCTTAGCAGGAATCGAACCTGCGACCTTCTGGACCGCAACCAGACGCTCTATCCACTGAGCTACAAGCGCTTTTAACATTTAAGCATACTAACATTTTAACATAAAAAAGCAATAGATCAGGCTATTGCTTTTTTTGGAGAATTTAGCGGATTTAAATATGCAGAAGTCTTTCCAATGTGTCTACTATGCTCGGATGTTGCTTTTTTTCCGGAATAAATTGCAAAAGAACTTGTCTGGCGTCTTCGGAATCTATTTCATGAATGGGAATATGGACAAAAGGAATGAGCCATCCGTTGGTATGCAGGCTGAGTATTCTTTGATGGGGTTCTTTGTAAAGAATCCAAAAGGATTGAATGTCATCAAATTCATAAAATTCTTTTTCTGCCATTATTCCCTCTCGAGTTATTGAATAAATACAAACGGAAGGGTCTTTTTCCAGATGGACAAATCCGACAATTCCAATCAAAATGAATGTTATTGCCATCAGCGGACTATTGGTTATCAGGGCGTAAACAATGATTATTCCTAAAAATAAAGAAGCAAGCATGTACCATTTTCTGTCTTTTGGATAATTTTCATACTCAGGTCCTTGCCACTCAAGTAGTATTTGTTTTTTGGAATTTCCCAAATAGGAATCGTTTTCCAGCGAGGCTATTTTTTCTAATTGTTTTTTGTGTTTTAATAGATCCATTTTTTTTACGTTTTATTTTTATTGCTTTTATTATATCCTATTTACAAATACTTTTCCAGCTGGTAGCATATAGCAAGAAATACGGAATATTTTGGAGAGATGGCTGAGCGGTCGAAAGCGACAGTCTTGAAAACTGTAGACCCTTCACGGGGTCCGGGGGTTCGAATCCTCCTCTCTCCGCCAAGTTTTACATTTCAAACGATTAAAAACAATTTCCTCAAATAGTGTGTCAAGACAAAAGAAAACAAAAAGATAGGCAAAAAACCGCCCAGAATATTATTCTGAAGGCGGTTTTTTGTTTTTGGCGAATCTCGCCTTCGCGACAATCTACGGACGGACTTCGTCACGCCGTAGCTCGCCGCTTCGGCGTAGCAAAGGCGGAGAGGGTGGGATTTGAACCCACGAGGGCGGTTAAACCCTGCCACGTTAGCAGTGTGGTGCTTTCGGCCACTCAGCCACCTCTCCATGGTATTTTTTTGACAAAATAAGTCTAACATCGATTACTTTATATTTCAAGTGTTTGCATAAATCCACTTTACTTTGCATTCCTGAACTCTTCTCAATCTCCTTTTTGCCGGGCAATCACAATTCCGAAGACTTTTTTGGCTCCGGATTTTTTGAGGGTTTTGGCGCATTCAAAGAGAGTTGATCCGGTAGTAGCAATGTCGTCAACCAGAAGAATGATTTTGCCTTTTATTTCTTCTTTGCGCAAAACGGCAAAAGCATTCTGAATATTTTTTTGTCTTTCCTTGAAATTTTTTATTTTCATTTGGGGTGAAGTGTAATATTTTCGAACCAAATTATTTTCCGAAATGGGGATATCAAATCCTGGAGCTAGTTTTTTCCCCAGGTATGCCGCCAATAATTGCGATTGATTGAATCCGCGCCAACGAAGGCGCCGAGAGTGGAGAGGGACCGGAATAATAACATCCGGAAGAGGTATTTCATATTTGAAAAAAGATTTTACCAGTAATTTTCCCAATGGAATGGAGAGATTTTTCACGAAGCGGTATTTGAAATAGCCAACTGCGCGGGAGATTATTTTTTCTTTGTATGAAGTGCAAACCAACAGTCCGTCCAAGATATTTTTTCGACGGCAATCAAAACAAGTTTGCCCTGCGGGCGTGGTTGCTTTTTCGCAAACCGGACAAACTTGCTGGTTTTGAAGCTGGATTTTTTCCAAACAACGCGCGCAAATCCATTCGTCTTCTTTTCCGCACCCAATGCAACTAATTGGAAAAAGAGTATCGAAAACGAATTTTTCAATTCTTTTCTTATATCGCAATAATCTTTTCATTCTCAACTTTTAATTGAATTTTTTTATCTTTTATTTTTTCATCAAGAATTGCCTTGGCGATTTC
Organism: uncultured Bdellovibrionales bacterium; assembly: GCA_964605525.1. Taxonomy (GTDB): domain Bacteria; phylum Patescibacteriota; class Minisyncoccia; order Moranbacterales; family UBA9337; genus UBA12151. The sequence goes on from CAZSCV010000001.1 coordinate 145,576, forward strand.
TGTTTCGACGAATTTTTGAATATTTTTGCGAACGAAACGGGCACCTTGGTCGAAAGCGACACTTTTTTGGGAGAGCAGGTGTAGTACTGCCGGAGAATAGGAAAGAGAAATACTTTTATTTTTCAGTCTTTCTTTGAGTTTGGCGAGTTCCAATTGGACGATTTTTTTAATTTCATTTTTTCCCAGAGCGTTAAAGGAAATAATATTATCCAAGCGATTAAGAAGCTCTGGTTTCATTTGCCGTTTCAATTCCCTCAGAGAATTTTCTTTCAATCCTTCCCACTTTTGGGCGATTTCTTGGGTATTTTTTCCAAATCCAATAGCAGAATTTTCGGAAAATTCCGCCGTTCCAGTGTTGGAAGTAAGGATGATGATGGTATTTTTGAAATTTACACTGCGTCCCTCAGAATCCGCAAGAACGCCATCTTCCAGGATTTGCAATAAAATATTGAAAATATCCGGGTGGGCTTTTTCGATTTCATCAAAAAGAATCAAGCTGTGTGGCTGGCGGCGAACTTTTTCCGTAAGTTTTCCTCCTTCTCCAAACCCAATATATCCTGCTGGCGCTCCGAGCAATTGGGAGGCCTGATGCCGTTCCATAAATTCACTCATATCAATTCGAATCAGTGATTTCTCGCTGTTAAACAAGTTTTTTGCTAATTCTTTGGCAGTCAAAGTCTTTCCTGCCCCGGTTGGTCCGAGAAAAAGAAATGACCCTAGCGGGCGGTTTGGATCATTGATTCCGCTGTACGCGCGATAAACAACTTCTGTTATTTTTTCAATAGCTTCCGGTTGTCCAATAATGGATGAATTCAACTTTTCTTGCAAATTTTTCAGTTTTGGCGTAAGAGTGGCAGATAATTTTTCAAGAGAGATCCCGGTTATTTGAGAAATGGTTCGTGAAATATCCGCATCGCTGATAAAAACGGGGTTTTCATTTTCCAATTTTGTTTGTTTCTTTTTTAATTTTTCCAGCTCAATAGAAAGAAAATCTTCTTCTTTTCGCAGAGATACGGCTTCTTCATATTTTTCTTTATTAACTAGTCCATTTTTTTTAAAGGAAAGTTTGTACAATTGTTCTTCTATTTTTTTTATTTCAGGCAAAAAAGATTTTCCTGTTGACTGGTTGCGAAGGCGGGAAGCGGTTTCATCTAAAACGTCGATCGCTTTATCAGGGAAAAAGCGTTCCGGAATGTAGCGATTGCTCAAATCGACGATTTTTTCAATAGCCTTGTCAGATATTTTTGCATTATGAAATTTTTCGTAGGATAATTTTATTCCCCGCAGAATTTTTTTCGTGTCTTCAATATTCGGTTCATTAACGAGAATACTTTGAAATCTTCGCTCCAGGGCGGGATCTTTTTCGATATGTCTTTTGTATTCCTCGATAGTCGTTGCTCCAATGCAACGGATTTTTCCGCGTGCCAGTGCCGGCTTGAGAATGTTTGCCGCATCCAATCCTCCGCTGGCATTTCCCGCTCCGACGATTGAATGGATTTCATCAATAAACAAAATCACATCTTCGCTGTCTTCTGCTTCTTGGATAATATCCTTGATTCGGCTTTCGAATTCTCCGCGAAAGTTTGTTCCCGCCACCACTAAAGCCAAATCCAGCGATAAAATCCGTTTTCCGGATAATTGGCTGGAAATATTTCCAGAATTGATTCTTTGCGCCAGTCCTGAAACTATTGCAGTTTTCCCTACCCCAGGATCTCCAATTAAAAGCGGATTGCTTTTGTTTTTTCTCCCCAAAATGTTAATAATTCTTTCGATTTCTTTTTCTCTCCCGATTACCTTTTCTTTATTTTTAGCACTTTCTCTGTTTATATCAATGCAAAAAGCATCCAATGATGGTGTTTCGGATTCAGATAGGAAATGGTTTGATAATGATAAGTCGGGAAGATTGAAGAGTTTGGAAATATTTTTCAAGCTAGTTCCTTCAAAAAATGATTCCGGGTTTTGAATATTTCCTCGCTTGGAGGTATCTTTTTTGTTGAGTAATTTCAGAATATTTTCAGTAGGAGATTTGATGAGTGCATAAATAATATGCTCGGTGCCAATGTAGGGATAGCCCATTTTGCTGGCGATTGAATATGCCTGGGTGATAGCCATGGAAAGTGGAGTAGAAAAACGGAGCTTTGTCCGTATTTTTTCTTCAACGGGCGCATTTGGTTTTTCCGGATAAGTTTTTTTGTCAAAAATAACATCAAAATCCGATCTTTTTATACCCATATTTTCCAAGATTTTACTTCCCAGGCTGCCTTTTTCCAGGAAAATGGAGAAAAACAGATGCTCAGGAAGGATTTCTGGCGATTTATAAAACAAGGCGATTGCGCCTGATTCGCGAAGACTCTTTTTTGCATGCAATGTCATTTTTTGGGACAACTTGGATTCAAGCATATAATTTGTAGTTGAATATGTTTAGTATATACCATTGTATTTTTATCCAGGGCAAGTGTCAACTTTTTCCGGTTAATTTTTTTTGTGAATCAATTAAGAAGAATAAAAAATAATCCAATTGGCGAGTTTGCTTGCCTGAGAAAAATATATTATAATATAAGAAGATAAATTTCCTCTGCGATATCTTCTTGTTTTAATAAAAATAAAAATAAAGATTAAAATAATTTAAATGCTTAATTTTTTCAAAAGTAAAAATAACCACTTTTTGGGAGTTGACTTTGGCGGTTCCGCGATCAAAGTCGTGGAGCTTTCTTTCGAAAATAGAAAAGCGACACTGGTTAATTACGCCCGGATAGATTTTAGCGGAGAGCAAATAAAAGAAGAATTGGATAATCAGTCCATTGGAAGAATAACAGAAATAGGTTTGGGAAAACTTATTGATAAAATGGAGCCGGGAACAAAAGATGCGTATGTTTCCATACCGGGATTTAGCGGGCTTGTTAATGTTATTGAAATCGCCAATATTAAAAAAGAAGAAGTGGGAAGCGCTATCGAATACGAAGCATATAAATATATCCCCATATCATTGGATGAAGTTTATTTATCTTGGGACATTCTTGATCTTGGAGAAAAAAAATCCATAATTACTCAGAGTGAAAATAATGGCGACTTTTCCAAAAAAACAGATGAAGGAAAAATAAAAGTATTGCTGGTTGCCGCTCCAAAGACAGAAGTTGATAAATTTGAAAGCCTGATAGTGAAAAATGGATTGAAAATAGCCGCATTGGAGCTGGATACGTTTTCTGTCGCCCGTTCGCTTGTCGGTAATGATTCCGGTGCTTATATTGTGATTGAAATTGGCGCTCGCACTACGACAATTATTGCGATTAAAAATGGAAATGTTGTTATAAACCGTAATCTGTATATTGGAGGAAATGAGTTTACAAAAAATATTTCCAGAGGAATGGATATCTCTTGGTCCAGGGCGGAAAAATATAAAAAAGAAAAACGCGATTTGATCAATACTATCCAATCTGGCATAAATTTTTCCGCACTGGATGTTATTTCCGGAGAAACTAGAAGAATTTTGAAAATGTTCCAGGAAAGGGAGAATGTTGATTCTTTGGACGGAATTATTGTTTCCGGAGGAACGGCCAAAATGGTTGGAATTTTAGAATATTTCAAGAAGGAATTGGGAAATAAGGTTTCAATGGGAAATCCCTGGAAGCAGATAGAATATGATAAAAAACTGGAAGGCGCAATAAACGATATGGGTCCGGAATTTTCGGTTGCGGTCGGGGCTGCATTGAAAGGGATTGAAAATTACAAGAGAAATATTTAGGAAATTTGAAAATCAAAGTGTTTTTTAGATATAAATTTTAAATTTTTTTCGGCTTTTCTGAATAAAGAATTCAGTTTGTCGCCGGATAATTTCAAAAAAATGGTTGATATAAATCTTCATAGGGAAGAAAAAAGAGAAGGAAAAATTTACGAAGCCAGTTTTTGGCGAAGCGGAGCGTTTTTGTCTGCCATTATTTTATTCATAACTGCTTCGATTTATGGCGGACAGTTACTTTATAAACAAAAATTGATTTCCGATGAAAAAGCGGTAACGGAAGAAATTGCCAACAAGAGAAATATGTTGGGAAGCACCGTTCTTTCTGATGTAAAGGATTTTAATCAAAGAACAGGCAATATCGATAATAACCTTTCCCAAAAAGTATATCCGGATGATATACTTGCATATATCGAAAAATCACTGATAAGCAATGTGTATATTGACAGTTACAGTTATGACGACGAAAAAAGAGAAATTTCAATTGGTGTTGTGGCTGACAATTTCAATACGGTGGCGAGCCAGCTGTTGAATCTGAAAAAAATTGAAAAATTTAACAATATCAATATTTCCGAAACGAACAGGGATGAAGAAGGGAAAATAAAATTTACCATAACGATGATATTGCAAGACAGCTATATTAATCCTGAAAATAAATCATAAAAATAAGGAATAATTACTTTAATAAATTTTATGAAACTTAAATTTTTGTTTGTTCCGGTATCGATTATTGTTTCCATGGTTCTGGTTATTTGGTATATTTGGCCGACTTGGTTCAGTCCGGAAGGCATTAAAGATTATCAAAAAAGGATTGCTCTCAAGCAATGCGATTTGAATGAGGCAAATTTGAAAGTTAAGAACGTGGAAAGTCTTAAGAGATTTTTGGAATCTCCAGAGGGGAAAGATGCGGCGGATAAAATTTATGGATATTTTTTAAGCGATGAGCGAAAAGAAAATATCATAAATAATATAAACTACGCAGGAAGCAGTTCTTCGGTTAGTATTGTGAATATTGCGGTTGATGATGTTGAATCCGGAAAAGGGAGCGGAAGCGAAAAATCCGTTCTTTTGATAAACGAAAACGGCAAGGTTAAGAAAGCATTGCCGGTTTCTTCAGTAACTCAATTGTGTATAAATGAGGTGATGGAAAAATACGGAGAAATAACGGATGCTAATGTTGATTACTTAGATCCTTTTGCGGCTGTTGAACCGATCGATGAAATAAATAATTTGGATAATGATATTTCCGTACAAGATCAAAATAAAATAATTAAGGCGAATATTTCCGTTATCGGATCATATAAACAACTGGTTGTTTTTTTGGATAATTTGTATCGGATAAAAATGATAAACAATATCGCTTCTGTTGATATAGTAAAAGAATCCGAGGATAAAGAAGAAGGAGAAACGGGTGATTATTTATCGATGGATGTGGTTGTTTACTTCGGATATGCGCCGAAAGACAGCAGTGCGGTTTCAAATTTCGATGATCCGATTTTTGAGAAAAATTCATTTAATTTGAATGCGATTGAAAAAATGAGCAAAGCAATGAATGCTCCGGAAATTAGTATCGGCGAAACAGGAAAAGACAATCCTTTTCTTCCTTAGAAGATAGAGATTAAGTAGCGTAGTTAATTCTCAAAAAATGGAACAGCAAAATAAAAATCAACAAATTAAAAAATCAAATCCGATTCCGGTTGATAAAAAAAATATCCCGGATTCTTCATTGGAGGAGAGGGCGAAAAAAGTAGGAGTTCCTTTCTTAAAGAAAGCTCCTGCGGATATTAGCGATGAAGTTTTGAGAATTATTCCGGAGAAAACCGCGCGTAATTTTAATATGGTTGCGTTTGATGTGTCTGAATCCGGAGGGATTAAGGTTGCCATGCTGGATCCGCAGGATATTCAAGCTTTGGATGTTTTACGTTTTATTGCTGAAAAAAAGGAAAAAGAAATTAATATCTATCTAGCCTCAAAAGATACAATAAAAGAGATTGTTGAAAGATATAATACAGCTGAAGAAGCTGTCGAGGCAGTAGTTGAATCTTTTGAATTGGAGAAAAACAAGGATCGGGAAACTTTTTTAGGGAAGAAAATAGCAGATGAACAGCAAAAAAATATTCAAGATGCTCCGGTGTCAAAACTTGTAAGCGTGGTTATCAAGCATGCGATCGAAGGAAGAGCCAGTGATATCCATTTGGAGCCGGCTGATAATGGATACCGAGTCAGATTCCGAGTAGATGGGATTCTTTATTCATCGCTGGTTTTGCCGGGAGAAGTTGGAAAAGCTTTTGTTTCCAGGATTAAAATTCTTTCAAATTTAAAAATTGACGAAAAAAGAAAACCTCAGGATGGACGCTTTAATATTACTGAAGGAGGGGAAAATATCGATTTTCGTGTTTCAACTTTTCCAGTTGTCGGAGGGGAAAAAGTGGTTATGCGCGTACTCACAAAAGACAAAGGCATATTTGACTTCGTTAACCTCGGGCTTATGGGGCATAATAAAGAAATTTTAATACGCAAGATTGAAGAGCCGAACGGTATTATTTTGATTACCGGTCCTACTGGAAGCGGAAAGTCAACCACTTTGTATTCATTTTTAAATATAATCAATCAAGATACGAGAAATATTGTAACACTGGAAGATCCGGTTGAATATTCAATCGAAGGCGTTAACCAGAGTCAGATCAGGCCGGAAATCGGATATGACTTTGCCAATGGTTTGCGTTCAATTTTACGTCAAGATCCGAATGTTATTATGGTTGGAGAAATCAGAGATGGAGAAACAGCAGAATTGTCTATTCATGCTGCGCTTACAGGGCATTTGGTCTTTTCAACTTTGCATACAAACAGTGCCGCTGGCGCAATGCCACGTCTTGCTGATATGGGAATCGAGCCGTTTTTGCTGGCGTCATCTCTTAAAGCGGTAGCGGCTCAGCGTTTAGTGCGGAGAATTTGTCCAGCCTGCAAGCAAGAGATGATTATTTCCGATAAAATAAAAAAGCGGATAATGGAATCGATCAGCAATGTTTCAGAAAAAGAATTGAAAGAATATGATCTGGATCTTTCCAAGGGAATAAAATTTTACAAAGGAAAAGGTTGCGAAGAATGCGGAGGAACAGGATTGAAGGGGCGATTGGCTATTTATGAATGTATTGAAGTTGATGAGAAGGTTCAGGAAGCGATTAATGAGGGAAAAGAATTGAAGAATTCTGAGTTGGCAATTAGTCAGGGAATGATTACAATGAAACAAGATGGAATTTTGAAGGCCCTTAAGGGAATGACTATTCTTTCGGAAGTAGAAAGAGTAACTGAGGGAAGTCTGACGATCGGGGGAGATGTGGATGATGATCGGGGATAGTTATATTGAAAATAACACGAAATTTGTTGGTTTGGCGGAAAATAAATTATTATTCTAACAAGACAAATATGGCAGATGAAAAGAAATTAATTTTATTGGTAGAAGATGATATTTTCGTGAAAGATATCTATAATCACAAACTGACTGCTGACGGATATGAGGTTGCGATGGCGACAAGTGGAACGGAAGCGCTTGAGTTTATGCAAAAAAGAAGGCCGGATCTTATTTTGCTTGATATTGTAATGCCGTATATGGATGGAAAAGAAGCATTAAAAAAAATAAAGGAAAATAATGATTGGGCAAATATTCCTGTTATTATGCTGACTAATTTGTCGGAAGCGGATGATATTAGCGAAACGGAATCACTGGGCGCGGATAAATATTTAATTAAGTCGCATTTTTCTCCATCGGAAGTTTCGGAAAAGATAAAATTGATGATAGGATTAGATCAAAAGTAATAGCTTTGCTTGTTTGAAGGTTGCGGTTTTTTTAAGATAATAATTTTAAATTTAATTGTTAATAAATAAAACCTAATTTTGTATGGAATCTTTTCACGTTGAGCAGAAAGTTAAGAGTTTATTGCTGTTAGTCGCCCAGCAAGGCGCGTCTGATATTCATTTTGTAGTGGGACGATATCCCACACTGCGCGTTGATGGAAAATTACAGCCAATAACAAAAGAGAAAATTTTAACCGCTGATGATACGAAAGCCATTAGCAAGGTTTTTTTAAGCGAAGAAAAAGGCAAGGAATTGGAAGAAACCGGAGAAACCGGATTTTCATATAACTTTGAAAACAAAGCGAGATTTCGCGTGAATGTTTTTTTTCAGAAAGGATTTATCAGCATCGTAATGCGATTGGTGCAAACAAGAATCAGACCGCTGGATGAATTGAATATGCCGACAGCTTTGTATGATTTTACGAAACATTCGCAAGGATTGGTTTTGGTTACCGGTCCGGTTGGACACGGAAAATCCACAACGATGGCAGCTCTGGTTGATTATATCAACCACAATTACGAAAAAAATATTATCACTATTGAGGATCCGATTGAGTATATTTACGAACAAGATCGCTGTATCATAAATCAGCGTGAAATTGGACAAGATGCCCAAAATTTTGAAAGAGCGCTTCGGGCGGTATTCCGGGAAGATGCCAATGTGGTTCTTATTGGTGAAATGAGGGACTTGGAAACTATTTCAACCACTCTTACAGCGGCAGAAACCGGACATCTTATTTTTGCAACGATTCATACAAACAGCAGTTCAGAAACAATTGATAGAATTGTGGATGTGTTTCCTTCCCACCAGCAAAACCAGGCGCGTTCCCAACTGGCTAATGTCCTTCTTGGGGTTATTTCCCAGCGTTTGGTTCCGAAAATCGGAGGGGACAGAATTCCAGCAGTTGAAATTATGACTAAAAATAACGCAATTGAAAATTTGATTCGTGAAAACCGTTCATATCAAATTGATGGCGTGATTGAAACCGGAATGAAAGAAGGGATGGTTTCTTTGGACAAATCACTCAGTGATTTGGTGAAAAAAGGATTGATTACGGTGGATGACGCGTTTGCCTATGCGAAAAGCAAAGATTATTTCAAGATGTTAATCAAAAAATAAAATTCTAATAAATCCAATTAGTCAAATAAGACAAATAGGAAAAATAAAAAAATATGAAATTTGTTTTTGAAGCCAAGGACCAGACCGGAAAAATAAAAAAAGGAAAAGTTGAAGCGGCAAACAAAGAGGCTGCAGTTGAAGCTTTGCATCAAAATAATCTGACCCCTTTTTCTATCGAGAGAGAAAAGGAGATGAATAAGATATTGCGCGATCTTCAAAATTCATGGGACAGAGTCAGTCAAAAAGAATTGATGATTTTTTTCCGCCAATTCGCCACTTTGATCGGAGCGAAAGTTTCAATTATCAATTCATTGAGCGCGGTGCGCGAACAGATGGAGAATATGGTTTTTCGATCCGTTATCCTTGAGATTATCAATAATATCGAAGATGGAATGACTTTGGCGGAAAGCTTGGAAAAACATCCGGAAATTTTTTCCGCGTTAACTGTGAGTACCATACGGGCAGGAGAAGTTTCTGGAAATTTGCAAAAATCAGTTTCATATATTGCGGATAATATTGAAAAAAATTATCAGCTCAGCGCCAAAATAAAAGGAGCGCTTTTTTATCCGGTTTTCGTCATCGGCGCATCAGCAATAATCGGATTTCTGAGTATGATATTTGTTGTTCCGAAATTAACCCAGGTGATTATTGATATGGGAGCCGAGGTGCCTTGGTACACTCAGGTGATTATTGCCACTTCGCATTTTTTTGTTAATTATTGGTGGGCGATTTTGGTGATGGTGCTTGGTGTAATCGGAGGAAGTATGTATTACGCTCGGACGGAATCAGGAAAGAGGGACTGGGATTATATTGTCCTCAAAATTCCGGTAATTGGAAAATTGTCGCGTTATGTGTATATCACGCGCTTTGCCAGCAACTTCTCGATGCTTTTGATGGGAGGAATTCCAATTGTACAAGCGCTTATGGTGGTTTCTGAAGTGGTTAATAATACTATTTATCAAGGAATTATTCTCCGGGGAGCCGATGAAGTAAAATCCGGAGGTAATATTAGCAATATTTTTTCACGTTCGGAATATATTCCGACCATTGTTTCCCGAATGATCAAAATCGGGGAGGAAACCGGAGAGATGGACAGTTCGCTCAATAGCATCGCCAGCTTTTATGAAAAAGAAACAGATAATATTGTTCGCAATTTGACCTCGCTTATTGAACCGGTTTTGATTGTGTTTTTGGGAATCGGCGTGTCGATTTTGGTTTTTGCCATTTTGCTTCCGATATACAACATCACGGGAAATATCAAATAGGTGATTGTGGTAAAAAATAATGGATATGCTATAATTAAAAGTGCGAATTTTGGCTGATTAAAATATAGAAATAAAAATTAAAAGAAGAAAAAATCCAATTTTAAATTGTGAAATTTTCTTTAGAAAAGGGAGGTGAAAATATGAAAAATACATTTAAAAAAGGTTTTACATTGATCGAACTTTTGATCGTTATCGCAATCATCGGTATCTTAGCGTCCATTGTTTTGGTATCCCTCAATAGCGCGAGAACAAAGGCGAGAAATGCATCATTCAAATCGACTGCTTCCAGCATTCAACCTGGATTGGTTATTTGTTGCGATAGCGTTGATTTGACAGCCTCTGGAAATCTTGCTGGATTAGCAATGTGTACAGGTGGAGATACTTATCCTGGTACAACTGCAATCAATACGGCAGTAACAGTAACTGATGGGGATTGTGATACTGATGGAACATTTAGCGTTACAGTGACCCCTGGATCATCTAATACGGGAACATGTACTAGTGCTGTGATTACAGGAACTGGGGTAACATATCTTCCTGCTGGTTGTTAGTTTTTGAGTGAAGATTTTTATGCTTGCTAATTTGTCCGCCTAGGCGAAATTGGCAAGCAGATAAAGTTTTAAATTTATTGAATGAAAAAAAAGGCATTTTCTAACCATTGCGGATTTACGCTCATTGAACTTTTGATTGTGGTTGCAATTATTGGAATTTTAGCGACTATCGCGATGGTATCTTTGAATACCGCGCGAGTAAAAGCTCGCGATGCTTCTTTTAAATCAACAGCATCGAGTATTAATTCGGCGGCGATGATGTGTTGCAATTCAGATGGAGGTTTGAATACTGTTGTCGGCGGTTTGGTTTGCACCGCTTCAATTGATTCAGTTTATCCTGATGATGAAAGTGTTGGATCAATAGATATTAGTTCGGGAACTAATTTTGATTGTAATAATGGAGAGTATCAAGTTACGATTACGCCAGGCACAAGCAATACAGGTACTTGCACCAGTGCGACTTTTAACCAGACGGGGATTATTGGATATGGCGGATGTTGATTATGATAGGAATTAGGAATTAGGAATTAGGAATTAGGAATTAGGAATTAGGAATTAAGTCATACTTATTTGGTATTTACTTTTTTAAAGACATGATTATTTTGATTTTTTTTATCGCGGGACTTGTTGTTGGCAGTTTTTTGAATGTGGTTGTTTACCGTTTGAATTTGGCGGAATCAATGTTTGTGGGGCGTTCGATGTGTCCGCATTGCAAAGCTAAAATCCGTTGGTATGACAATATTCCGCTTCTTAGCTTTGTTCTCCTGCGGGCTGAGTGTCGGGATTGCAAAGGAAAAATTTCCTGGGAATATCCTTTGGTGGAATTTTTGACCGGAGCGGCATTTGCGGGAGTAGGCGCTTGGTTTTTTTCTTTGGAAAATTATCAAACTTGGATTGAGTCCGGATTCTTACTTGTTCTCTTTTCTTTGCTTTTGGTGATTTTTGCGTATGATTTGAAATTTATGGAAATTCCGATGATTTTTTTGTGGACGGGAGTCGGAGTGATAGTTTTGCGGCTGGTATTTTCCGATATTTCCAATTTTTCCGCATCCAATTCGATCTTTTCATTGCAAATCGTTTCCGGCTCCATTGGAGCTTTTGCAGCGTGGGCATTCTTTTTTTCAATGGCTTTTTTTTCCAAGGAAAAATGGATGGGAATGGGGGATGCATATTTGGCAATTCTTGTCGGACTTGCGGTTGGCTGGCCAAAAATATTTTTCACCTTAGTGCTTTCATTTTCCTTGGGAGCGATTTTTAGTATTTTTCTGGTTATTTCCAAAAAGAAAAATATGAAAAGCCAGGTTCCATTTGCTCCTTTTTTGGTTGCCGGAACAATCGCAACTCTTTTTCTTTATCAAGCCTTTCCTGAATACGTGGAATACTTTTTTTATTTTTAGGATTTTGACATGAAACAAAAAGAAAAATATCTGCTTTCTGCCAAAGACGGGTTTACGCTCATTGAAGTTTTGATAACGGCGGCTATTATTGGATTAATGACGGCAGCTGTGTTTGTTTCGTTGCAGAGAGGAAAAACTGACAAAGAGGTTAATGCCGTGGCGCAACAGATTGCCACTTCCATCCGAGAAGCTCAAAATTACGCGCTCTCCGGAAAACAAATATCAACAACCACAACCACTTGCGGATTCGGTTTTCGAAGAGTTAATGCGACAACGTATAATCTTTTTTATAACCATACCACTAATGTTATTACAAAGTGTGATGATGTGGTTAAGATGTATAGTACCGCTCTTCCAAATAATGTATCAGCTAATGTGTATTCTGCTATTGTGCTTCCGAACGGGGTTACGTTTTTGAATAATGCGGCAACAGGAGTGACTACCAGCCAAAGAATATATTTTTCGGCGCCTTTTGGAAATATTTTTAATTTTGACGGAAATTCTCTTACTTCCGTTAAAACGTTGCTGGTTCGCAAGGATCCGATTACTTATGCCATTTGCGTGAATTCGGGAGGATCGGTTGAGGTCGTGAAGGGTAGTGTTTGTCCATAAAAAAATTGAAAACGATGAAATAGAATTAAATATGCAACCAAAAGTGAAAAATAAAAATACTCGACTATTAACTAAACGAGGATTTTCCATTGGAGAAATAATGCTGGCTGCTTTTGTTTTGAGTGTGGCGATGATTGCGGCGATCAATCTTTTGATTGTCAGTTTTTCCAATTCAGCCAAGAGTCGCGATCGAGTTGTTGCTTCAATGCTGGCGCAAGAAGGAATTGAGGTTGTTAGAAATATTCGTGATAATAATTGGGCGGCAGGAAGAGATACTTTTAACGAGGGTTATTTTCCGGGAACTAACCGCATAGATGACAGTAATGACAAGGGTTGCGCGGTAGACAAAGATTCTACGGAAATTAGCGATACGGGAAGTTGTGGCAGTGGATTTGAAGTAAAGGACCTGTTTATTGATGCCAGTGGATATTATGTGGGAACAGGAGCCACGACAACAGGTTTTAAGCGAAAGGTAATGGTGCAATATTTCAATTCCGCAGGGGCGGAAATAAATGACAGAGCAAACGCTGCCAGTGCGCGATTGAGCAGTGTGGTTATTTGGGGAAACACTTGGCCATTGGCAGATCTTTCCAACTGCACTTTTTTAACGAAGTGTGTTTTTGCTAAGACGGTTTTGACCAAGTGGGGAGAATAATCAATTTTTGAAAGGAAATTTTATGCCGGATAAGAAAATAAAAAGCAAGAAAGGGTTTACATTCATTGAGGTGGTGGTTTCTGTCTCTATTTTCGTGATAATTATTGCCGCTTCAACGGAAGCCTTTTCGAATTGGATTGACAATTATCGAAAAGTTCGCGGACTGCAGGAGAGTTTGGAAAATGCGCAGTATTCAATGAATGAAATGGCGAAAATTTTGCGAACCAGTTCGGTTATTGATCAGGGACTGCTTTTTGTCCAAGTGTATGATTATTCGCAAGAAATTTGCGTGCATTACAAATTGAGCGCAGGAGAATTGATGCGGGCAGAAAGCGCGGGCACGATTAATGATTGCAGGGCAAAAGTTTTTGTCGCCAATGAATTTTTCCAGATGGCATCTGGAACAGTAAGCGGCGGTTTTGAGGCGATCCCGTCAAGTTCTGCTATTGGATCTGAACAAGTGGGAAAGATTACAATTATGCTTAATATCCAAAAAGAAAATTCTGATTTGGTAAAATTGCAAACCACGGTCTCACTTCGCGATTATCAAGAATCAAACATTCAGTAATTTAATATGTAGGAAATTTTAATATGCAAAATAAAACAAAAAAAGGATCTATTCTTGCTTTTACTTTAATTGTTGTTTTGATGACATTGGTAGCGGCTTTGGGGATTCTTACGGTTTCAAACACTGAAATAAAAACTTCCTCAGCGACTGATAAATCGGCAGTATCTTTTCAGGTTGCTGATACCGGAATGGAAATCGTGCTGGATAAGCTGAAAAATGCGGTTCGGATCGACAGAACTCTTTCGGATGTTTTTCCTAATTGTACAGAAGGAAGTATTTCCGGGACAGTCGACGGATCTGCTGATAAACCTTATCAAGTGGATTTTTATAAAAGTGATGATACCCTGATGGCGTGCAATGAGGAAATCAAAGAGGTTGCCAGTATGAAATCAGTAGGCAATTATTTTAATATCAAGCGAGCGGTTAATTCCAATGTTTGTGTCTCCGGATGGGAAAGAATCGGAGCTAATTTACGCTGGGGTGGAATGGCGACATCGAACAGTGGCGAAGAAGTGGCAGCTGCAGTTTATGGTAATCAACTTTATGCATCAAGTGATGGCGGGGATACTTTGTCGCCAACTGCGACGGCTGAGAATTGGGATGCAGTTGCTTCTTCTGGCGATGGATTATGGCTTGTGGCGGCAGAGCGCGCGGGACTCGTTTATGTTTCTCCTGATTCTGGAGCGAATTGGACGACGTATGGCGCTAACAGCAGTTGGACCGGAGTTGGGATTTCTGATGACGGTCAATATATGGGAGCGGTGTTTGGGGGTAATGTTATCGCTGGAAATATTTATTTTTCTACTGATTTTGGCGCAAGTTGGAATACTGCGCCAATTGGTTCGACAAAAAGGTGGTATGCCATCGCTTTTTCCGCTCACGGAGAAAAAATGGCGGCAGTCAATCAAGAGGGGGAAATTTATGTTTCTTCCGATGGCGGAGCAAGTTGGAATTCTGAGATGACGGCAGGAGGAATTCTTACGTCAGTTGCTGTTTCGGATGATGGAAATAGGATGATCGCCATTAATTCAGCGGGAATTGTTTATCGCTCGGTTGATGGAGGGGACAATTGGAATCCGACTCTTGCCAATCCCGGGGTGGCAAATTTATCTTCAGTAGTGATGTCAGCTAATGGAATGAAAGTTGTTACAGCAGTGGGCACTGCTACCGGTGTAGGTGCTAGTGGATATATATACATATCGGATGATGGAGGCGATACCTGGACAATGCATAATCCTGCCGGTGCAGTGAGAATTTGGGAACACGACAGTCTGGCAATTTCGGCTGACGGAAAAAGAATTTTTGCCGGAACCTATAATTTAACGGATGCAATTTGGAGATATAGTGAATGCGATTAGAAAAAAGGAGGAAATATGAAAACCGAGGATGAGAAGTTCTCGGTTTTTTGTGTGATATAATAAAAATGGTTGAAATTGAGTGAACATAAAAAATAAGTCTATTTATCAGCAAAAATGATATGGAAAAGCAAGAAGCAAAAAATCGAATAGAAAAATTGCGCGCCGAAATTGACCGCCATCGATACTTGTACCATGTTTTGGATCAGCCGGAAGTTTCGGATGAAGTCTATGATTCTTTGTTTGAAGAATTGTTACGGCTGGAAAAAGAAAATCCGGAATTTTTTTCCCGAATCAGTCCCACTCAAAGAGTCGGCGACAAACCGCTGGACAAGTTTGAAAAAGTCCGCCATCAAGTCAAGCAATGGTCATTTGATGATGTTTTCGGTTTGGAAGAATTGAAAAAATGGGAAGAGAAGGCTGATAGAATGTTGGGGAAGTTGGGGGATTTGGGGAGATTGGGGAATTTAGGGGGGTTGGGGGGGCTGGAGTATTGTTGCGAGCTCAAAATTGATGGACTCAAAGTTGTTTTGACATATGAAAAAGGAGAATTGGTTCGGGCGGCGACCAGAGGAGATGGCGCAATCGGAGAAGATGTCACGTCGAACATAAAAACAATCCAAAGCATTCCCTTGAATCTTAATTATCCGATTGATCTGATTGCGGTTGGGGAAATTTGGCTGGGAAAAAATGAGCTGGAAAGATTAAATAACGAGAAGAAGAAAAAAAACGAACCGCCTTTTGCCAATACGCGCAATGCTGCTGCTGGGTCGATTCGCCAATTGGATCCGAAAATCGCCGCTTCCAGAAGATTGGGCAGTTTTATTTACGACATTGATTTTATTGGGGATATTAGGGGAGTTAGGGATTTTAGGGAAATTAACGTGCCGGAAACGCAGATTGAAGAGTTGAAATTGTTGGAAAAATTGGGGTTTAAGGTGAATCAATATTATAAGCTTTGTGTTAATATTGAGGAGGTTGAAAAATATTACCAGCAATGGACCGAGAAAAAGAAAAATGAAAAATATGAAATTGATGGGATGGTGATAAAAATAAATTCGAAAAAAATTCAAGACGTATTGGGTTATACGGGAAAATCTCCGCGCTGGGGAGTGGCGTACAAATTTCCCGCACAAAAAATGACAACAATCGTTGAAGATATTCAGGTTCAAATTGGTCGGACAGGAGCACTTACGCCGGTGGCGTATTTGCGCCCGGTACGAATAGCCGGATCAACTGTTTCCAGGGCGACGCTCCATAATGAAGACGAAATTCGCCGTTTGGATATCCGCATCGGAGATACGGTAGTGATTCAAAAAGCTGGAGATGTAATTCCGGAAGTGGTGGAAGTGATGAAGAATTTGCGGACCGGAAATGAAAAGATTTTTTATATGCCGAAAAATTGTCCGATTTGCGGAGGACCGGTAAAAAGAGAAGAGTTGGGGAAATTAGGGAGTTTAGGGGTGTTGGGGGGCGGGAAAAAGAGCGCGGCGCATTATTGCCTTAATAAAAATTGTTTTGCAATTGAAATTGAAAATATAATCCATTTTGTCAGTAAAAAAGGCTTTAATATTGATGGAATGGGAGAAAAAATTGTGGAGCAATTGATAAATGAAGGATTGATTGCCAATGCGGCGGATATTTTCGAGCTGAAAAAAGGAGATTTGGAGCCATTGGAAAGATTTGCATCCAAGTCGGCAGATAACTTGATTGAGTCGATTGAAAAAAGCAAAAAAATAACTTTCGAAAAATTCTTATTCGCATTGGGAATTCGGCATGTTGGGGAGGAAACAGCTTTATTGATTGCTCGAAATTTGAAAAATTTCTGGGAAGTTGGGGAAGTTAGGGAAGTTAGGGAGTTTAGGGATATTAGGGAGGTTTTTCCAAAAATCAAAAAAGAAGAATGGGAAAAAATTAAAGGGATTGGAGAAAAGGCGGCGCAAAGCTTGGTTTCTTGGTTTGGGGATAAGAAAAATTTGGAAATTCTGCAAAAAATGGAGCAATCGGGGGTGGAAGTTGAAGTTAGGGAGATTGGGGATGTTAGGGATGTTGGGGAGGGGAAATTGGAGGGGATGACTTTTGTTTTGACCGGAGAACTGGAAAACTGGACAAGGGATGAAGCAAAGGATATTATTAGGAGAGAAGGAGGAAGCATTTCTTCTTCAGTGAGCAGAAAAACGAGTTTTGTTTTGGCGGGAAAAAATCCCGGTTCAAAATACGAAAAAGCGAAGACGCTGGGGGTGAAAATATTGGATGAAAACGAGTTTGATAAATTGCTTGAAAATAAGATTTTTAAATAATCAAGAAGATTATGCTGACAGAAAAAGAAATACGCGATATTGCCTCACTGGCAAGAATAGGGCTTCGGGAAGAAGATATTGAAAAATATCAAAAAGATCTTTCCGGTATTTTGGATTATTTTAAAAAGATGGAAGAACTGGATACGGACAAGGTTGAGCCAATTGGACATATTGCCGGGACGACAAATGTTTATCGCCAGGATCGGAGAAAAGAATTAAGTGAAAAAGAGTTGGAAAGCTTGCTGAAAAATGCTCCCGAAATTAAAGACGGAGCAGTAAAAGTTAAGAGTGTATTATGATTAAGGACTTGCATAACAAACTGGTAAATAAAGAAATAACTGCGGTAAAATTGGCCGAGCAGTATTTTGATGTGATTGAAAAAAAGGATAAAGAAATCGGCGCTTTTTTGACTTTAACTAAGGATTTGGCGATGGATCAGGCGAGGATAGTAGATGAAAAGATTTCCAGAGGAGAAAAAATTAAAATGTTGGAAGGAATTCCAATTGCGATCAAGGATAATCTTTGCGTGGACGGAGTGAGAGCGACTGCTGGATCAAAAATTCTGGATAATTATATCGCGCCTTACGATGCGACAGTTATTCGAAAATTGAAAGAAGCCGGAGCGGTGATTTTGGGAAAGACCAATATGGATGAATTTGCTATGGGATCTTCAACTGAAACCAGCGCTTATCAAAAAACCAGAAATCCAATTGATTTGGAACGTGTGCCAGGAGGTTCTTCTGGGGGAAGCGCGGCGGCTGTGGCAGGAGGATTGGCAGTTTGCGCGCTGGGAACGGATACGGGCGGATCAATTAGACAGCCGGCATCATTTTGCGGAGTAGTGGGGCTTAAGCCGACTTATGGAAGAGTTTCTCGTTATGGAGCAATGGCGATGGCATCCAGCTTGGATCAAATCGGACCATTTGCCAAAACAGTTGAAGATGTGGCGATTATTCTTTCGGAAATTTCAGGAGAAGACAAAATGGATGCCACCTGCGCCCAGAGTCCGGCAAAAGATTATACTCATTATCTAACGGGAAATATTAAAGGCGTTAAGATTGGAATAGTAAAAGAATATTTTGAAGGATTGAGCGAGGATATTAAAAAAATTATAGACGACGCTATTGATAAATATAAGAAGTTGGGAGCTGAAATAAAGGAGATTTCCCTTCCGCACAGCCAATATTCGTTGGCAACTTATTATATAATAATGCCTTCGGAAGTAAGTTCCAATTTGGCGCGATTTGATGGAATAAAATACGGAATGAGCATCAACGACCAGAAGGATACTGAATTTGAAATAAATACTGAAAACAGAAGCCTGCTGGAAACTTATCTGGACACTCGCAAGTTTGGATTCGGCGATGAAGTTAAAAGAAGAATAATGCTCGGAACTTATGCTCTTAGCGCCGGATATTATGATGCATATTATAAAAAAGCGCAGAAAGTTCGCGCTTTGATTCGGAAGGATTTTGAGAAAGCTTTCGAGGAGGTTGATTTTATTTTTTCTCCAACTGCGCCGGAGGCGGCATTCAAACTAGGAGAGAAAACAAATGATCCAATGAAGATGTATTTGTCTGATATATACACCATTACTGCCAATTTGGTCGGAGTTCCGGCAATCTCTTTTCCTATTGGCACAATTTTTGAAAAAGGAAATTCCCCTACCGGTGGACTTCCGATTGGAGGGCAATTGATGGGAAAATGGTTTGACGAAGAGGGGCTTTTGAATGCGGCACATACTTTTGAGATTAATAAATAATTTTTAATTTGATGTTGGAAATTTTTCTTTCTATTATTAATTATATTTTCAATTTTGCGATATCTTTTTCTGACTCTACTTTTTTTACGATAATAAAATTTATTGTGGCGGTGTATGTTTTGGTTTTGGTTTTTGATATTTTGTTGCTTTTGTTTTTTCACGGATTGGGAAAAGATTTTCGAAAAATGGTTCGGGGAGCCGATTTGCCTCCGCTTGCTAAGGATAAATTTCAATTGCAGTGGGGAAAGATAAAAGAAAGGCTGAAGAGCGGAAGTCAATCGCAATATAAGGCGGCTATTCTCGAGGCGGATAACGTAGTTGGGGAAATGCTAAAAAAGATTGGATATGCTGGAAATGATATGACAGAAAGATTGGAAAAAGCAAATGTCGGACAAATTGAAAATTTGGAAGAGCTCCGAAAGTCTCATCAAATTCGCAATAAAATTGTGTATAAGGAAAACTTCGCAGTCAGCCTGGATGTGGCAGAAGAAACTATCAAAGCATACGAAGATTTTCTGAAGTTCATTGACATTCTCTAGATTTTTATTATACTAGGATATAGTGTTGAAATATGCAAGAGAGGTGGAGTCCGCCCAGGGCGGAGCAGCCCACAGTTGAGTTAAAATCAAGGTAAAAGTTTTTCAAAAAGTATAATATAGCGGGGTGGAGTCCGCCCAGGGCGGAGCAGCCCACAGTTGAGTTAAAATCAAGGTAAAA
>CAZSCV010000001.1:165568-238361 GCA_964605525.1 uncultured Bdellovibrionales bacterium
TAATATAGCGGGGTGGAGTCCGCCCAGGGCGGAGCAGCCCACAGTTGAGTTAAAAATAAGGTAAAAGTTTTTCAAAAAGTATAATATAGCGGGGTGGAGTCCGCCCAGGGCGGAGCAGCCCACAGTTGAGTTAAAAATAAGGTAAAAGTTTTTCAAAAAGTATAATATAGCGGGGTGGAGTCCGCCCAGGGCGGAGCAGCCCACAGTTGAGTTAAAAATAAGGTAAAAGTTTTTCAAAAAGTATAATATAGCGGGGTGGAGCAGTCTGGCAGCTCGCGTGGCTCATAACCATGAGGTCGCAGGTTCAAATCCTGCCCCCGCAACAAGAAAGTGAAAAGTGATAAGTGTAAAGTGCAAAGTTGGCAAGATGTTTTTCGCTTTGAGTCTTGCGCTTTTATGGCAGGGTAGCTCAGCTGGTTAGAGCACAGGACTCATAAGCCTGGGGTCGTGAGTTCGAATCTCACCTCTGCTACAAAAAAATATACGGGGGCGTAGCTCAGCTGGTTAGAGCGATTGCCTGTCACGCAATAGGTCGCCGGTTCGAGTCCGGTCGTCCCCGCATTTTAAAAATTCCTTATTTTTTTAAGGGATTTTTAATTTTGTGGTAGAATTGGGTTGTAAGTAGTAATTTGTTAAAAATATGTTACAAGAATTTAAGAAGTTTGCTGTTAAGGGAAATGTGATTGATATGGCGGTGGGTATTATTATCGGAGCTGCTTTCGGGAAAATTGTCAGCTCGCTCGTGGCGGATATTATTATGCCTCCAATTGGAATATTGCTCGGAGGTGTTGATTTTTCAAATTTGTCGATTACTTTAAAAAAGGCTTCAGAGGGCGCGAATGCGATTGTCATTAATTACGGCGTGTTTATGAATACCGTGATTGACTTTGTCATAATCGCTTTCGCCGTGTTTATAATCAGTAAGCAACTGAATAAGTTAAAGAAAAAAGAAGCAAAAAAGCCAGTCAAAACAGCGGAAGAAATTTTATTGCTGAGAGAAATAAGAGATTTTCTGAAAAAATAGGATTTTATTGATTTTTTGCAATTTTTTTGTCGGTATCTTTTTAAGGGTTGTTTGATGGGCGTGTATAATCAACAAAAAAACAATCCTGCATTCGGGCTATTACGGGGCGGTTGACGAAAGATGAAATATTTGCTAAAATGGATTTTAGCTTGGAAATTAGGCATTTTCTTGAAAATGATGTTTTTTCCGAGCTGAAATAAAGGTCGAACGTTAACAAAAAAATAATCCGCATAATTATTACAAAACTATGATGCTATTTTTTGTCGGAGTTTTGGAGATGATTATCGTTACGCTGTGGACCAAAATGGTCGTAGAAACCAGGGTTATTGCCAGTGGAGTAATAACTATGGTTAATATACTTATTTGGTATTATGTGCTGCAAGCAGTTGTTGATGACATCGGAAACTGGAAGTTGGTTCTCTTGTATGCTTTCGGTTGCGCTGTCGGAACGGTTATCAGTACGTATTATTTTCACAGAGATGAAAGCTCCAAAGCTGATCTTGCCAAGCAAGGATAATTATTAAAAATATAAAAGATGTGTGACGATATTCCTTTAGGAATAATTGAAAAAATATAAAAGCCGCTGATTTGAAAAAAATTGCGGCTTTTGTATTTTTCCTCTCGGTGCTTGACTTTTTTCTTTATTCTTGCTACAATGGAAAAGTAAGGTTTCGAGGCAACTCCGGTTCCCAAGTTAGCGAATGTAAAGCGATCTTCGGGTTATAGCCAGTTTCCAAGAAAGAGGTCGGCTTACGTTTGTTAATTTTTTTATTTAAAGTTCTTAGGAACTTTGCAAAGAATAAAATGGAAAAGAAACTATATATCGGAGGTTTGCCATATTCAACTACAGAAGATGATTTGAAGGCAGCCTTTGCAGCAGCTGGATCTGTTGAGTCAGCAACTATCATTGTTGATAAAATGTCCGGTCGCTCAAGAGGATTTGGTTTTGTTGAAATGGCTTCTCCTGAAGATGCTCAAAAAGCTATCGAAATGTTCGATGGAAAAGACTTCGAAGGAAGAACATTGACTGTTAATGAAGCTCGACCTTTGGAAGATCGTCCAAAAAAGAGTTTTAGCAGAGACAATTCTCGAAACAACTGGTAATTTATTACCAACTTGAATAGCAAAAACCCCAGGCCTCGGCTCGGGGTTTTTGTGTTTTTATTGACTTTTTGAGGTTTTTTTGTTAAAATCGTAATAGTAAATTTATAATTTTTTATATCAACTTTTGACGATAACCGGCAGGCACACTAATGATTTTAAAATACTACAAAATCTCGCGATCGTGAGTAATGCGTAGGGAGGTATATTTGTATAAAATATTTATTTTGAAATTATCAGCGTGTTTTCTTGGATTCTATCGGCAAGAAATTGATAAAATCTGTTTATGCAAGAAAAAAAATGGTCTCTCCAGATTGGAGGACGAGAGTTAATTATCGAAACCGGGCTCTTGGCTAAACAAGCCGGTGGTTCAGTCACAGCGCGTTACGGCGACACAATGGTTCTCGCGACAGCAACAATGAGCAAGGGTCTTTCAAAGTTTGGTGGCGGGTATTTTCCATTGATGGTGGACTTTGAAGAAAGATATTATGCAGCTGGAAAAATCAAAGGTTCAAGATTTATTAAACGTGAAGGAAGACCTTCAGATGATGCGGTCTTGACTGGACGCGTGGTGGATCGAACTATTCGCCCGCTTTTTAATGCCAGAATGCGCAATGAAGTCCAGGTAATTGTAACTGTTTTATCAATTGATGGCGAAAACGATCCAGATACAATTTCTGTAATTGCAGCCTCAGCTGCTTTGGCGATTTCTAATATCCCATGGAATGGACCGGTAGCAGCTGTACGTGTCGGGCAAGCAACTAATGGTGAGTTTATCCTAAATCCAGTCAATGGAGAGCTAGCAGATAGTAAATTGGATTTGGTAATTTCCGGCACAAAAGACAAGATTAATATGCTGGAAGCTGGCGCCAAGGAAGTCCCTGAAGAGACTATTGCCAAGGCTTTCGCTTTCGGACAAGAAGCCATCACTAAAATTGCTATTTTCGTGGAAGAAATTGCCAGAGAAATTGGAAAAGAAAAATCTGAGCCGATTCTTTTGCAAGGCACTCCTGAATTTGAAGCGAAAGTTAAGGAAATTTTGATCGCGGAAGGTTTAGCCGAGGCCTTGTATGACCCAAAAAAGGAAGTTATTGAGAAAAAAATCAAGGCTATTAATGAAAAAATAGAGGAATACATAGTCGCTAACTTTACAGAAGGTTTGGATAAGCTAAAAGAAATTGCTCAGCAAGTCTTTGAAGAAGTGTCAGACGAGATTGTGCATACTAATATATTGGAAAAAGAACAAAGACCAGATGGACGCAAGCTAAATCAACTTCGTCAAATTGATTGCCAAACTGGTATTTTGCCGAGAACTCATGGCACCGGACTTTTTACTCGTGGAGAAACTCAGGCTTTGACTGTAACCACATTGGGATCACCCGGGGATGAACAAATCATCGACACTATGGAAGTGGATATGAAGAAAAGATATATCCATCACTACAATTTCCCTCCATATTCAGTGGGAGAAGTTCGAATGATGCGCGGACCGGGACGAAGAGAAATCGGACACGGTGCTTTGGCGGAAAAAGCTTTGATTCCAGTTTTGCCAGCCAAGGAAATTTTTCCATATACTATTTTGTTGGTTTCTGAGGTACTTGAATCCAATGGTTCTTCTTCGATGGCTTCTACTTGCGGATCAACTTTGTCGTTGATGGACGCGGGAGTGCCAATTATCAGACCAGTTTCTGGAATTGCGATGGGGATTATTGTTGGAAAAGATGGAAAATTCAAAGTTTTAACTGATATCCAAGGAATGGAAGATCATTACGGAGATATGGACTTTAAAGCTGCTGGAACAACTGAAGGCATCACTGCTTTGCAAATGGATGTGAAGGTGCAAGGTGTCACTTTGGAAATGCTTGAAGCGGTTCTTGCGCAATCTAAAATAAATCGTTTAGAAATTATGGAAAAAATTGTAGATACTATTCCAGCTCCAAGAGCTGAAATGAGTCAATATGCTCCAAGAATAATCATAATGAAAATTAATCCGGAAAAAATTCGAAATGTTATCGGAACCGGAGGAAAGATTATTAACGAAATTATTGATGAAACCGGAGTTGAGATTGATATTGAAGATGACGGATCAATCTTTATTACATCTCCAGATCAGGAATCATCCAAGAAAGCCCAAGAATGGATCAAAAATCTTACTCATGAAGTCAAGAGCGGAGAAATATTTCAAGGCAGAATTACTCGAATAATGAATTTCGGAGCTTTTGCTGAGATATTGCCAGGACAAGAAGGTCTGATTCACATCTCACAACTTTCAGAAAAGCGAGTGGAAAAGGTTGAAGATGTTGTAAAAGTTGGAGATATTGTCCCGGTCAAAGTAAAGGAGATCGATGATAAAGGAAGAATCAACCTTTCTCTTAAGGATGCGTTGAAAATTGAAAACGAAAGTAACTAAAAATTTTGCATTCTGCAGTTTTTATTGTAAAATAGAAGCAAGTTCAACTTGCTTCTTTTTTATTTGTAAAACAAAAATCAAAAATATGTTCGGAATTAAAAATAACAACAAACAAGATGCTGATCAGGAGAGAAAAACCGGAGTATTTTTCGGCGGACAGGAAGTAAAAAATAATTCAGAGTACGATTTTCCCGTGCATACAATGGCGGATGATCTGGTGGCGCGGTTAAATGAAACCGAAATTTCCGAAAATAAAAAAACTGAATCTTCCGGGAATGGAGATGCCTATCTTAAAGAGGAAAAAGAATCGCAGATGATTTCGAAAGAGAAGGAGGTTGCCACGACTTATCAAAGCAGTCCGTTTGCGTCTGCTCCGGTTGTGGCTGCGCCTCAGAGCAAGCAAAACAACAGCCTTTCGGACACTAAACAAAAAAAAGAGAATATTTTTAGGGAAAATTTTTCAGTTCCTGAAAAAAATAAAGCTGAAGGGATGGTTTCTCCTTTTAAAATGGAGGATATTCCCGCAAAAAAAGACTTTGATTTTGAGAAAAGGGAGAAAGTTGAAATTCCAATTCCGGTTGATTTAAATGAGGAAATTGTTCATCCGATCGAAAAACACTTAAATTGGAAAAAGGTCAGTGTGATAATTGCCTTTGTGGTGGTTATTCTGGCGGTGGCAGGCGGGGTTTATTATTTCTTTATTACTCGGAGCATATCAGAAGTCCAATTGCCGGATAAGGATTTTTCCAGTGAAAGTTCCGCCTCCCCAAATACTGATTCCAATGATGATTTCATTTTTTCTTCCCAAAATCCGAATTACTTGAATTTGGATATGGAAATTGCTGATAAAAATTCAATTTTCCAATTATTAGAAAAAACTTTTTCAAGCATTGCGCCCGAGCAGGATGGGGATTCGATCGAGTTTGTCATAAGCGATATGAACAATAACCCGATTGCATTTTCTCGATTTGCTTATGTGTTTGATCTTTCTTTGCCCCAGGCTGTATTGGATGAAACGGATGAAGCCTTCTCGATTTTTTTGCAAAAAACAGGGAATGTGCAGAGAATTGGTTTGGCGGTAAGTATTAAAGATTCCAATGTCACTCCCTTTGTGCTTAAAGAAAATGAAAGCGGATTGATAACAGGATTGAAACCTTTATTTCTAGGAAGAGAAAGTGGAAATATGGAAAAAATTGCGTTTAAGGACAGTTCTTATGAAAATGGGTTCAAGGTCAGATATGTAAATATAAATTTTGCAATAGGAGATTCAATTGATTATGGAATTTGGAAGAATCAGCTGCTAATTGGGACCAGCAAGGATTCACTGAGAAGTATTTTTGATAAGATTGATGCGGAAGGGGAGAATAATCAAATTATTAATATGGACAGCGCTGGCGATGGAAATGTCGCGGAAGAGATAAATAGCGTTATTGAAGGAAATTAGAAAGCGGTTATTTGTGAAAAAAGTTGCAGTAGAGCCGTTTTTTGAAAATTTGAAAAAGTAATTTACTTTTTCAAAAAATGATTTTTTGTAAGATTTTTAAAAAACTGAGTAAATAAAAATAAAAGAGCCAAAAGTGCGCTAGTTGCAGTATTTTTCTTTAGGCACTTTGACGGAGGGTTAATTTTTTGTTATAATGGGAGAGTAGAGTAAGTTAATGAGTGTATTTTGACAATAAAATGTTAAAAACGGTGGGAGAATTTTCAATCACAACTTCCCCCTAATTGTGATTGAAAATTCTTCTACTGTTCGAGTCTTCAATTATTATATTGAAGCTCTCCGATTTCTGACCGGAGAACTAAAACAAAAACAAAAATTGCTTGGATCCTGCTTGTAGCGTTCATTTGAGAAAATGAGTTTTGCAAGCAGGTTTCCAAGATTTCAAAACAAAAACAAAAAACAAAAAATTAGTTCTTTTATGTTTAAAGGCTATATGCCAGAGATCGGTAGAAGAAGATATTTGTTAAAAAATAAAAAGTCAGAGCAAATATCGAGAATATGTATACAAAATACATGCAGCTTATAATAATATTTAATGCCAAATAAAATTTGGCTAGGATATTTACAGCTTACATGTTGGTACATATAAAAAACACCGCGGCTCTCAGCCACATATTTTTATTTGCGGGCCTCGAGAGCCCGGTTTCCATACCTAATTCAAATGGATGCCGGGAGATAAGCAATTTTATTATTCGACATTTTTTTGAATGCCCCGACCTCGCGTCGGGGTTTTGGTTTTCTAAAAAGTAATTTTCCAGCGGTATGTTTTGGAAAAAGAAAAATTTGACTTTTGGCGAAGCGGGAGAAAAAATCTCCGCCAGATACTTGGAGAAAAAAGGATATAAAATTCTCGAATTTAACTTCTGCAATTTAAAAGGAAGGAGATTGGGGGAAATTGATATTATTGCCAAAGATGGCGATTGCTTGGTTTTTGTCGAGGTAAAAACACGAAAAATTGAAACTTTCGGGAAGAAATTGCCAGAGGAAAGCATTGGTAGACAAAAATTGTACAAACTCAATAAGATCGCCCAGTTTTATCTTCGTCAAAAAAATATGCTGGATAAGAATTGGCGGTTTGACGCGGTTTCCGTATGGCTCAGCGAAGATCAAAAAGAAGCTAAAGTAAAGCATCTGGAAAGTATCTTTTTGTGAATTGAAAAAGGAGGAAAAGCATGATATGATGGCAATGTGGAGGCAGGCAGTAAATTAAGAGGATAATTATACAAAAAATATGTTGGACAAAAATGTTTCAGATGAATTGAAGAAGATGCTACTTAGCGAGAAAGAAAAATTGGAAAACGATTTAGGAAGAATTGCCAATCCGACCGGAACCCCGGGAGATTATGAGGCAAAGTTTGAAGACATAGGAACAAGTAGCGATGAAAATGCCATGGAAGTGGAAGAATATGCCGACAAATTGGCGCTGGAAAACGATTTGGAAAAACAACTCAAGGATGTTAATGATGCCTTGGAAAGGATGGAAAATGGGACTTATGGATTTTGTGAAAATTGCCAGCAAGAAATTGATATTGAAAGGCTGCGGGCATATCCGGCGGCAAGAACTTGCATTAAATGCTGAATCCTGCGAATTTACAAATCCTGATACAAATCTACAAATGTTAAGAAAAAAGTTATTTCTTATAATAGTTAGTTTGATATTTATTGATCAATTGTCAAAATATATTGTCCGTCTTTTTAATGAAGGCGGATTTTATATTTGCAACACAGGGGTGGGTTTTGGAATAAAAATACCGGAAGTTATGTTTTTCTTCTTGTGGATTGGTATTGTTATTTTTCTGATTTATTTGTGGCAAAAAAAATACTTCGTGCATAATACTTTATACGCAACACTGATTTTGTCTGGCGCTGTTTCGAATATTATCGACAGGATTTTTTACGGATGTGTGACGGACTTTATTGATCTGAAAATATGGCCGGTCTTCAATTTGGCGGATATTTTTATAACAATCGGAGCCATTGGGATTGTCTATACTATATGCAAAAAATCACCCGCTTCTCGCGGATGATTTTTGTTTTGGATTTTGAGCATAGAAGTTGGGGGTGCTTGCCTGCCTTTGGAGGGAATGCCCAAAATCAAAAACTCCTTAGTTTTCTCCAGTCGGTAAAGATTTCACAAACTTATCAAAATCAGATTCTATCGCTTGTGTTTTGTTATATTCATCATATTCTTGAAATGCTTTTTGCTCCGCTTGAGCGTGAGAAATTGAACCTTTTCCTTCAAGCACATCGTATTTATTGAATTCCAAGAAGTTATTTACGGACTCTGCCAGTTTTTCCATCGTGAGAGAGGTGTGATTTTCAATCAATCTTTCAATATAGTCAAAATAGCCGACGATACCTCTTTCTAGCTTCTTTATTTTATCTTCATTAAGATAATTTTTGGCGATAACTGTGTCTGATTTAAGAATCCTGCCTTTTGGAGAATTTTTCCAAGTTTTCAGTCCCATGAAAGGTTTTTGCTTGTCTGCTGTTTCATAAATAATCTCAGCTGCGGTTTTGCCGGTAATGGCAAAATGGAATTTATTTTGAATTATCGCGTAAAAATTTTTAGCAATCTCGGATGCGGGACTATAATCCATGCTGCATTCAGCAAAAATATCCGTGATTTGCTGGTAAATTTTTCTTTCACTGGCGCGAATTGAACGGACTCTTTCTAGGAGTTCAAGGAAGTAATCTTTGTCAAAATATTTTCCGTTCTTTAGTCTATCATCATCCATTGTAAAGCCTTTGATGATATACTCCTTGAGTCTTTCTGTCGCCCAAATACGGAACTGAGTGGCCTCAGCTGAGTTTACTCGATAACCAACGGAAATTATGGCGTCAAGATTGTAGAATTTTGTTTGGTATTTTTTTCCGTCATTGGCAGTATATTCCAAAATGGAATGAACTGAATTTTCTAGTAGTTCGCCACTTTCAAAAATATTCTTCAAATGTTTGGCGATAGCTGGCTGTTGCACGCCAAATAGTCTGGCCATCTTATTTTGATTCAGCCAAATATTTTCGTCATGAAAGTAAATTTCCACTTTTACTTTGCCACTTGGAGCTGTATAAAGTAAAAATTCTGTCAGCTCATCTTTTATGCTAATTTTATGATTGTTTTTGGGCATGAATTTTGTATTTTAGTTGAATGAAGCTTGTCTTTATTTTACTATATATGGAGCCTAAGGTGAATGCCTAAAATCAAAAACTCCTTATTGCTTGTAATTTCCGGATTGGTCAAAGTTCCGCGTAAATGAGTCTCTCCTTCGCAAATCCGCGCACGATATGAAAATATAGAATGATTTTCCTTATTATTAGTGCCCTTTTGAAATTTTTTCCGCTTTAAGCCCCGTCCTTGACAAATGCTAAATTTTTGCTAAACTACTTTGAACACTAATCTTGGTGTTAAATTGCTCTTACAATTAAGGAGGCTGAAAATGGCTACAGAACCGAAAAAAGAGGTGTATATTCAATTATGGCAATATCGCTCATCTGCGCTACCTTCGGAATATGGTTTTTCTCTGCATTTTTTAAAAAAAGATTGGGAAGCGTTTGTCAAAAATTTTTGGGTGAACAAGCCTGACGATGCCCCAGCAACCTATGAGTGTCAATTTGGTCGACCGTTTCTTTGTGAGATCGATCAGGAAATGTTTATGAGAGTAAAAAAAGAAGAAAGTATAAGATTGTACAAAGATTTTCCAGTCGGAATCCCAAAAAACTTTTTAAACCCTGACGCGTGGGCAAAAACTAAATATTCATGCCCGGAATAAACATACCATCTATCATTCACTCACTAAGCTTTACCCCTCGCGGAATTTAATTCCACTTGGGGCTTTTTTAAAAAAATTTCAAAAGGACTATCTAAATAAATATATTTTTGAACAAAATTTCGGACAACGTGCGGCGGACATGAGAAGTTGCAACCGAAGGGAACAATTTGAGTGGAGAAGTCCGCAAGACTTCGTAACCTCATATCCCTTGTTATATTCCCCGAGGGGCTGAAATTGCAAGCTTATTCTTTAATCTAAAAACTTTATCATAGAAAATAATCATTACAATTCCTAAAGGTGATGTGATTACAAACGTATTTTCCTTTAAAAAAGGATACGACGCAAGCAACAAAATAGTTGGGATTAAAATTGAATAAAAGCTTGCATCAGCCGAAGTCTTTTTAGAGTAAATTCCCGCAATAATTGGAGGTACAAAAATTAAAGCCATATATGTTACAAATAAAGACAAAGTTATGATATTAGGGATTAAAAAAGCAATTAAAAACCCACCAATTCCAAATATAGCGGTTATAAGCCTAGCATAAAAAATTTCTTTTTTTGAATCAAATTGATTTTTCTTAAATATCCCTCTGTAAATAATAGTTGAACCTCCAACAAGCAGGCTATCGATTGAAGACATAATAACTGCCAAAATTGAAGCGAAGCCAATACCCACAAGATACGGCGGGAGAATTTTATCCATAAGTAAAAATATCGCTGATTCTTGTTTTATTCCTGAAAGCAAAACAGAGGAAAGTAAGCCTAGGAACAAAACTATGAAACCAAGAAGAATTACAAAAGGAATAGACCAGAAAAATGAATTTCTTGCAACTTTTTGGTTTTCAGCTGAAAAAATTCTCTGCCAGTGGGTTGTATTCCCCAAATATAAAAACCCGCTTAAAATTATTACTCCTATCATCCAACCTATTCCACCGAAACCAAATGGATTGAGATGTCCCTCCGGAACGCTAGATAAAAGATTTGAGAGACCGCCAACTTCACTATATCCAACAAAAGCAAGGATTAAAAAAACGATCAGAATTATCCAAAACTGAATAAAATCCGTAATTATATCTATTTTTAAACCTCCAATTGAGGTATATAAAATAACAACTAATGCAGATAAAATTAAAGCAATCTCATATTCTACACCAACTAAAACAGCAGCCAAGGATGTAATTGCCACTGCTTGAACCCCAATCCAGATGATTAATAAAAAGATTTGTAAAATACCAGTTAAAATTCTATTTTTGGTATCAAATCTTTTTGCAAAAAAATCAACAATCGTGTGTGCGTCATATTCATCACCGATAGCTTTTATTTTTTTAGCCATTATTCCAAGAATTAACATTCCTGCAACAAAAGAGATTGGCAGTGCTAAGCCATAAGAAATGCCCGAGTTATATACTTCTGAAACTACCGCAACCGTTGCACCAGCTCCGACAACGGTCGCAACAGTGGAAAAAGTCATAAGCCATAAGCTTGTTTTTTTGTTATTCAAAAAGTATGCACTCAAAGATTCTTTTCTTGAAAAATACCAAGCAATACCAAACATTAATGCAAGATAGATGAATAAAATAATTAGTGTTGTATTCATATTATAAAGTTAAAGAATAAATATCCTTATTAAGTTTTCTAAAACCCGCGCCCTATTCATTACGTCTTTTGTGATAGCAAGGACAGAATGTGCAAAACACCAAGGTGGCAATTCAAAATATCAATTTTCACGACGATTGAATATAATGTGCGGCGGACATGCGAAGTTTTTGTCCGCTTCCTTAATTATATATAAATAGAAGAAAAGGGCAAAAATTTGGGAGAGATCTTTCGGAAAAGACCGAACCACATATGCCTTATTATCAAATATATTGCTCTTTTGCCATCCTAATTACAATGCTTTTAGAGGAGTGTGAGGCGAAGATTGATATCTTCACCTCACACACGTATGCCAGGTTATATGATTTCGCAATCATCTTCCTGAAAAAAGAGCAACGGATGGCGCGGTATAAACACATCTCTAATCCAAAATTCTGCTGCACTTCCTTTTTCAAATTCAAATAGATGTTCCACCATATCAGACATTCTTACAGCGTAGTGGCCACATCGTATAGGTCGTTCAATAATTGGAAGTACTTTGCCCACTAACATTTCTCGTAAACAGTACGGCTCCTCGTTTTGTTCAGGCGGAGTGCGTAAAACTTTGATTAAAGTCATTGTGTCTACCTCCTATTTATTTAAGATTAATTGGAACCCCTATAAAAGCATTATATAAAATGTGTAAAAGAGCAATATTTCCGACGTATCCGAATATGAGAAGTTTTTGTCCGCTTCCCTATTATATATCAATAGAAGAAAAGGGCAAAAATTTGTGTTGAGTCCCGATATTCCTTATTTATTTTTAAAAGTGAAATCGGGATGAACCTCATATCCGGTGTTGGACGATGTAAATTTATTTTCTTTTTTTATTTTTTAAATTTGCTTTTATTCTAAATAGATCAAATAAGTTTTTTTGTTTTGGATTTTGGGCAGAGGGGTCAGGGGTGAATGACCTTTCCCCGAAACTCCTTATAATATTAAAGTATGATTACTTCAGTAGACTGTCTAATGCTTCAGAATAATTAGAAGCAATATTGTAATTGTATCTTTTAACTTTTTGCCAAAAAAGATACTTTACATCATCGTTATTTTTTATTAAGTCTTTGGCCTCTGCTTCAGATGAAATATTTTTTCTTCTTATACATCTTTCAACGCTAGCAAGTTTGGTTGGAAGAGAGTTTTTTGGAACCCAGGTTCTTGTATTGTAAATATCCGAGATGCATTCCTCGAGATGGTTTTCAAATTCAGAAAATAGATTTTCTGCAGAAAAGTTTTCTGGTAGAAAAATTAAAAAAACGTTCTTGGTGTCCTTAACTTTATATCTTTCAAATCCGATTTTTGACTTATCGAGTGTATTGTGTTCATAAAATCTAGAGACTTCATTCTTTCCTTTATCACTGTCTATTATAAAAAATATTTTGTTATTGATAACAAAAGGTGCCGATTGAAAAACGGCAATAAATTTCGATATTTCCGTAATGCCATTTAAGCCTTTCGTAACATTTATACCAGTATCAATAAATTTTTCAATTGTCCCTGTTTTTTCATCTTCTACAAAAATCAAAGGCTCATTTTTAGCTGCTAAGAAATAGGCGAAGAAATTTGGGTCACCCATTATTTTACCGATTTCTTTGATTTCGTCATCGGTGAATTGTGAGGTTTGCTTATTTAGACTAGATCCAAGAATATTCCAAATAATTTTTTCTTCTGCTATTCTGCTGCCTGCTAATAGCACAGGAGAATGTGTTGATATGATCATTTGAATATTGTTAAGCCATTTTTCAGAGTTTAATTGTTTGGCTAAATTTGCCAACAAGTCAACATGTAGGAATGATTCTGGCTCCTCCAACAACCAGAGAGGGTGGTATTCTCCTCTGTGCAAGGTTCGATCGCTGTCAAGTAAGAAGTGTGTAAGATAAAGTATCGTAGATTGTGCACCAGTGCCTTGTGATGTTAATTCAATTTCTGGCGCACCCTTGTAGCCAGAAAAATTTATATCAGAAATAGTTATAATATCCCTGATGCTTTTGGGCAAGTTAATAGAAATGCTGCTATCTGGCCACATTTTTTGGAGATTTTCAGTTAAGGCACCGGAAAGATAGCTTTTTGACTTTTTTCTTAATTCTTCCCATTCATCTTGCAATTTTTTTATACTCTGGGTAATATTCGATCCTCTGCCCCAATTTGCCAATAAACGCTGACGTAATTTTTCTTGAGCATTTATTAATAAAGATTGTCCCTCTTGAGGATGTAAATATGTCACTTTAAAACTTTTTAAAATCTTCAAGATAGCGTCAGGAAAATTTCCTTTTAAAATATCACCATTTATTCTGTATGATGTGGTGACAATTTTTGTGTCGGTGGCGACAGAAAAATATTTAATAATTGTTAATTTGTCACCGTACTCTTTAATTAATTCCTGTTTGAATTTTGGAGTGGTTAATTCTTCTAGATCAAATGTTAGGGCTATTTCAGCGATGTTAGACTCTTTCTTTTTGCTTAAAAACGATGTTTTGTTAATGATATTTCCATCAGATAAAACAGAGTCATCAAAAAAGGCATTTATGGCATATAACACGGTGCTTTTTCCAGAATTATTTACACCAACAAAATATGATCCCTCACCTAGATTGAATGATACTTTTTCGCGAAATGTTTTAAAGTTTTTAATGGATATTTTGTTGATCAGTGGCATAAAAAATATTTAAATCGTTTTCGCAGCGATAGCGGAGAAAACACCTTATTCCCCCTCATTAATTAATAAAAAAACAAAATCGAATTCTTTTTAAGAGTTGGGCGAAGCCCAAAAGAAAATATGTATTTCATAACTCGTTATTATGCGAAACTCTAGTTTTTTTTGCGTGTTTTTTGTTTATGTAAAAAGTATAGCATATATTCATTTTCGTGTAATCTGGCGGATATTTTCATACTTTTCGGCGTCGTGATGTTGGTTTTTGGTTTTGCGGGAAATAAAAAAGAAAAGGTGGTATAATAAGGGAAGTAAAAAGTTAAATACATGGCGCATAATAGAAATTTGATGTTTTTTGTTATGTGTTTCATGCATAATGTTTGTGCCATCTCGAGTATTTTCAGCAGCTACAATTGGACTGGATAGTGAAGTGGTAGAAGTGGAGGTAGATGTCCTTTCCGGAGGGTTGCATCAATTTACCATTGTCGGCTTGCCGGACACATCCATCAAGGAATCGCGCGATCGTGTTTCCAGTGCTATTAAAAATAGCGGATTCAAGCCGCCTCATCAATGCGGAAGAATCACGGTCAACCTTGCTCCTGCCGATCTTCCAAAAATCAGTCCGATTTATGATCTTCCTATCGCGATTGGTTTTTTGATGGCAACAAACCAGATGGATTTTGATTTTTCCAAGAAAATATTTGCCGGAGAACTGGCTCTTGATGGAAAAGTGCGCGCGGTGCAGGGAATTTTACCAATCGCTTTGATGGCAAAGGAAAAAGGATTTGAGGAGATTTATATTCCCAATGAAAATGCGAGAGAAGCGAGTGTGGTAAAAGGAATAAAAATTATTCCTATCGGCAGTCTTTTTCAAATTGCCAATCATCTGATCGGAGATGAAATTGTGAGCGAATTTCCTCCGGCTGAAATTGAAGATTTGTTTTCGGATTACAAAAGTGAATATGATATGGCAGATGTTAAGGGTCAACAACAAGCCAAGAGAGCAATGGAAATTGCCGCTGCCGGAGGGCATAATATCATTCTTAATGGTCCGCCCGGATCGGGAAAAAGCATGCTGGCAAAAACCATGGTTTCAATTTTGCCGCGACTCACAATGAAAGAGGCGCTTGAGGCGACAAAAATATTTTCTATTTCCGGAAAATTGAGCAAAAATAATCCATTGGTTTTGGAGCGACCGTTTCGATCTCCCCATCACAGCGCCAGTGCCGTTTCTTTGGTGGGTGGCGGGACATATCCCAGACCCGGGGAAATCAGTCTTTCTCATCGCGGGGTTTTGTTTTTGGATGAGTTTGCGGAATTTCCGAAAAATGTTATGGAAAGTTTGCGCCAGCCATTGGAAGATGGGGTGATTACGGTATCGCGCGCCAAGGGAACTTTGAAATTTCCCGCGCAGTTTATTTTAGTGGCGGCAATGAATCCATGTCCTTGTGGAAATGCGACTGATCCGGGAAAATTGTGTTCGTGCACTCCTTCTCAGATTTCAAGATATCAACGAAAAATATCCGGACCTATTTTGGATAGAATTGATTTGCAAATTGAAGTACCTAGGATTGATTTTGAAAAATTAGAGGATGAAAACAGGGGGGAATTGAGCATATCTATTCGAAAAAGAGTGGAAAGCGCAAGAAAAATCCAAGCAAAAAGATTTGAAAAATCGGAGATAATCACCAATAGTGAAATGGGTTCCAAGCAAATCAGGAAATTTTGCGTTTTAGACGACCATTGCAAAGATATTTTACGAGGGGCGGTTTCTTCTATGGGACTTAGCGCCCGGTCATATTTTCGCTTGATTAAAATTGCGCGGACTATTGCCGATTTGGCGGGAGTTGATAATATTAGAGGTGTCCATATTGCTGAAGCAGTGCAGTACCGGTTTAAATCAGAATAATTTGACTGTTTTTATGTATGTTAGCGAGAAATAAGTTAAAAATTTTAATTATTTTCGGATTATTCCTTGGTTTTGTCTTTAGCGCCAAGGCATTTTTTTTCGATGATGAAGTGATACGGGGGGATGAAAATGGCAGAAAAAAAATAACAGTAAATGATGACGGAATAATTTTCGATGTGTATACGCAAAAAAAAACGGTGGAAGATTTTTTGGCAGAGCAAAAAATGGAAATTAAAGCCGGTGATCAAGTTATTCCGGACATTAAAGCGGTTCTTTTTTCCAATTCCAAGATTTCCATTGCAAGGTCAAAAAAAGTTATTGTAAATGATGAAAATAAGGAAAGTGAATATATGACGATTTTTTCCGATATGGATAAGTTTTTTTCTGAAAATGGAATCAAGTTGGCAGAATTTGACATTGTTAATCCTTTGACTTCAAGTCCGGTTTTTGACGGGATGAAAATTGAAATAACTCGGGTTGAAGTTAAACAGGAAGTCGAAAATGAACCTATTAAATTTAAAACAATTACTGAAAAAGATGAGGATATGGGATGGAGAAAAGAAGAGGTTGTGCAAAAAGGGAAAAATGGAGTGAAAAAAGTTGAATATGAGGTGGTGTATCACAATGGAAAGGAAATTTCCCGAAAAATTAAAAATACTGAAATCGTCCAAGAACCGGTGGAAGAAATTGTCAAAAAGGGGACGTTTGTAAAAATTGGAAAAGTGCATACAGGAGCGGCAAGTTGGTACGCCCAGCCTGCGCGGCTAAAATCCATATTTCCTTCGCTTACCGGGTATTACGCGGCCAATCCTTGGCTTCCGAAGGGAAGTTATGTTAAGGTAATCAGTAAAGATAACGGGAAATCGATAATTGTTCGGATTAATGATGTTGGACCATTTGGTCCGGGAAGAATAATTGATTTGGATAAATCGGCATTTTCCGTGATTGCTTCGCTTGGAGCCGGAGTGGCGGATGTTAAAATGGAAGAAATACTTAATTAATTTAAGACCTGTGCATTTGGATAATTTTCGTATGGTTTTCCAGGAAAATATTTTTTTCTCCGGTCCTTTCGAGGGACACGGACAGCTATGAAAAAAACATTTTTCCGGAAAACCGAAAGTTTTGTTATTCAATCAGGTGAGTCTTGTATATTAATTTAAAAATTATGCCAGTTAAGCTCGGTCAAAATTTTTTAAAGGATGAGAGTGTTGTGGAAAAAATTATTAAAGCGGCAAACTTGAAAAGTGATGATGTGGTTTTGGAAGTGGGACCAGGAAAAGGGGTGTTGACTAAGGAGTTTGCTCGATTATCCAAGAAAGTGATTGCAGTAGAAAAAGATGAAGAATTGGTGAAAATGACAGCTGGCAATTTTCAATTTTCAATTTTTCCTCCAAAGGCGGACCAGCCCGGGGCTGGCAATTTTCAATCAATTTCCAATGATTTAAGTTTAAATTTTAAAAATAATGTTGTCATCATTTCAGGTGATATCCTGGAAATAAATCTGGATAAATTGCTAGAAGCTAATAATGTTGTAAACTACAAGGTGGTTGCCAATATCCCGTATTACATCACTTCAAAAATTATCCGTTTGTTTTTGGAAAGCGAAAATCCGCCGAGTGAGATGATTTTGATGGTGCAAAAGGAAGTGGCGGAGCGGATTGTAGCAAATCCTGGACAAATGAGTATTTTGGCGGTGAGTGTGCGATATTATGCCAAGGCCGAGTATCTTTTTACGGTCGGAAGGGAATCGTTTGATCCGGCGCCGGAAGTGGACAGTGCGGTCATAAAAATTTCAGGAATCAGGAATCAGGAAGAGGGAAGCAGGAATAATGAAGAGATAAAAAAGTTTTTTCGGATTGTGAAAGCGGGGTTTTCCGCCAAGAGAAAAACGTTGGCCAACAATCTTTCCAATAGTTTGCATAAAGATAAAAAAGAAATCGAAAGCATACTTTCGCAATTGGGATTTCTTCCAACAGTCCGGGCGCAGGAACTTTCAGTGAAAGATTGGAAAAAGCTTTCCAATATATTTTAAATAAATATTCTCAGATCCGAAATTAGCATAAAGAGTGCGTTTGCCATTAAGAAACGGGTTGTATGTAAATGGTAAATAATTATTTTGTCTTGTGAAGTTTTTTTATTTTTTTATAAAAAATCCCCGTCGGACCGGTTTGGTCGGATGGGGATTTAAGACATTCTTCCTAGAAGAATATCTTACATTTTTGTTTTTCTTGCAACAATTTGGAAAAAGCACGGTTTGCCGACTCTGCCTTTTTGTTTGCAATCATCCAGGGCATCTTGTGTTAGGTATTTGTCTTGCGTATGTTCAATAACAAATCCTGCCTTCAAGAGCGATTCCAAAAGGAATTTTTTTGGATGACGCCAAACATCAATCACAAATTCATCACCTTCCTTGTCTTGATACATTTCTTTGAAGCGTTGACTTTTGCTCCGATGTTTCTTTTCGAGCGGTTGGAAATTTACCCAATATGACTTTGAACGATGGGTGTAGTAAAGATTCGGATGAGTTATGCTAATCACTAGCTTTCCATTCGGGCGCAGCATTTCATATGCTGCTAGAAAAAAACTCAAGCATCCATCGGGTGAGAGGTGCATAAGTACGGATATGCAAGAAATGGTATCAAAGTAATTGTCGGAAAAATAGCTGGCAGTTATATCACATACAATATACCTAGAAATTGCTATTCCTACGGGATTATCAGTTTCTTCTTTTCTGGCTTGTCGAATCATGTCAACATTCGAATCGCAGCCATAAACCTTTGCTCCTGCCTTGGCTAGCCTTCTGGTTATAAAGCCAGCTCCGCACCCAGCATCAAGAATTAGCTCTCCCTCTTGTGGGTTTATTAGTTGGATTGCAGACATTCTTCCAATAATATCACCAATCGTCATTAATGAGTCTCCTTTTTTTGTCCAAAAACCGATATTTGATCCATATTCCTGCTTATTCATAGTAACTCTCCTTTTTTGTTTCCTTCTTTGAAACCGCTTTTGAAAAACGATTTTGGAAAGAAAATAATGATAAGAGAAATATTTTTTTTCGCTAAGAAAATTTTAGCGGTAAATTTTACGAATTATTTCTCTAGAATCATTGCTGAGTTCAAAATTGTCATGTTGTCCAATATTGAAACCAGATACAGTCAGTACTGCATGAATAGCTACCACACAACCTTTGCCTCTGGCGCATACTGCAGCTATAATTTTTTCTGGAAAAACATCCTTAGAACCTCCTGGAGCATAAACTCCAGAAATTGCCGTTATTGCAGCAACTGCATCTTCTCTGTTTAAACGCATAATCTTTTCTCCTTATGTTTTGTTGTAAAAGAATAAGTTAAGATAAGATTTTATCTTAACGACTTACTATATATCAAAATAAAAAAAATATCAATGATTATGCCAATATCGCTTTTTTGTATTTTGATAAATTGGCAATATTCCGCTCATATATTGACTTTTCGGTGATTATTTGCTATGCTAAAAACGATGACATAAGTGTTGACAAAAATAATAATATGTTTGAAAAAGAACTTGAAAAAGCGGGACTGACCGATAAAGAAGCCAAGGTGTATTTGGCGGTTTTGGAATTGGGAGAGGCTAATATTGCCAGAATTGCGAAAAAATCCAAGGTAAAAAGAGCCACTGTTTATTTGGCCGTGGAATCTTTAAAAGAAAAAGGATTGATTAGCGCGGCTAAAAGGGAAAATAAGATTTATTACTATGCCGAAGACCCGAGGGTGATTCAGAAACAACTTGAAGAAAAAAAAGAATCAATTTCCAAAATCATGCCGGATCTTCTGGCCTCTTTTGCTTTTTTGGATAAAAAGCCAAGTATCCGATATTTCGAAGGAAAAAATGGAATCAAGCAGGTTTTCGAAGATATGCTTAATTATCCGAATCGAGAGATTTTAGCGATGTTTACCGAGCAGCACTTAGATTTCGGAGATAATTTTTTTTACGAATATTTCATTCCGGAGCGCAAAAAAAGAAAAATTTGGGTGCGCTCTATTTTTCCCGATAATGTTCAAATGAGAGATTTTCAAAAAAATGACCCTAATCATCTTCGGCAATCAAAATTAATTTCCAGCAATAAGTTTACTTTAAAAACTGAAATAGTTATTTATGGTAAAAATAAAATTGGAATCTTGTCTTTTAATGAGGAGTTGGGTCTTATAATCGAAAGCCAAGACATACACGATTCGCTCAAGGGAATTTTTGAGGTGATGTGGGATGGATTGGGGTAATGCAATTTTTTTGCGTAGAAGTTGTTTAGGCGGTTTTTATTTGAGCAAGCTCCAAATCAGATCGAATTTGTTTTTTTCGCTGTTGGCGATTTCTTCGCTTTCAATTTTGACAGCCATCAATTCTTTTTTGGAGGTGAAAATAGCGACGGTGTTTTGGTATATCAAAACATGCGTCGAGTCGGTGTAATTTTCCGGCAGGAATTTTATTTCCCGCAGTTCTTGATTATTTTTCTCGGATGTAAAAATAGTTGAAGGAAAAAATTCCGTAATTTCTTTTTTGAAATATAGCGCTTTAATTTGAATATTATTTTTTATTCTTTCTGGCATGTAATGATCATGGTCATATTCTTGCCCGACTATTTCGTAAATTTTTTGGAGCGATCCAATACTTCTGACAACTGAGCCGGGTTTTTTCAGGGATTCATTGGCGATTGCAATGTATCCTTCTTTTCCTTCATAAACAGTTACTTTTGGGTTGAATTGGGATTTCTTTTGAATAGCTTTCAATTCCGGAATAATTTCATTTATTTCAGATAATTTCTTTTTGGCTTGTTCCGCCAAAAGCGAAGGAGAAGAGGCGACAAAGCGCATTCCGTCGGGCAATTTGAAGTTACCCATTAAGCCTTTTTCGGATAAGTTTTTGGCGATAAGATAGGCTGAACTTCTTTTGATGCCGGCATCTTTGGCGATTCTTGCCAGAGGCGCTTCACCTAATTTCAAACCAGCCAAATACAACCGCGTTTCTTCATCGCTAAGGCCATAATTTTTCAAAACCTGATTAGTATTCATAGTGTTGTTATTTATGACAACAGTATATTACATATCAATTATATGGTCAATAGAGGCTTGAATTAAAGAAAATCTGGATTATAAATTTAAAATCCGAGGTCGTATTTTAGGACATACTGTTGATTAATAAATAATAACCTGTCATTATGTACTGTTGATATGAAAAGTAGTTATTTAAAAAATTAAATAATTCAGGAGGAAAAAATGACACATTATATAGAAGATGGCAGAGAAAATTTAGGGGTGGCATATTTCTCCCTGATGAGGGAGATTTCAGGAGCCGTTCACGAAAAAATTTTAAGCTATATTGAAGATGGAGAGCAGTACAAAACTGAAGATTTGCGGAATGAATTGATGGATATTCCGAAGGCAAGAGCGGGAAAAAATATTATGCGGTCCGCGCTGACTTTGTTGATGTATCGACTTAACGGAGGAGTCGGCACTATTTTGGAAATTCTTCCCGCACTGGCAGTTTCGGAACTTAATAATGTTAATGCCTATTTGGATAATATTGTATTTGATGACAAGAAAGGCATTTGGCGGGGCGGGAATACTCGGCGCAGAATAAGCGGAATCACCATTGCCTCTGGAATTTTCCGGGAATTGACAGAAAAAGCAGTATTGGATATCCCAACTTCGGATGTTAATAAGGTTGCGGTACTGTCATCTCTTTGCGAATGTATGAAAAAATCATATCTAGGTCAATATGTAGATATGAAAATAGGGATTGCTGAAGTCGATTTTTTTGAGAATGACCAATCTTATTTTGATTGGTATGTGGAAAAATCGGAACTGCAAAGCGGATTCCTTTATGGTTTTTCCGCTAAACTTGGTGCGATATTGGCTGGTGTCGACGGAGATCAGATAGAAAAGTCCGAGGAAATAGGAAAAATTATCGGACTAGGAGTTCATGTGAGCAATGACCTTGGAGATTTCGCAATATTAAGTCAACAAGAAGAATCAACCGGATTTAAAAAACCCCAAGATCAGATGGCCGATCTCATAAATGGGCGATTGACCTTCCCAATTTATCATATATTAAAATATGGTTCTTCTCAGGAAAGGAATATTATTCTGGATATGGTTGGAAACAACCACGCTACGCAGAAAGAATTGTTGGAAGTTATTGGTGTCGTCCATTCCTCCGGAGCTTTTGATTTTGGGAAAAAGTTCATTCGAGAGTATTATAAAAAAGCTCGAAAACTTATCAATAGCTCTTTTCCTGCCAGTCGGGAACGGGGAATGTTGAAAGCGATGACTTCAGTTATTGTTTCAAATAAATTCCTGTCAGCATTGAGGGATCAAAAATGATGTAAAATATAGGAGCAAGTGTGCATTCCGGGGATTTGCGAATTTTTGCAGACCCCGGTTTTTTTATTGGATAAAAATAATTTTTATCAATATTGCTCCATAAAAAATCAAAGGAGCCATAATCCACCAGGGGAGGTTGCGGTGGGTTATTTTTTTTGTTTCATCCGATGAAGAATAATTCACAATCCAAAAAGAAATTCCGCCAAACAAAATTGCCCACCAAAACAAGCGCGATTCATTGAGAAAAAAAACGCTTGAGATATAGGAAATCAAAATTCCGCTTCCAACAACAATTTTTCCCCAATATTCTCCAAAAACAACCGGAATTGTAAAAACTCTGTCATTTCTGTCGCCCTCGATATCTTTGAAATCTTTAATTGGCAGAGAAAGCGTGAAAGAAATTAAAAGAAGCCAGATTATTTCCGATGGAAGGCGGGAAATGTTTTGTTCGGGGGCAACCAGAATAAATCCGGAAAATAAAATTATAAGCGAAGCTAGCGCGCTTACAGCGGTAGAAATGAAAGCAAAACGCTTGAGGCGCAAAGGAAAAGCGGAATATATCCATGCAATGGCTTGGTAAGCAATTAGAAGAAGAGAAATTTTAAAGTCGACAATCGCGGAAAAAAATATGGAGACAATAAAAAGAGTAATTCCAATAGATAAATATTGTTGCAAGGAAAAAATGCCTTTTGCAAGTGGACGATTTGAATTTGAGATGGTATCAATTTTTTGGTCGAAAATATCATTAAAAACAACTGAAGCTGTCCATGCAAACGATACGGAAAGTAAAAGTAAAATTAGAGAAAAAATGTTGAAAAAAGAAAAAAACAAAATCGGTTTTGTAAAAATAATTCCCAAACCTATTCCGAAAATAAACAATCCGGAGTGGTAAAATATTTGTGGCAGGCGAATGTTACGCAAAAAAGACACAAATTTGTGCTTGTTTGCGTGAAAGTAGAATATTGAAATGACGGCAATCAGCAAGAGCGAATATATGATGCTCATTTTTATATTCAAGGCATTGATCAGTTCAGTGTTGTTGGTCGAAAAAATATTTGTCGGAGTTAAAAACATCTGAGCGATATCGGTAGAATTTATATCGGAAAATCCCCGTAGCCATCCTTGTGTTGCGATTGTAATCCACGAAGGGAATGTTCCGAGAATAAAAAAAGCTGCATAGGAAGATAGGGTTAGAAAAAAGGATTTCAGTATTTTTTTAGTCTTCGTAAGACCATAAATAAAAATGAAAAATAATGAAAGAGCTACTTCAATTCTGACTCCGTAGGTAATTCCCATTCGAGGATTGTCGCCAAAAAAAGTGAAAAATCTTTGCGTCATCCCATATAGGCCGTCAAAAATATAGAAACTCCAAAAACCTTGCCCATTGGAAATTACATAATCTATTATTGGCGGAGTTAATAATATCAAGAATCCCCACGATAAAATATTGGTTATTTTTTTAATTTCAATTGGAATAAATATTTTTATTATCCAAATAAATATTAAAAAGGAGGTCAAGAAAAACAAAAAAGTGTGTGTGAATTCGAAAAACAAAAAATTTCCAGAAGCGCTGGCGAATCCGTGTAAAAAAGCTTC
The DNA here is from genome assembly GCA_964605525.1 of uncultured Bdellovibrionales bacterium. GTDB lineage: Bacteria > Patescibacteriota > Minisyncoccia > Moranbacterales > UBA9337 > UBA12151. The sequence continues at coordinate 189,521 of CAZSCV010000001.1, forward strand.
CGTGAAAAGACGAAGAGTAATTAAAGAGAAGAAAAAAACAGAAAAACCCGATATGTTTATTTGCGCGTTCTCAACGCTGGTTATTATCTTTTCAACTTGTTTTAGCATATTTTTACTTAAAACTAGCATTTATTTTTATATATGTCTAGGAATATAATTTTTTTTATGGTATAATTTTAGACGTGGAATATGTTATTTGCGTATATTTTGAATAGTGTTAAAATAATAACAAACTGTGCAATAGTGCCATTTAAAATAAAATAAAAATGAAATCAAAAAGCATTCTTTCGCCATTATTCGTATTTTTAATTGTTGTTTTTTTGAGTTTTTCATTTTTTGTTTTTGCGGATGATAACAAGGATGAAAAAAGCGTTCTCTTGGATTCGGATCAGGACGGGCTCAGTGATCAAGAAGAGAAATCTTACGGAACTGATTCTAATAATGCTGATACTGACGGAGATAGTTACTCTGATGGGGTGGAATTGAAGGGTGGATATGATCCGCTTAAGCCCGCTCCTGGAGATAAGATTATAAATAACAGCGATGGCACTGTTTTAGCGGAAGGCGTGGGCGGGGAGCAGGATCTTTCAGAAGATGAAAATCTAACCGATGAATTGTCAAAAAATGTTGCCAATTTGATTTCTGACGCAAAGTTGAGCGGTGAAGATTTGAGTCTGGCGGATATTGATGAATTAGTTAATACTACGTTGACTTCCAAGGTATCGTTCGAGGATCTTCCTGATGTGGATGAGGATGAAATTAAAATAAAAAAACAAAATTATGATAAGTTAGATGAAGATGAACGGAAAGAAAAAGAGAATGAAGATACTCTGGAATATTTGACAGCTGTTTCTTATTTGGCGTTGGATAGTTTTCCTTATCAAATTTCAGAAGAAAAAGATTTAGAGAAATTTTCTCTTGATTTTGTTTCTCAGTTTTCTCTTTTTCTTTCCGCCTCTCCCGATAGCGAGGAATATTTCAATGATCTGGCGGAAAAAGGCGAAGATTTTCTGGATGCTTTGAGAGAAATAGAGGTTCCTGAAAATTTGCTAGAAAACCATATTAAGGGAATGCAATTGGCAAATTATGTTATTTCCATGAAAGGAGAGATGACGATTGACCAAGCCGACCCAATATCTTCGCTTGTCCAGTTGTCAAAAATTCAAGGGCTAATTACTTTAACGGAAGAATATGTGCAGGAAATGCATCTTTTATTCGTAGCCGCGGGGATATCTGAAATTCCTATAGAATTGTAAAATAAAAATAAATGAATAAATATAGAAAAATAAAAACAATCGCTTTTCTTCTTCTTGTTTGCTTTTTTGGTATTTTCGAAGGAAAGTCAGCCAGAGCTTCTTGGTGGGGTGAGAATTTTGGTGCCAATGGCGTGCAGATTATGATAGAGGAGTTGAAAAAACAAATCAAGGACATAGGTCTGGGAGCGGGAAAACAAGCAGCTGCTGAGATGGTTATTGATCAAGTCGATTCAATATTATCAGGATCTTCCGGTAGTGGATCGTTGATAATTCAAGATTGGGACGAGTATCTTTTTGAAGCCTCCATGGATAATACTAATTTATACGTGAATGATCTTATTTCTGCAAGTATGGGAGGAAAAAATTCAAATCTCAATTATATTCCGGCAGGAGGAGATTTTAATTATTCCCGCTATTTGGCAGAATATGCTAAAAAACAGTTGGGTGGTGGCGGATCGATAAAAAAGAATTCTTTTATTGAAGAGATTATCGGAGACCCGACTGTTTCTATGACCGGTACTGCCGGCTGGAGGCGGTTTAGCGCTCTCCGGGAGAGTAATCTTATGGGAAACACCTTGAAAATTCAGTCTGCGATGATGGAAAAGCAAAGACAAGAAGAAAAAAAAGCGGAAATAAAAGCGATTATTGGAGGAGGATACAAAGGTGTTGAAAGCGGAGGGCAGACAATTACTCCAGGATCAACAGTGAAATCTCTCAAAGATCAGAGTCAAGCTATGAGTTTTAATATTATTTCTTCCGCAAACAGTATTCCTGAAGTAATTACTTCGGTTATGTCGAGGGTTGTTTTGCAGACGTTTCAAAAAGGTGTCGGTTCAGTGCGAAGTAATATAAATAAAGAAGAAAATAGCACTCCTCAAACTCCAAAACCGTGGATTAATCCAAATAGCTATTAGGAAAATTCAATTTTTTCAATATTAAAAAACAAGCTTTTTTAAGTTTGTTTTTTTAAATGGATAAATATTTTAAGTGTGTAAGTCTTAATTATTTTATTTTTATAATTTCCATTTTTTGCAAAGCAGATATTACATATTTTGATATGGAGAGATTTTTTTCAATATCTTTTATTTGAAATAGGTTGGCGCGCGTTTCCGGGTGCTTGGGAACAAATCGAGTACAACAATCTTCGTGAGGTAAAATGGATGTTTTAAATGTTCCGATTTCTTGAGCCTTGGCGATGATTTCTTCTTTGTCAAATCCGATTAGGGGTCGTAAAATTGGAATTTGCACCGATTCATTGATAGCATTGATATTTTCCAATGTTTGTGAAGCAACTTGAGCGACTGATTCTCCTGTATAGAGCGCCAAATACCTCTCTTTTTTTGCTAAAGATTCGGCTATTTGAAACATCAGGCGGCGATAAAAAATCACTCGCAATTTTTCCGGAACATTAATTACTATCTCTTTTTGAATTTCTCCGAATGGAATGAGGAATATTTTCGAATTAAGCTGGAATTTTGCGGTGATTTTTGCCAGCTTTTTGACTTTTTCCACTGATGCCGGAGAAACAAACGGCATAGAATGAAAATGGATAAAATCGATTTTTACTCCTCTTTTCATTCCAAAATGGGCGGCAACCGGAGAATCAATTCCTCCGGAAAGAAGTGCTAAAGCTTTTCCGGAGGCTGAAACAGGAATTCCTCCGCTTCCTTTTATTTTTTTAAAATATACAAAAGATGTTTTTTCGGTTATTTCAATAAAACAATTAAGATCCTGATTTTTCAGACTCACTTTTATTTTTGGGAATTTTTTTTCGAGTTTCAGGAATATATAGCTTCCGATTTGCTGGTTGATTTGGTTTGAGGTAAAGGGGAAGTTTTTATCTGATCGGCGAGTGCTTATTCTGAATGTTTTCAATTTTTTTTCGAGTTTTTCTTTTTTGACGATTTCCCAGATATTTTTTTGGATTTCTTCCAGATCTCGAGAAAAATTCCAAGCAAAAGAAAAATTGGCAATTCCAAAAACCAGTTTTAGAATTCCGGTTATTTTATTTTCCGTTTCAGTGTCAATGCTTGTTGGAGTGGAAACCAAAATGCGTCCAAAGAGATTTTTGGTTTCAAATTCCATCTGCGGAAAGTCCCGTTGCAGAAAATCTCGGATATTTTGGACTAAGATAGTTTCAAAATATTTGCGATTTCCTCCTTTGAGGGCGATTTCATTATAGTGGATTATGATGTGTCGCTTCATATCTCGTTAAGATTACGCAAAAAGGGCGATTATGTCAATAAACAGCCTGTATTGTAGCCATCTTTTATTTAAGGTATAATAAAAAGTGAAATTGATAATAAATATTTATAAAATTATATGCCTAACCAGGAATTGGAAAAATTGGATATTTCAGTAGTGGTGCCTTTGTATAATGAAGAGGGCAATGTTGAGAAATTGCATGAAAAGATATTGGCGGCATGCAAAAAATTGGGACGCAGCTTTGAAATTATTTTTGTGGATGACGGATCAAATGATGCAACTGTGGAAAAATGCAAAAATTTATCCCCATTGGTCTTGATCGAGCAACGGAAAAATTTTGGACAGACTGCGGCTTTCGATGCTGGTTTCAAAGCGGCGCAGGGAGAATTGATCGTGACAATGGATGGTGATTTGCAAAATGATCCGGATGATATTTCAAAACTGCTAGATAAGATGAAGGAAGGGTATGATGTGGTTTCCGGATGGCGCTGGCAAAGAAAAGATTCCCTGAGCAAGCATTTGTCTTCCAGGGCGGCAAATATTCTTCGAAAAATTCTTATTCATGATAATATTCATGATAGCGGATGCTCGTTGAAGGTATACCGGGCTGAAGCGCTCAAGACAATTGATTTGTTTGGGGAAATGCATCGTTTTATTCCAGCGATATTGGAGTTGGATGGTTGGAAGGTGGGAGAAGTGAAAGTGAATCACCATCCGCGAGTAGCGGGAGTGACAAAATATAACTGGAAACGAGGAGTAAAGGGAATTGTTGATATGATTTCGGTTTGGTTTTGGAGGAAATATTCCAGTCGTCCGTTGCATCTTTTCGGGGGAAGCGGAGCATTCCTTTCGTTTTCCGGTGTTGTAATTTTAATTTGGATGCTGGTTGAAAAAATATTTTTTGGAGCTGAGCTTTCCGACAAAATATGGCCACTTGTAGGATTGTTTATGATTTTGGTCGGCGTCCAGCTTTTTGTTTCGGGACTTCTTGCAGATATTATGGTGAAAAATTATTACAAAAATCACGGAAGAATGAATTATGTGATAAAGTCTATTAAACGACAGTAGTTTCTTGTATCGGTTGATGTTTTTCGAAAAATGAAGAAATATGAAAAAATGAAAATACTCTTTTTTAATTATGAATATCCTCCTTTGGGAGGAGGGGCGGCGAATGCCACTTTTTTCATTTTGCGCGAATATACGAAAAATGACAGCTTGGAAGTGGATTTGATTACTTCTTCTATTGACGGAGATTATCATTTGGAAAATGCCGGAAAGAATGTGCGCATCCATCGCTTGCCGATTGGAAAAAATAAGCACAATTTGCATTTCCAGTCGCAAAAAGAGCTTATTGTGTATGCCTGGAAAGCGTTTTTCTTTGCCAATAAATTAGTTAAAAAAAATAGGTATGACGTGACACATTCTTTTTTTACGGTTCCTTGTGGGGCGATTTCTTGGGCGCTTTGGTTGCGGTATAAAATACCGTATATTATTTCTTTGCGGGGAAGCGATGTTCCTGGGTACAGTGATCGATTCGGATTTATTTACAAGACAATATCCTTTTTTATTAAACATATTTGGAATAAATCTGTGGCGGTTGTTGCAAATAGCAAGGGACTTAAAAATTTGGCGCATAAAACGGATAGCAAACAAGAGATTGGCGTGATTTATAATGGAATAGATATCGATGAATTTAAGGCGGATACTCTGATAAAGGAAGAGGGGAAAATTTATTTGACAGTAGGAGCGACAAGGGTGACTACCCGCAAGGGAATTGATTATTTGATTGAGGCGGTAGATTTGTTGAAAGAAAAATTTCCCAATATTTTTTTGGAAATTATGGGAGAAGGTGATGCGAAAAATGATTTGGAAAATAAAACAAAAAATCTTGGATTGGAAAAAAAAGTGAAGTTTCTTGGGAGAGTTCCGCGGGAGAAAACTTTTTCTTATTATCAAAAAGCGGATATTTTTGTTTTGCCGTCACTCAATGAAGGGATGAGTAATGCGATGCTGGAGGCGCTTTCCAGTGGTTTGCCAATTGTTGCGACCAATACCGGCGGAGCGGATGAATTAGTCAGAGATGGTGTCAATGGTTCTATCGTGAAGATGAAAGATGCTCGAGATTTGGCGGAAAAACTGGAAAAAATAATTTCCAATAAAGAATTGAGAGAACAGATGGGGCGCGAGAGTCGAAAAATTGCCGAGAAGATGAGTTGGGAAAAAGTGGCAAAGCAGTATGTGAATTTGTACAGAAATGTTGGTTGATTATTTTTCGTTTTCCAAAAATATAATTTTTTATAAAAATTTCCGGGGCCAGGTCACGAACTTTATAGTTCTAATGGAAAGATGATTCCGATAATATCACTGGATAAAATGTATCAATTTTCCATGGTTCCCACCAAAAATTTTTATAAAAAATTATATTTTTGGAAATTAATCTAAGAATACTCATTTTTTATTAAATTATGTCAAAAAGATCAAAGAATATAGTTAAAATTATAGTAAGCTTGATTTTGGTCGGCTGGTTGATTTTTTCTGTTAATTGGAAAGAAGTTTTGGGATATTTGATTGGGGTTAATTTTTATTTTCTTTTGCTGTTTGTGATATTGTACGTAGTGGGAATACTTATTTCTTCTTATAAATGGAAAATACTGGCTAATTTTAAGGGATTTTCACAGCCATTTTATTTTTTTGTTAAGACATATGTTCTCGGAATATTTCTGAATAATTTTTTTCCTTCTTTTGTGGGAGGGGATACATATCGCGTCGTGGCGTTGGGACGCGCGGAAAAAAAAATCCATTCCAGTGCTTCATCGGTGGTTTTTGATAGAGTGAGCGGACTTTTAACTGCGATGATTTTGGGTGTGGTTTTTGGATTGTTTAATTTGGGGGTGATGGAGAAATTTGCAATTTGGAATTATTTTATTTATGGAGTAGGAGTAGTGCTTCTTATTGTCGCTGGCTTGGCATATTTTTATCCATCCAAATTTGTTCAAAGGATTTCTGGTTTTTTACCGAAAGTTATTTCCAAACATTTTGAAGAATTGTCTGAGTATCGAAATTTTAAAATAATTTTTTTCTCAATGATTTGGGCAACTGGTTTCTCTTTTGTCGGATTGGCATTTTGTAATTATGTATTGTTTGCGGCTGTCGGAATTAATATCGGAGTACTTAACTATTTAAGTGTAATTTTTTTCATTAGCATTATTTCTTCCGTTCCAATAAGTGTTGGAAATATTGGAGTGAAAGAATGGGCGTATATCGCATTTTTTGGTATTTTCGGAGTGCCATCAAGCGCCGCGATTTCTGTGGTGATTTTGAGCAGGGTTATCCAACTTTTGGTAAGCTTGGTTGCATTGCCGCTTTATTTGCAGGACACAAAAATGGAAGAAAAAATAGGGAATTAGAATTTATTTTGTGCAAGTGGGTAGTAATAAATGTAAATTTTAACTTTTAACTTTTAACTTTGGTTTCTTGAGCAAGAATACCAAGTTATGCAAAACTATGGCAAACGTATCATTGAAAAATCAGATCTATAAATGCAATGTCTGCGGAAATATCGTGGAGGTGGTTAATGTTGGAGGCGGAGAATTGGTTTGTTGCAACCAGCCAATGGAACTTTTGGAGGCAAAAACACAAGATCAAGGAATGGAAAAACACGTTCCCGTAATTGAAGTGAATGGGGAGGGAGTTGTGGTGAAAGTAGGAGAAGTGGCGCATCCAATGGAAGAAACTCATTATATTCAGTGGATTGAAGTGATAACCAAAGATGGAAAAAGTTGTCGAAAATATCTTAGGTCTGGCAATGCTCCTGAGGCTGAATTTGCGATTAATAAGGAAGAAATTGAAGAAGTTAGGGAGTATTGCAATATTCACGGATTGTGGAAAAAATAAGGAGTGTTTTTTAGAAAATCGCGCGAGTTTTAGATATTATCTGCTCTGTCGATTAAATTGAATCTAGGAAAATATTTTCTGTTCAATTTCAGGAATGAGAGCTGTGATTTTTTCTGTTTCTTGGTCGGAAAGTTTTCCAAGGACGAAATCGTGAGCACCTAATCGGCAGTTGGGAGTGTTGGTTGTTTCTGCTCCTAATCCGATCCTAAATCTTCTGAGTTCTTGAGTGCCGATTTTTTCAATAATATTTTGTACTCCGTTGTGTCCGGCCGAAGAAGAGTTGGTTGCTATTTTGAACGTTCCTAGGAGAATGTCCAAGTCGTCATGAATGATGATTATTTCCTGGGGAGTTAATTTGTAAAAATTCATCAATTTTTGCACTGATTCTCCGGATAGATTCATAAATGTTTGCGGTTTGGCGAGAATTATCCTTTTTCCATTTTGAGTTTCGGTTGAAATTTCTGCGTTGAATTTTTTTTCTATTTTAAACTGCGGAAAATTCCATTTTTCTTGTAATTTATCCAGCAGGATAAACCCTGCATTGTGCCGGGTTTTTTCGTATTCTTTTCCAGGATTCCCTAGTCCGATGATTAGCAACATATATTTTTAATATTAGGTTTTGTTATTTTTGTTCAAATAGATCCAGATACATTTGATCAATATTAGAATCCTGAATGTCTTCGACAGAGTCTTCTTCGAATGAATAGAGTGGGATTAGATCATCGCCCAGTGTTATTATGAAATCATAATCCTCCAATTCAATGTTATTTAGTATAGCATTTTTACTGTCAGATATGGTAGCTGGAAGTTTTTTGGCGATTTCATTAAGAGTGAATGGTTTCGATCTTCCTGTTGCATCAAAAACTGAAGTGGTAGAGATTTTTTCTTTGGTTGGATTTTTAATAATTGAAACAGTTCCTAGTTTGATTTTGTCTTGCAATAATCCGACTATTTTTTGAGCGAGTGCGGTTTCATTGCTAGCGTTTATAATGGCAATTTTTGCCTCTTCTTTTATTATCGCCTCGTTCTTTTTGGCGGCAAAATCGAGATTGAAAATATTAGAGGATAATTCTTGAATTTCGCTATAATTTCCAGCTCTTGGAACCAGGATGAAGGCTCGGGTATCTCCATAAAAAACGTGAGAAACTTTGAGTAAACTGTCTTTTTTCCAAGCATCCACCACCGTGGTGGAAATATTCTGAGTATCCACTTGTCGACTAAGTTCGATGAAACTTTTTATTTCATCTAATTGTATATTTGTTTTTACGTGGCCTCCTAATGTATCTAGTAGGTTATTAATGGTGATGAAATTGAAGAATGTTTTTAGGGAGAATGCTTTGTTTTTGACAGCCTGGATGACTTGCTGTTGTCGTTTGGCTCGTCCGAAATCTCCCTCTGGGTCATTGTGGCGTTCGCGCGCGTATTTGAGGGCGGTGGCACCGTCAATTTTTTGCAGACCTTTTTTTATTTCAAATGTTTCATAGCTATAATTCGGTCCAGGATATCTAGTATCATAAATATCCCTTTCAACATTAACGTTAATTCCCCCAAGATTGTCAATTATTTTTTCAAAACCTTCAAAATCGACAACCAGGAAATAGAGGATGTTGAGTCCGGTAATGTTTTCAACAGTTTCTTTTATAGGCGTTATTCCTTGGTCATTGTCTAATCCATATTGGTAAACAGAGTTTATTTTCGTGTATTTTGTTGTTTTTGGAATGTTTGCGTAGAGGTCGCGCGGAAGTGAAAGAAGCCCGATTTTTTTGGTAGTCGTGTTGATGCTCATGATTATAATAGTGTCAGTAAGATTTTTCCCCGGCTTGTTTTCCCCTGCAATTCCAAGCATCAGAATATTTATTCTTCCATCATTTTCTCCTTCTAAGGTGATTTTTTCTTGACTGGAAAGTAAGGAAGAAAGCGGAAGAAGAGGGCTTTCGTTTGATGATTTTCCACTGTCATTTGACGACAGGGTTATTTTTTGTCCTATTGAATTTATTTTCCAGGAAAAATAAACAGGAATAGAAATTAGCAGGGCAAGAAAAAAAAGAGTGAAGAATATTTTTTTTAGGACTGATCCTTTCTTCCGTTTTTCTTTTTTGATTGGTTCTGATTTCTGAGGCACAAAGTGGTTGTCATCATCTGAGGGATATTGAAAGCGGACACTTTTTTTGGGAGTAAAAGCGTTAAAGTTTTTTGGTTTTTCTTGAGGCAACTTTTTTTTTCTGACGATATCCATAAGATGTAGGTATAATAATGTTATGGTAGCTCAATTTGCAGCCTGGTGTCAAAGTTCCTAAAGAACATACTTTTATCAGAATATGGTAAAGAGTATATTAACAAAACGCACTCTATCTAATAGAGGATAAATTGTTTATAGAAGTGGAAAGATAGTTGAAAATGCTAGAAAAAGAATGAAATAAAACTTTCTAAGGCCTGTAAAATATTATATAATAATCCCATAGGTAAACAAATTAAAAAACGGAAAATAAATATGCCTATAACAAATTTAAAATAAATGGATAAAAAAAATACAACAACAAAAATCGCCATTTTCCAAAAAAAAGAAATTCGTAAAACTATTTACAAAAATGAATGGTGGTTTTCGGTTGTTGATGTAATTTTAGCTTTAACTGACAGTGTAAATCCAAATGATTACTGGTATCGAATGAAAGTTAGAGTAAAAGATGAAAGTGAAATTGAGTTATCGACAATTTGTCGACGACCGAAATTCATCGGACGGAAAATTCAGAAGGAGTGTTAAAATTAAAACAAGATGCCAATAGGGGCGGAAAGATAGCTGGCAATGCCAGAAAAGAACTTGAGAGGGAGTTGGGCAGACCAGTCGTTTCCAAAAAGAATTTCAAAAAATCAAACGAAAGGAAAAAAATAAAAAGATTGACTTTTGGTTGAAAAAGGTGTATAATAGAAGGGTGAGGTGAGGAAATCTTGTAGATTAGGCTATATTAATAAGGTTGTTGTAATAATTAACTTGTTCTCTGGGGGAGAAAAAAAATGGAAACAAAAAAAGTAGAAAAACGCGAAAAATGTGCTCATTGCGAGAAAAGAAAAAAAGAAGAGGATGGACAGAATGAAGTCAATTTTGCTGTTTTGTTGGCACTGGTTCCTTTAATGGTGCTAACTCTTTTCGGTCAGCTTAATTTGCTTTAATGATTCGTCCGGATATTTTTGATATTTAATGCTGAATGCTCCGACTCTGTCGGAGCATTTTTAGAATAAATATGTTATTATGATTATGCTTAGATTGTAGTATCGCTTGCAAGTTAAAAATGGTTTAATCGAAAATAAAAAACAAAAACAAATATGAATTGGATCTTGCTTTCCATTGTTGCGTATTTTTTTCTGGCAGTTTCCTATATTATTGATAAAATTCTTTTAAAAAAGAGAATCCCGCAGCCGGCGGTATATTCTTTTTATGTTGCCATACTCAGTCTTGTTTCTTTGGTTTTGGCTCCTTGGGGAATGTTTTGGCCAGGAATTGGAATATTGGCAGTTTCTTTTTTTAGCGGAATTGTGTTTATTTACGCTTTACTTTTTTATTATCGAGCGGTAAAAGAAAATGAAATTTCCCGCGTGGCTCCTTTGATTGGATCTATCATTCCGATTGTTACTTTGCTGGTCGGTTTTTTGTTCAGGCAGCAACCATCCGGTCGTATTTTAATCGGGATAATTTTTTTGGTTGCGGGCGGATTTTTGGTTTCTTTTGATTTGCCGATTCGATCGGTAAAAATTTTTAAGGGTTTTTCATATTCGCTTTTGAGCGGAATATTTTTTGCAATCGCTTATCTTTTGTTTGACTATGTGTATAAATCCGGCGGTTTTTTAAATGGGTTTATTTGGACCAGAATAGGTCTTTTTATCGGGGGTTTGAGTCTGATGACTTTTCCTTTTTTTCGAAAAGATATTATTTCTTCATTCAAGGGCGGGGAAAAAAAGAAAAATGTCCGAAAGAAAAAAATTGGAACAATTGCCATATTTATTCTTAATAAAATTTTCGGAGGGAGTTCTTCGGTACTGATCAACCTGGCTATTTCGCTTAGTAGCGCTTCTTTGGTCAATGCTCTTGGAAGCATTCAGTTTGTTTTTGTTTTGGCATTGGCGGCGCTGGCCTCGTTGAAGTACAACCATATTTTTGAGGAAAAGTTATATTTTTGGGATTGGGCGCAAAAAATCGGAGCGATTGCGATTATTGCGGTTGGATTGGTTTTTGTTTCAATTTAAATTTAAATTTACGGATAATAAAGCATATAAATTATAAACTATGGAGATGGTAAAAAAAATATTCAGGTATCTTGCAGTTTTTATTTTGGTAATTTTGTATATTACTATTTTGCTTTTGGCATATTTTAATTTTCCTGCCGGAAAGGCAGAGAAGAAATCCGAGCTGGGAATTACTTTTTCCAGCCGGTATTCGCAAGATATTGGTTTGGATTGGAAGAAAAATTATCTGGCGCTTTTGGATGATTTGGGAATTCGCAAAATTCGCATTCCGATTTATTGGGATTTGGTTGAAAAAGAAAAAGACGTGTATGATTTTTCAGATATTGATTGGCAACTTGATGAAGCGGCAAAAAGGAATGCGGAAATAATTTTAGTAGTTGGACAGAAAGTTCCCCGCTGGCCGGAATGTTTTATTCCGAAATGGATTGGAGAAAATAATGATGAATTGAGAAATAATGTTGAAATGAAAAATAGTGAAATCTTGCAATTTGTCGGCGATGTTACGCAAAGATACAAAAATCATCCGGCAGTTAAATATTGGCAGGTGGAAAACGAGCCTTTTTTGGCCTTCGGAGATTGTCCATCTCCGACAATTGATCCGAATATGCTGGATCGGGAAATAGAAATTGTCAGAAAAAATGATCCCGGAAAGCAAATCATTGTGACGGATAGCGGAGAATTGAGTTCTTGGATTGCGGCATCCAGCCGCGCGGATATTTTTGGAACAACAATGTATCGGAATATTTACAGACAAGGCTGGGGTTATTATGTTTATCCGCTCGGTCCGAGATTTTTTTTGGCGAAGCAATGGTTGATTCGAAAATTTGCCAATCAAGAAAATGCTGTCGTTATCGAGCTTCAGGCGGAGCCGTGGGTTTCCGGATGGACAGTCCACAAAAGTTTGGAGGAGCAATTTGGTTCTATGAATGAAAAAAAACTTCGGGAGATTGTCGGATATGCCAAAAGTAGCGGTTTTCCGCAGATATATCTCTGGGGGGCGGAATGGTGGTATTGGCTTAAAATGGAAAAAAATCATCCTGAGGTCTGGGAAGAAATGCGCAAGCTTATTTGGGAGAATAATATGTAAAAGTATTAAAAAAATGCCGGCAAGAAAAATAAAAAAACATCACATAAGCATTACTTTGGCAATATTGATCGCGATTCTTGGAATTTCGGGTGGCTTTTTCAGTGTACAAGCATATCCGAGAGTTTTTTCCACTTCGGCTTATTTGGAAAAATCTGAAAATTTGCATGAAGATGAAAGTGTGGTTGTGGATTTTTCTGATTCGATGATTGCCGGATTGGTTAATGAAAAAATTGAAATTTTGCCAAAAACTGCCGTTGATTTTTCGTGGAGCAATTCCGGGAAAAGGTTGACCATCATTCCGCATTCGATTTGGACTCCTGGAGAAAATTATAAAATAAACATAAAGGGCGGAAAAAATATAATGATGGTCGAGAATGATTTTTCTCTTATTTTTGATGTAAAAAAATATCCGAAACTTGAAAATTTTTATCCGGCTCAAAATCAAAAAGACGTTATTATTGATATCGAGGATCCAATTTTGGCGATTTTTGACAATTCTTTGGCTGATTATCAGCTTAAATTTGAAACGGATCCTTTGGAAGAAATTTCTTATACGATTGATTCTTCTGGAAAAAGGGTGAAATTGGTTTTTGGCAATGAATATAAAAAAGGACAGCAATATAAAATAAATGTATATATAAAACACAAAAAAGAGAAGGATTTTTCACAAAAAATTTATGAAACCTCTTTTGAAACTTTGCCGCCAAAGCCTGTGCAATGGAGTAATGATTTCTCACAGCGCTTGGCGCAGGCAAAAAAATATGCCGCTGCCCAAATCAAGGAAGGAAAAATGATTGATGTCAATTTGAAAAGCCAGGTGATGACTATTTTTGAGAACGGAAAAGTTTTGGATGCATTTTTGATTTCATCGGGAAAAAAGGGGATGGATACTCCGGAAGGATCATACCAAATTCAAAACAAGCATCCCCGCCCATGGTCAAAAACATACGGGTTATTTATGCCTTATTGGATGGCGATTGTTCCTAGCGGTAAATTCGGAATTCATGAACTTCCGGAATGGCCGGGAGGATATAAGGAGGGGGCGAATCATTTAGGAATACCGGTTTCCCATGGTTGCGTGAGATTGGGGGTCGGTTCGGCGGAGAAGGTATATAATTGGGCGGAAATCGGAACGCCTGTGATTGTACATAATTAGCCAGATAGCTTTTTGTTTATATTTATTACAAGAAATGTTGCAGTTATTTCTTGAATTTAGCGTTGAATCGTTGTGCGGAATCGGGCTAATATGCTAAAATTAAGGTGTTTAAGATAAAAAACAAAATAAGAATAGAAAGGAAGGTGAAGAATAATGAAAAATATGAAATCTATGCAAACAGGCGCTTTCTGGATATCAGTAGTAGCTTTGGTATTAGGAGCAGTTGTTTTTGCTTCCGGAATGGAACAAATTATCGGACTAGCTGGAACTCAGTGGGCGATGGTGGCGATTTTGTTTGCTGTGTATGCTGTTTATTTTGAGCATGCTTCTTGCGGAACAGATGGAAAGGAATAATAGGTAATTTATTTTTCTTACCGGACGCGCTTCAAGTTCCCCCAAAGAAAGTGGATTTTTGCAAAAGAGAATCTGTGGAATTGTTTAAAAAACGGCTTTGGGGGTGCAGGAGCTTGTCGAGTGGAAAAAAGGAAAGCTAAATGAAAAACAAAAAAAAGAAAATTGCTATTTTTGATATCGACGGAACAATCTTCCGAAAAAATTTGCATTTTGAGCTTATTAATGAATTGGTGTGGATGAAAGTTTTTCCGCGCGATGTTCGGGAGGATTTGACACGTTTGTATACCGGATGGCTGGAACACGAAGGGACATATGAAGAATATCGTTTAAAACTGGTTGATTTGTATAACAAGCACATTGTCGGGAAAAAAAGGGAAGATGTTGCTCATGCCAGCAATATCGTGGTGCCGTTTCACAAAAATCGAACATATGTTTTTGCGGAAAATTTGATTAAGAAATTGCGAGCGGAAAATTTTTGCATTATTGCAATTTCCGGATCTCCAATTGAAATTGTGGAAGAATTTAACCGGGAACATTTAAATTTTGACAAAGTTTTTGGAAGCATGTATGAGCTTGATGAAAACGGTTATTATACGGGCAAGATGGAATTTGAACCGACAATGGATAAGGGACAAGTTGTGCGGCAATATGTTTTTGAAAATAATCTTACGCTGGATGGGTCATACGGGCTGGGGGATGCGGAGTCAGATGCAAGTTTTTTGGAATTGGTGGATAATCCGATTGCTTTTAATCCGAATCATAATTTGAAAAGTATTGCCGAAAAAAAGAATTGGAAAATTGTGGTGGAAAAAAAAGATGTGATTTATGATATACAGTGAGCAATGAACAGTGAGCAATGAACAATAAGTAATGAACAGTGAATTAATTTTAAATTTGAAAAAAATATGCCAATGAATACAAACCAAGTTATTGATGATTTTTTAAAAAAAATCCTCTGGGTCTGGCTTCCTTTTTACGCATTGTTTCGCTTGATTAAGGAAATCGCAAATAAATACTTCAAATAAATGAAATTTTTTTTTCAAAATTATTTTCCGCTTTTGTTGTGGCTGGGAATTATTTTTCTTTTTTCTTCCGTCCCTGGAGGAGTCAAGAATTCCAGTCCGGATATTTGGTTTTATGCAGAGCGAAAAGGCGCTCATGTTTTTGAATATTTTGTGCTGGCATTGCTTTTCGTGAATTTGTTGCGAAGGTATTATTCCAAGAAAAAATTGTTTTTTCTGGCAGGATTTTTTTCTCTCGCGTACGCTTTTTCTGATGAATTCCATCAAACTTTCATATTCGGACGCGAAGGAAAAATTTCCGATACCGGCATTGATTTGATTGGAATTATTTTGGGTCTAGGCGCAGTTTGGTTTTTTTGGAAAAATAATAAAAAAGAAAGTTAATCTTTGTCTCGATGTAGAATTTTACTTAAAAAAACGCCCCGATTTTTCGGAGCGTTTTTTGTTTCTTGAAGATGATTTATTTTTTTAATCCTTCGACCAGTCTTTCGAATACGGTCGGATTTTCCATGGCCAGCTGGGAGAGTACTTTTCTATCAAGCTCGTTTTTTTTCTTGGTTTGGATGTTGATGAATTCGCTGTATTTAAGTCCAAGCAATCTTACGGCATTGTTCAATCGGATGATCCACAATCGGCGCATAGTTCTTTTTTTGGTGCGTCTGTCTCGGTAGGCATATTTTCCGGCTTTCAGAATAGCTTCTTTGGCGGCTCTGAAATTGGTTTTTCTTCTCCAGCGGAAACCCTTGGTCATTTTTAATACATTCTTTCTTCTCTTTGAGGCGGCTACTCCTCTTTTTATTCTAGTCATGGTATTTTTTGTAAAACGTGAAACGTGGAGCGCAGAACGCAAAATTATAGATACTCCCACTTTTGCGTTATTTGCTCTGCGCTACTCGCTAGTTGATTATTGCTTTTAATATATTCTTTTCGTCAGTTTTAAATAATCTTTGGTCGCTTCTTTTGTGCCGACGGAATTTTCCTGTTTCTTTGCTGTTTCCGTGATTTTGCTTGGTGTGGCGCTTGATCACTTTCTTGTTTTTTGTGATGCGAACTTTTTTGATGATTGATTTCTTGGTTTTCAGTTTAGGCATATGTTTGTAGAATTAAGAATTTAAGTATCTAGTATTCTGAATTCATAATTCAAAATTTATTCGGGCGCAATTAATATATTAAATCCCCCGGGAAACCTTTTTGCATCCTCTTCGATTTTGTGGGGAGTTTCGATGCTATTGGCAAAATCTTTCAAATTTCTTCTGGCTAAATCTTGGTGGGCTTTTTCTCTTCCCCTGAGTCTTATTTCTATCTTTACTTTATTTCCTTTGGAGAGAAATTTTTCCGTCTGTTTCTTTTTGAAATCCAGGTCGTGCGTGTCAGTTCGAACTCCGATACGGACTCCTTTTGTTTCAGTTTTCTTTTGGACCGACTGGGATTTGTTCTTTTTTGCTTGGGCGTACTGAAATTTTCCATAATCCATTATTTTGCATACCGGCGGGCGCGTGTTGGGGGATACCTCAACCAAGTCCATTTCTTTTGAGCGCGCGATATCCAAAGCTTCAAGACTGGACATTTCTCCCAGATACTGTCCGGCTTCATCGATAACGGAAACGCGGGGAATTCTGATGCGCTCGTTTACGCGATAGCGGGGTTTTTCATAGACTTGCTGTTTTCTTGGTTTGAATCTTCTTCGCATTTTTTAGCTTTTTAGAAATTAACTTTCTTAGCTTATTAGTTTATAGAACTGAAAGCCTAAAAAGCTGCAGCCTATAATAATCCAATTGCTAATTTACGTGGAGCTGATGGGAATTGCACCCATGTCCAGAGTTGATTTTAAAAAATATTCTACAAGTTTATCTTGTTTATTTCCGCCCGAAGGCGGTACGGACTTTCGGCTGGAAAACAAACAAAACACCGAGAGCCCGTCTTTGAGAATTTTGCCGAAAACAACCAAAGATAATTGTTGCCGGCTATCCTAATGGTTGGCACCAAGATCTATTTATTAGGAATCAATAGCTTGATGGCTATCGGCCTATATTAGGCAATAGCGGAAGCAAAAGCGAAATTTCTTGCGAAAGTTGCTTTTACCTTTGATATAAAGTTTGCACTTAAATATCTTCCATAAACATTTTTACGACGTGTATTATGAATGGTCGACTTGCTTATTTTTTAAAGTGCAATCTGTCGAAGCTAAGCAGCCCCGTTTTTTTGGAATTTTTAATTTCCAATTTCTAAACAATTTCCAATTTCTTAATTTTGAAATTGAATCATTGAAAATTGTTTGAAAATTTAAAATTTTAAATTAAAAATTAAAAACTCAGAAATTTCTCGGGGTTTTTAAATTTCTAGCTATTCTCCTGGAGGCTTCTTTTTTTGCTATGTCCGCTCGTTTATCGAATTTCTTTTTTCCGCGAGCTAGAGCGAATTCCAGCTTGATTAGTCTTTTCCTAGTATAGACTCGAATCGGCACTAATGTCAAGCCTTCCGTGCGGACTTTTCCAATCAGCCTTTTTATTTCTGATTTTTTAACGAGTAGTTTGCGGGAGCGGCTAGGATCGTAATTTTTCAATTGTCCGGCAAAAGGGTATGGCGGTATAAAGGCATTAGTCAAGTATAATTCAAATGCCTTGATTGTAACGAAACTTCCTTTGAGGCTGAGGTGCCCGGTTTTGATGGATTTCACTTCTTGTCCGCTCAAAACCAAACCAGCCTCATATTTATCAATAAAAGTATAATCAAAACCCGCTTTTTTGTTGTATGCCAGTGCTTTCATTTCAGTTTTTAAATGCAAAATATATTTTTTAAAATTTATGCACAGTTCATTATATCAGCTTATTGCAATATAATTAAATTATTGTATAATTAAAAAATAGCTTAGTCAACTTTCATAAATTTTACAAAAACAAATGGAAATTTCAAAAGAAAAAAAAATAATAGTTATCGTTCTGGTTGTGTTAATTTGGATTATTGCCGGACTTCTCGCCTTTTCTTTTTTGAATAAAAATCGAGCTGTGACCGTTCCCGGGCAAACAGTGAATGTTTCAGAGAATGGCAATGAGGAAAAACAAAAACTTCCAAGTGTGGAAGAAATTCAAGCCGCACTTGAGGAGAAAGTTTCCATTGAAGATACAAGTTCTTTATCATCTCCCGAAGAAATCCAGGCCGCACTTGAAGAAAAAGTTCCAGAGGATGAAGCTTCCTTCTTATCTTCAGAGGAAATTCAATCCGCATTAAACGAAAAGGCAAAGTAATTTTATATAACTAAAATAAAAAATGAAAACAACAAAAAAATCTTCCAGAAATAGTTTGATTCAAAATATCAAATGGCTTTCTTTCTCCCTGGTTCTTGGTCTTTTACTTGGAGGAGGAATGGCAATAGTTAGCGCTTGGACAGATCCGGCAGCTGCTCCTCCGGGAGGAAACATCGGAGCACCAATCAATACAGGAAACACCGGACAATCAAAAGGTGGAAATTTGGTCCTGAACGCTTCCGGAACATGGGCTAATGGTTTGATTGTGGCAAGCGGGAATGTGGGGATTGGGACGGCAACGCCTTCTTCAAAATTACACATAAGGTCTAGCAATGCCGTAACTCCTTTGTTGGTTTATGGCGGTGGGAATTCCAGAGTTGAAATAGCGCGTTTCTATAAAGCGGATGACACGGAAGTCATGAGGATACAAAATACCGGTAGTGTCGGAATTGGAGACAACGCTCCGGATGGAACGTTAAAATTAGATGTCGAAGGTCAAGTCGGAGCCAGTGCATATTGCGACCAGAACGGGGCGAATTGTAAGGCGATAACGGCGATGGGGGGAATTTTCGGTAGCTACACCAGAACTTGCGGTGGAAATTGTACCGCATCCTGCGAGGCGGGAGATTTGCGTACGGGATGCACTATGAATCCTACAGGAAATGCCCATAATAATAGTCTCGATTATTCTATTCCTAGCGGAACGAATAGCTGTACGTGCAGTTTATATGCATCTTCCGGAACTTGCTATGCTATCTGTCTTGATGTGTAATTTTTGTTGAGTATTTTGGGTTGCATTAATTAATTTAAGAGTTTTCGAGTGGAATATTTTGAAATATTGAAAATAAAAAACTCATTTGCAATGCCAAATTCTTAATATTATTTCTAAAAAATAAGCAAAAAACAAAAATGAAAAAAAGGATTATATTGTTACTTGTGTTTATCGCGGTGTTTGCCGTGGTTGGTGCGACCAAGATAAAGGCGGGGGTCAATGATAATGCTATTGGATGGCTTTGGGGTGGCGGTACGGAAGCAGATGGAGTTTTTCCGGGAGATGGAACTAGCACTAATGTCAGATGGCTCAGTATGAATAATACTAATAATTCCGGAGCGGTTGATTATGGCGTTAATATTCCAATGACTGATGGTGAATTGTCCGGAGAAGCTTGGAGTGGAGGAGATGATTCCGGTTCCGGCCTGGGATATGTTACGTTTGACGCTTCTCGATTGGGAGGATGTCCTTCCGGGGCTTGCAGTTCCAGGAGGGTTGGAAATAATGTAGAAGGCTGGGCGAGGCTTGAGCAAATTGCAGCCGCCAATGCGGCAGGAAATTCTGGCGGATGGCTAGGGTGGATCAGCTTGAGCGGAACAGCACAAGACGGATCTTCTTACGGAGTTTCCATAGATCCTTCGACGAATACTTTTTCCGGTTTTGCTTGGTCGGATGAATTGGGATGGATTGATTTTTCCGGTGCTGGCTTCGAAGCGCCAAAAGTTTTGAATGTTAACCTATCCGCTTCCCCGAATTCTTGCGTCGGATGCTCATCACTGACCTCAACCCTCACAGCTTCCAGAGAGGATACTTCAACAACCGCCGGCGATATTACGTATGAATTTAATTGTAATGAAAGCGATGGAGTTTATGATGTTTCCTATACCACAACAGACACTAGTAAATCATATGATTGTACTTATGCGTCTACTGGAACGGCGCAGGTGAGGATTTCCCAGGGCGGAAAAACTGAAACAAGAACAGTTAATGTGAGTGTGCTTCCGATAGTTTGCGGGGATGGAATTGTGAGTGCCGGAGAGGGATGTGATGATGGCGCAAACAACGGATCTTGCCCGGC
Source organism: uncultured Bdellovibrionales bacterium (assembly GCA_964605525.1). Taxonomy (GTDB): domain Bacteria; phylum Patescibacteriota; class Minisyncoccia; order Moranbacterales; family UBA9337; genus UBA12151. The sequence goes on from CAZSCV010000001.1 coordinate 209,829, forward strand.
TTTGTGCGGCGTATTATGCGAGGTTAATACCTGTATTGATAGTTCCTGGAGAGAAGTAGCGCCGTAAAAATAAATAAAGATAAAATATAATTTTTTTATTATCTAAATCAAGCAAAATGAAAACAACAAAAAAATCTTCCAGAAATAGTTTAATTCAAAATATCAAATGGCTTTCTTTCTCCCTGGTTCTTGGTCTTTTACTTGGAGGAGGAATGGCAATAGTTAGCGCTTGGACAGATCCGGCAGCTGCTCCTCCGGGAGGAAACATCGGAGCACCAATCAATACAGGAAACACCGGACAATCAAAAGGTGGAAATCTGGTTCTGAATGCTTCCGGAACATGGGCTAATGGTTTGATTGTGGCAAATGGGAATGTGGGAATCGGGACAGTAGCTCCGACCCAGAAATTGGATGTGGTTGGGAACATAAGAACCAATGCTAAGATGCAATCGAATCAATATTGCGATGCGGCAGGGAATAATTGCAAGGCAATAACGAATACTCAAAACAGGGTAATTGGAACCTGTCCTGTCGGACAAAGCATCCGGACGGTCAACGCCGACGGAACGGTCGTGTGTGAGGTGGATGATTCAGGCGCTACATATATGACGGGAGGTTTGTATGGGATATGCACTTCGTTTAATGATTCGACTAACGCATCTTGTTCCGCAGTTGCATCACCGGCAACTTGTGTTTCTAATACATGTGTCTGTCCATCAGGTTTTTTAGCTAAACCAATAGGCCCGGCTGTTGATTATAGAACTTATTATTCATGCGTGAAGCAATAGTTTTTCGGATGTTTCGCAGTTTTGGAATAAAATTGAAAAAGTAATCGCAGGACGCGGATAGTTTTATCCGATAAAGCGGACCCCCTGGAAACGGTCCGCTTTATTTTTTTTTGTTTATGCGGTAGGATGAAAATATGAAAAAAGAACTGGAAAAAATTATCCAAAAATTAGTAAAAGATTTGTTCGGATTGGAGCAGGTTGGTTTTGCGGTGGATTATCCGAAAGATGAGAAATTCGGGGATTATTCGACGAATGTCGCGATGGTTTTGGCAGGCAGATTGAAAAAAAATCCTATTCAAATCGCTGAAATTATAAAATCAAAACTGAGCTTCGATTTCATAGACAAAATAGAAATCGTTGCTCCTGGATATATCAATTTTTATTTATCTCCAGAATATTTTCAAAATAAAGTAAAAGAAATAAATGAGAAAAAAGAAGAATATGGAAATAGCAATGTTGGAGAAAATAAAAAATTTTTAATCGAATTTGTTAGTGCTAATCCGACCGGACCGATTCATTTGGGAAACGCCAGAGGAGGACCGCTGGGCGACGCGCTGGCGAATGTTTTGAAAAAAAGCAATCATCAAGTCAAAAAGGAATATTATGTGAATGATTTTGGCAATCAAGTTTTGATGCTGGGACATTCTATTTTGAAAGACGAGCAAGCTCAATATCGGGGGGATTATGTGGATGATTTGGCTTTGCAAAAAGACAAAGAAATGAATGATCCGATGGAAGTTGGAAACTGGGGAGCGAATGTGATTTTGGAAAAATTTATCAAGCCGACTTGTGAAGGTTTGGGAGTGGATTTTGACGGCTGGTTTTCGGAAAAAAGCTTGCATACAAGTGGAAAAGTCGATGAAATTGTTCAAATGCTCCGTGAAAAAAATTTGATATATGAAAAAGACGGGGCGGTTTGGTTCAAATCAACTGAATTTGGTGATGACAAGGACAGGGTCCTGATTAAATCGAACGGTTTTAAAACTTATTCGGCGACTGATTTCGCGTACCATAAAAATAAAATCGAAAGAGGTTTTGACAAACTGATAAATATCCAGGGAGCGGACCATCACAAACAAGCAGAGGTAGTGAAATCTTTTGTGGAAAATTTTCTGCACGAAGGAAAAAAATTGGATTTGATTATGACACAAATTGTGCGCGTTATTAAGGATGGAAAAGAAATAAAAATGTCAAAGAGAAAAGGGATATATTTTGCGCTTGATGATCTTTTGGAGGAGGTTGGAAAAGACGCAGTCAGATTTATTTTTACTTCCTATTCCCCAACGAGTCATATTAATTTTGATTTGAATTTGGCGCTGGAGCGCAGTGAAAAAAATCCGGTATTTTATGTCCAATACGCGCACGCGCGGATTTGTTCTATTTTGAAGAAAGCGGAAGATGATGAAGCGGGCGAGCGTAATAAAAACAAAGAAAGAGTGGAATTGTCGCTTCTTGCGCATGAAAAAGAAATGAGTTTGATGCGGGAGCTGGAAAAGTTTCCGGAATTGATCAAGGAAATATCCCGGACATACGAAGTGCACAAATTGCCGCATTATGCCGTCGGTTTGGCGGATAAATTTCATTCTTTTTATGCGGTGTGCAAAGTAAATGATGCGGATAATGCCGAACTTTCTTTGGCTAGACAAGAGCTGATAAAAGCTGTTAAAATAGTGCTATCAGAAGCGCTGAGATTGATTGGAGTGAGCGCGCCCGAATCAATGTGAAAATAGGACAAATAGGACAAATAAGACATATAAAATTATGAGAATTGGAATTGACGCAAGAACAATTTTAAATCCGGAAAAAGGCGACGCAATCGGGGTCGGACATTATACTTTTCAACTGATTCGCCATCTTCTGGAAATTGATCGCGAAAATGAATACGTTTTGTTTTTTGATTTTCGCGTCAGAGAAAAAGATGTGAAGAAATTCACCCGACCAAATGTGAAAATAAAGTTTTATCCTTTTTCCGATTACAAAAAATATTTGCCTGGAGCATATAGTGAAATTTTGGGAACAGCTACTTTGCAAAAAGAAAAATTGGATGTTTTGCATTCAACTTCGCCTTCCAGCCGGATTCCTTTGGGGTACAAAGGAAAGACCGTAGTGACGTTTAATGATTTGGGAGTATATAAAATTCCGGGTTGTTTTTCTGCTATCTCCAGAAGTCGGGACAAGGCGGTGTATAATCTGATGGAAAGCAAGGCGGACAAGATTATCGCAGTTTCACAGTCGATGAAAAAAGATTTGCAGTCGGTTTTCAAAACAAAGGATGAAAAAATAGAGGTTATTTACAGCGGGCTGGACCGGAGGTTTTTTGAAATTCCGGATATTAATGCGAAAAAAGTTTTGGATCGTTATGGAATTAAAAGAAAATATATTTTATTTCTGGGAACTCTTGAACCAAGTAAAAACATTACCAGGCTCTTGCAGGCATTTGCAAAATTCAAAGAAAAGAGTTTGTTGAAAAACAAGCAGACGGACGGAAAAAAATTCAAATATCAATTGGTGCTGGCAGGAAAAAGAGGGTGGCTTTCAAGAGAATATTTGCAAATCGCCAAGGATTTGGGAATTGCCCGAGATATTGTTTATACCGGTTATATTATCGGAGACGAACTTGTGCCCTTGTTTTCCGGAGCTGAATTTTTTGTGATGCCGTCATTATATGAAGGATTCGGAATGACGATTCTGGAAGCATTTGCCACCGGAACTCCAGCAATTGTTTCTAATGTTTCTTCAATTCCGGAAATTGCCGGCGACGCGGCACTTTTGGTCAATCCACTGGATGTCAATGAAATAGCGGAAGCGATTTGGGAGTTTTCACAAAATGAGAATTTGAGGGAAAAATACAAACAACGCGGACTTGAGAGGGCGAAAGATTTTAATTGGGAAAAATGCGCCCGTGAAACGCTCGAAGTGTATAAATCATTGAAATAATTTATTTATGTTTAAAAAGGTTGATCCAAGAAAAAAATATTCAGAGATGGAAAAAGAAATTATTAGTTTTTGGAGAGAAGACGAAACTTTTAAAAAGTCAGTGGAACAAAGAGAGGGAAAAGATGCTTATGTTTTTTATGATGGACCTCCTTTTATTACGGGTGTGCCGCACTATGGAACATTACTTTCTTCGATCGTGAAAGACGCAGTGCCGCGCTATTGGACTATGAAAGGTAAGCGAGTTGAAAGACGCTGGGGTTGGGATTGCCATGGTTTGCCGGCAGAAAATTTGGTAGAAAAAAAATTAGGCATCAAAGATAAGAGGGATATTCCCAAGATCGGCTTGGAAAAATATATTCAAACTTGCCGCAGTGAAATGGTGCAAGGCGGTTCGCTGTGGGAAGATACAATTGAACGAATCGGCCGTTGGGTTGAATTTAAAAATGCCTATAAAACCATGGACAAAGAATATATGGAAAGTGTGTGGTGGGCATTCAAGCAATTGTATGAGAAAGGCAAAATTTACGAAGGTGAAAAAGTTTTGATGTATTGTACGCGATGTGCTACGCCGATTTCTAAGGCTGAAGTATCTATGGATGATAGCTACAAGATTGTCACTGATCCATCGGTCTATGTAAAATTCAAGCTTGAGGGCGAGGAAAATAAATATTTACTAGCTTGGACAACTACTCCTTGGACATTGCCGGCGAATAGCGCTATCGCTTTGAATAAAGCAATAAAGTATGCCGAAGTAGAATACAACGGAGAAATACTAATCATGGCGGAATCATTAATTGAGAAGATTATGACCAATGAAAAGCATGAACCCTTGGAATACAAAAAATTAGCTACTTATGATGGAGAAAAGCTGGTTGGAAAAAGTTATGAACCACTATTTGATGTAGAAATAAACAAAGGAAACGCTTTTAAAATTTGGCATGCGGATTTTGTGCATGAGGATGGTGGAACCGGTATAGCGCATGAAGCCCCAGCTTATGGCGAAGAAGATTACGAATTAAGTAAGAAAAATAATATTCCGTGGATTATGGCTACGGATGAAAATGGAAATTATCTTTCCGGCAGATGGCAAGGTCAGAATGTTTGGGAAACAAATAAAGAAATTGCTAAGACACTAACAGCTGAGGGAGAAGTTTTGAAGATTGATTATATTCAACATGATTATCCTCATTGTCATCGGTGTGCAACGAAACTGATGTATCGGGCGCATCCAAGTTGGTTTATGGATATTGATGGACAACGAAAGGAGATGTTGACCGAGAATGAAAACATTAATTGGTTTCCGGCGCATTTCAAAGAGAAGAGATTCAAAAATATTATGGAGACTGCTCCGGACTGGAACTTGAGTCGGGATCGTTTTTGGGCGACACCAATTCCGGTTTGGCGCGGGACAAAATCTGACGGAACGGTGGTGACAAAAGTTATTGGAAGCTATGGCGAACTCAAAGAGCTTTCCGGAAAAGAATTAGAAGATTATCATTTGCCATATGTGGATAGCGTGACATTTGAAATTGATGGTGTGGAAATGAAGAGAATCGAGAAGGTTATGGATTGCTGGTTTGAATCAGGCTCAATGCCTTTTGCTCAATTTCATTATCCGTTTGAAAATAAAGAAAAATTTGAAGCTAATTTTCCCGGAGATTTCATCTCGGAATATGTCGGTCAAGTGCGGGCTTGGTTTTATTATTTACATGCAATATCTGTTGGAATTTTTGGAAAAGAGGCTTTTAAAAATGTTATCGTGACAGGCACAATCGCTGGATCTGATGGCAAAAAAATGTCGAAGTCTCTAGGAAATTATACAGATCCAAATATATTGTTAGATCAATACAGTGCTGATGCTTTGCGATATTTATTGCTAAATTCTCCATTGCTAAATGGTGATGATTTTGCCTTGATTGATAAAGATGTTTCTGATATTCAGAGAAAACTAGGAACTCTGTGGAATAGTTATGGCTTTCTTGTAATGTATGCCAATGTGGATAATTGGTCGCCAAAAAGTGAGAAGGAAAAAACAGAAGCCGCAAATCTTTTAGATAAGTGGATTATATCAAAATTGCATAAACTAATTAAAACTGTAGATGAGAATATGGTGGCTTATGATTTGCCAAATGCCACCAAGCCGATGATGGATTTCATTGATGAGTTGTCCAACTGGTATATTCGCCGATCGCGCAAAAGGTTTTGGAAAAGCGAGGATGATAGTGATAAAAATGGTGCTTATCAAACTTTGCATTATGTTTTGGTGGAATTGTCTAAAGTTATGGCGCCATTTACGCCTTTTATTGCGGAAGAGATTTATAAGAATTTAACTAATGGCGAATCCGTACATTTGGCTGATTTTCCAGTGGCGGATGAAAGCTTGATTGACGAAGATCTAAATGAAAAAATGCATAACACCAGAAGCATTATCACTGAAGCGTTGCAATTGCGCGCAAAGAACAGTCTTAAAGTTCGGCAACCATTATCTGAATTAATAATCACGGGCTATGAAACGCAAGAAGGCTTTATGGAAATTATGGAGGAAGAGGTGAATGTTAAAAAAGTTGTTGTTAAAACAGGCATGGAGAAAAAAGTTGAATTAAATACTGAATTAACTCCGGAATTAATTCTCGAAGGCCAAGCCCGTGAAATCATACGGTTCATCCAGGAAATGCGAAAAGAGGCGGGATATGAGGTTGACAACCGCATCGAAGTGTGCTATTCTGGAGCGTTGGATGTTTTTGAAAAATTTGGTTCTTTGATAACTAAAGAAGTGCTGGCAGACAAACTGTCTGCGGAAAAATTGAAAAAAACAGACCTGCAAAAAGAATTCGATCTGGACGGCGAAAAAATCCAAATCGGAATTTACAGATAAGATCCTATCTTCACAACAAAAAAATAAGGAGTAGAAGGAATGAATAGAACAACGTGGGGGATTATTATGCTCGTGGTGATGGTTCTCGCATTTCTGGCGGGATATCATTGGCCGTTTTTTACTCCGGAGATTGAGATTCTTTCGAGGGAGATATCCTCCGGATTCACGGCGGTTTTTGGTTCGATTTTCGTGCTTTCCGGCGTGGAGAGACTTCTTTTTTAAATTTTTTCAAAGGAGGTGTCGAGGCTTGGCTTCACGTAATGTGAAGTTGAGCCTTTTTTATTTTTTGGAAATTTTATAATATTTTTCTAAGAACCCTCACCCCAACCCTCTCCCAGAGGGAGAGGGGAAAATAATGCTATGATAATAGAATATTGAGATGTTAGTATGTTAAAATGATTTTATGGAATACAAATACACAGGAATTGTTTTGGGAAAATATGATGTCGGGGAAACCGATCGGATTTATGTTATTTATACTTTGGAGCAGGGAAAAATCCGCACCCTTGCCAAGGGTGTGCGAAAAATGCAAGCCAGGCTCGCCGGACAATTGGAGAATTTCAATCTGGTTGATGTTTTAATTGCGCGCAACAAAGGAATGGGGAAAATAAAATCGGCAATTGCGGAGAAAAATTTTTCCAATATTAAAAATGAATTGAAATTGCTGGAAAAGGTTTTCGAAGTATTCAGGATAGCTGGCCGCTTGATTGATGATGAACAAAAAGACGAAGATATTTTTTATTTGTTTTTGAGATACTTGAATTTGCTGGATAAAATTCAGACAGAGGATGATCCGTTGTTTTTTCGCGTAGCCAGTCAGGGATTTTTGTACCAATTTTTTTCTTTAACGGGATATGGGATTGAGGTAGGCAGATGCGCTTTGTGCCAAGAAAAAATAGCTCCCGGAGGAAATTTTTTCAGCGCGCGCCATGGAGGAATTGTCTGCGCCGAGTGCGGACAAAAAGTGGCGGAGAAAATCCAAGTGAGCGATAGCGCTATCAAGGCGATGCGGATTTTTTCTTCAAGCAGTCTGGAATCTTTGGCAAAATTAAAAATAGAAAAAGAAAAAATAATCGAATTGGAAAAAATAAGCAGCTTATTCCATCAATGGATTTCCGGATAACTTCATGTTTCTTGTTAAATGTAAAATTTTTTAGTAAAATAAGTACAGTTAAAAATAAAAAAACAAAATGTCACTAGATAATTTAAACGAAAAAATAAACGACCCTAACACAGAAATTGATAATAAGGAATTTTTTGGAGAAAACAAGGGTTTGGCAGAAAATAATTTTCAATCATCTGGCGAAAGAAAATGGAATCGGATAGCTAGTTGGCTGGACGATGAGACGCTTAGGATTATCAAACTTTTTGGAATGGTTCTTGGCGTGTTATTTTTATTGGGAGCGATTGCTTATGGAGTTTTCAGATATAGCCAAACAGCCTTCAGCGAGGATCGGGTGATAGTGGAAGTGGAAGGTCCGGTGGAAATAAACAGCGCTGAGATAATAAAATACAAAATAAAATACAAAAATAACAATCGCGCCGACCTTAATAACGCGGAACTTGCTATCAGTTATCCGGAAAATTTCAAGCCTGAGGGAAATTCCAATTTTGAGTCCGAGGGTGAAAATAATAGCCGGATTAAATTAGGAAAAATAAAATCCAAAAGTGAAGGGTCTGTTGAAATTCAGGGAAGATTTTACGCGCCAATCAATTATACGTTAATAATAAAAGCTTCTCTTAAGTATGTTCCGTCCAATTTCAGCAGTTCGTTCCAGTCTGATGGTCAAAAAGGACTGGATGTGAAGACTTCTGCGGTAGAGGTTTCTATTGATGCCCCCAGGGAAGTTCTTAGTGAAAATAAAGTTGAATATATTATTGCGTATCAAAATACCAGCACTGTTTCATTTGATAATTTGAAACTTAAGGTTTATTTTCCCGACGGGTTTGAAATTGGCGATTCGAGCGTTCCAATTTTCGAAGGAAGTGGTACTTGGAATATCGGAGGATTGGCTCCGGGTCAAAAAGGAGAAGTTAAGATAAGCGGAATTATTCGAGGTTCAAGAGGTGATGTGAAGTCAATAAAAGCGGTTATCGGGCAATCGAGGCAAGACAGGGAATTGCTTGTTTATGAAAGCCGGGAAGCAGTTTCCAAAATAGTCGCATTGCCGCTTTCTATTTCGCAAACAGTAAATGGACAAAAATCTTTGAATGTTAATCCTGGAGAAAGCTTGAAATATGAAATAAGCTATCGCAATGACGGAGATATCGGACTTCGGGATTTGATTTTAACGGTGAAAATAGATTCTCCTGTTCTGGATTTTTCAAAATTGAATTTGGGAGGCAAGGGTTCTTATGATGCTGATAAAAAGGAAATTTCATGGAAAGCTTCAGATTTTCCCCAATTGGCGAAAATTGATCCAAATCAAGGTGAAACAATAAGTTTCTCTATTCCGGTAAAAGAAAAAATTGATGTCAACGGAAGTGGAGATAAAAATTTTTCAATTGAATCAGTTGCAAAAATAGACAGTCCTGACGTGACATATCCGGCGGTTGGAATTAATGAAAGTACGAGCCGGGCGATTGTGAAAATGAATTCAAAAGTTATTTTGGGAGTTGGAAGTTATTATAATAATTCCGATATCAAAACTTCCGGTCCGATTCCTCCCGTGGTAGGGCAGGAAACCGAGTATGTTATCCAATGGACAATTTCCAATATTTCCAATGATATTGGAGATGTTTCGGCTATTGCTTCGCTTCCGACCGGGGCAAAATGGAAGGAAGAAATTTTTCCGAAGGACGAGAATGTGGAATATAACAATAGAACCAATGAAATTGTTTGGAAACCGGGGAAAATTGATGCCGGAACAGGCGTTCTTAATCAGTCAAAAAGCGTAAGTTTCAAAATTTCAGTTGTTCCGCAGGTCAATCAAGTGGGAATGGCGGTTGCTCTTTTGGGAAAAACTACACTTAAGGCGAAAGACCTGTTTACCGGTGCGGATATAATTAAAGAATTCAGGGAAAAAAATTCTGAATTGGAAGATGATAGTAGTATTTCCTCTGATGGATATAAGGTTGTGGGAGAAAAAAATTAGATATTCTGATAAAAAATATGAATCTTTTTCGACGGGGAAAAGCCAGGATAAAAAAAATTCAAACAAAAAGCGGGGAATTGGAAGCCCCGTTTTTTATGCCGGATGCAACGCGCGGGTTTGTCAAATCTCTCAGTGGAAAAGATTTGGAAGAAGCGGGAGTTGTTCCGATGGTGGTTAATACGTACCATCTTTTTTTGCGTCCGGAAATGGATTTGATCAAGAGAAGCGGCGGTATCCATAAATTTATGAATTGGAATGGACCTTTGCTTTCGGATTCTGGCGGATATCAAGTTTTTTCCTTGATTCACAAAAATCCGAAGATGGGGAAAATTACGGATGATGGAGCGGAATTCCGGTCGCCTCTCAGTGGGAAAAAACATTATATTACTCCGGAAAAAGCGATTCAGATTCAGTTTGATTTGGGAGTGGATATGATGGTTTGTCTGGATGATCCGCCCCCGAACAGTTATACGAAAGAAAAAATTGAAGCGGCTGTCGAGCGGACTTTGGCTTGGGCAAGAAGGTGTATGATAGAGTACAAAAAACAAATCAAAGAAAGAAAAATTGAAAAAGAAAACAGGCCTTTGATTTTTTGCGTTATTCAAGGTGGTGAATATTTGGATTTGAGGAAAAAATGCGTTGAGGAATTGATTGAAATCGGGCTTTCCGAAGAAGGCGGACCGGCTATGCGATGGGATGGATATGGATTTGGTGCGCGACATGTTGATAGTGAGGGCAATTTTTTGGCGGAAGTTTTGGAATATACAGCCGATCTTATTCCCGAAAATTCATTGCGGTTTGCCTTGGGAATTGGAACGCCAGAGGATATTGTTCGTTCGGTACAATTTGGCTGGGATATGTTTGACTGCGTAATTCCAACTAGAGAGGCGCGTCACGGAAGAATATTTTTGTGGAAAAGCAATGACTTGAATGGAGATTTTTACGAAACGATCAATATTTCAAACTCCAAATTTAAAGATGATTTTAATCCAATAGAGAAAGAATGTGATTGCCAATTGTGCAAAAACCATTCGCGAGCTTATTTGCACCATGTTTTCCGATCAGGCGATCCGCTGGCAATGCGCCTAATTTCAATGCATAATTTGAAATTTTACACAAAACTTATGGAAAGAATTAAAAATAATTTGAAAATATCCGGATAAAATACGTTCATTTCAACCAGGCTATTGACAAATAAATACTGATTGTGTAGGATGGGTGTACGTCCGTTAATAGAAAATTTAATAGAAGGTTTCAAATAGAGGCATTATTTTGAGCTTCAGGAATTAGGAATGTTTAGCCTATGAGTAGCTCCTCTATTTTTGTGTTGTTATGAGTAAAGAATTAATAAAACTCGAAGGGATTGTTCTGGAAACTTTGCCAAGCACTACTTTCAAGGTGAAATTGGACAATGGCCATGAAGTTTTAGCTCATATTTCAGGACGTATGAGAGTTAATTATATCCGCTTGCTTCCAGGAGATAAAGTTTTACTGGAAATGAGCCCGTATGATTTGACTCGAGGAAGAATAACACAGCGTTTATAATTGTTTTTACGATAAAATATGAAAGTTCGAGCATCAGTAAAAAAAATATGTGCCAAGTGTAAAATCGTTAAGCGTAGAGGAAAGCTTTATGTTATTTGCGATGTTCCAAAGCACAAACAAAGACAAGGATAGTAAAGATAATTTCTAATTTCTAATTTCTAATTTCTAAACGATGAGTGGGAAATAAGCAATGTTTGTTTGAAAATTACGAATTAAAAATTGAAAAATTTTAATAATATATATGGCAGAGGAAATTAAAAAAACTGAAAATGTGCAAACAGAAGCAACTGGCGCGGCTGAAATATCCGGGAAAAAGATCAAGAAAGGGAAGCGTCAAGTTTCCAAGGGAAGAGCGAATGTGCGATGCACTTATAATAACACTATCATTACAGTTTCTGATATCAACGGAGCCTCTTTGGGCTGGTCCAGTTCCGGGTTGTTAGGATTTAAGGGTGCAAAAAAATCGACCCCGTATGCAGCTACTCAAGTGGCGGCTGACGTTGCCGAAAAGGTGAAAAAGTATGGAGTGCGCGAATTGGCGGTTTTCGTAAACGGAGTTGGCGGCGGAAGAGAAGCTTCTATTCGCGGATTGGCAAATAATGGATTTGAAATTACTCAGATAAAAGATACTACCCCGATTCCTCACAATGGATGCCGGGCAAAGAAGCCAAGAAGAGTTTAATGAATATAACGTAAAATAATTATGGCAAGAATAGCTGGAATTAATATTCCCGATGATAAAAGAATAGAAATTTCCCTTACATATATTTTCGGAGTGGGACGCTCAACCAGCGTTAAGATTTTGAATTCTCTGGAAATCAATAAGGATACAAGAACAAAGGATTTAACCCCCGAGGAAGTGAATAATCTGAAAGAAGAAATTGAAAAGAAATACCGCGTAGAAGGAGAATTGAAACATCAGGTTAAAATGAATATTAAAAGACTTAAGGAGATTGGATGTTATCGAGGTCTTAGGCATCAAAAAGGATTACCATCCCGCGGACAGCGAACCAAGACCAATACTAGAACAGTAAGAGGAAATACCCGTCGAACGATGGGAAGCGGAAGAAAGTCTACATCGGAGAAAACCTAATGAAATGTTAAGATCGCTCCAAAGTTGCAATCGTTAAAAAAATACGGTTAAAATAGATTGAGCGATTATAACGAAATATAACGTAAAATAATTATGGCTAGAGATACAAACGCAAGTTGTCGAAAATGTCGTAGAGCAGGAGAAAAGCTTTTTCTTAAAGGTGATCGTTGCGCCGGTTTGAAATGCGCAATTGTAAGAAAAAATTATGCTCCCGGAGTGCATGGAAAGAAATTTTCTCGAGGACAAAGTGAATATGGAAAACAACTGGCAATGAAGCAGAAAATCAAGAGAATTTACGGCGTTTTGGAAAGGCAATTCAGAAAGCATTTCAAGGAATCGGACAAGCGCCAAGGAATTACCGGAGATCTTTTGATGGCTCGTTTGGAATTGCGTTTGGATAACGTTGTTTATCGAATGGGATTCGGAAGTTCACGAAAGCAATCCCGGCAGTTGGTAAATCACGGACTGTTTAATGTAAATGGAAAAAAGGTTGATATTTCATCATTTAAGGTGGATATCGATGATGTGATTTCCATCCGCGATTCAAAGAAAGAAAATGAATATTTCAAAAAACAGTCGGAAATTTTGAAAAATAAGAAAGATTTTCCTTCCTGGATTTCATTTGATGAAGCGAAGATGGAAGGAAAAATAGTTGCTATGCCGAAACGGGATGAAATTGAAATAGGTGTTGATCCCCAAATGGTAGTTGAATATTATTCCCGATAGAAACTGGCAGGAGAGGTTAATTGTATCTGATTCAAGAATTAGGAGCGTCCAGATATTAATTATAAATAATTTAAATTGATGTTTCGGCAATTGATATGCCGGACAATCAATAAAACATAAGAAATGCAAACAATATCTATCCCAAAAAAACCTAAATATGTTCACACAGGTGATAATAGCGGAAAATTCGTTATCGAAGGATGCTATCCCGGATATGGAACAACTCTCGGCAATTCATTGCGAAGAGTGCTTCTTTCCTCTTTGGATGGAGCGGCTGCCACATCGTTGAAAATAAAAGGCGTTTCCCATGAATTTTCGACTATCGACGGAGTGATGGAAGATGTTGTACAAATTATTCTTAATTTAAAATTGGTTCGATTTAAAATGTTTTCTGATGAACCGGTGAAAGTTTCCGTGAAACATAAGGGAGAAGGAGAAGTAACTGCTAAGATGATAAAGTGTTCTTCTAATGTTGAAGTTATCAATGGTGATCAAATATTGGCAAACCTTACATCTAAAGATGCTGAATTGGATATGGAAATTGAGGTTGGCAAAGGTATTGGTTATGTTCCAGTAGAGCAAACAGAAAAAGATGAAAAAGAAATAGGCGTGATTACTCTCGATGCGATTTATACTCCGATAAAAAGAGTGAATTATGAAGTTGAAAATATGCGCGTAGGAAAGAGAACTGATTTCGATAAGATTACATTGGAAATTATTACCGATGGAAGTTTGACTCCGGAAGAAGCTTTTCTTAAGGCGAATAAAATTTTGATGGAACAATTTGCCGCACTTTCCGAAATAGGCATAGGAGATGATATTGAGAAAGTAGAGAAGATTGCAGAGGTGGAAATTGTCGCAGAAGAGGAAAAAGAAGAAGTGGAAGATCCGAAAAAAATCAAGATTGAAGATTTGAAAAATATATCAACCAGAACTCTTAATGTTTTGCAACAGAATAAAATTTCAAAAGTAAGTGATATTTTGAAATTTACCGAAGATGATTTCAAGGAATTGGAAGGAATGGGAGAAAAGGGTGTAAAAGAAGTAAAGAAGGTTATCGGAGGTTATGGGTTGACATTGAGACATAAAAAATAGCGGTGTAAATTGCGAATCAACTCTGATTTAATCCCGAATTATCACAGATATTAGTGAAAAATTCGAGTAAATTAGGGATTTATATAATCATGAAACATAAGAAAGCTGGAAGAAAATTTGGTCGGGTAAGAAGTCAAAGACGGGCGTTGCTCCGAACGATTCTTGGAAGTTTGGTAATGAATGAAAAAATTACAACTACCGAGGCGAAAGCAAAAGAAATAAAATCCCTTATCGATCCGATTATCAATAAGGCAAAAGTTGCAAAAAAAGATTCAATCAAAAAAGTTGCAATTTTACGGGATTTGAGGATTGTAATTCCTGTTATGGCAGTTCGAAAATTATCCGGAAGTTTTTGCCAGAAATTTGAAGCAAGGAATAGTGGCTATACCAGAGTTGTAAAGTTGCAACCCAGAAAAAGCGATAGCGCCAAGATGGCAGTAATTGAATTTGTGTAATTGAAAAAAATTTATGGAAAGGAAATATCATTTGTTTAATGCAAGCGGGAAAGTGTTGGGAAGATTGGCTACTGAAATCGCCCTTGTTTTGAGCGGTAAGAATAAAGTTGATTTTACGCCAAATGTTGATGGCGGAGATTTTGTTGTGGTGATAAATTCAGATAAGGTTTTGGTTACCGGAAATAAACCGGAAGGGAAAGTTTATCATCATTTCAGCGGTTATCCTGGTGGAATCACTTCCATAAATTTCAAAGATCAATTGAAAAAGGATTCTACTAAATTGATAAATTCTGCTGTTCATGGAATGCTTTCAAAAAATAAATTGCGCGCTAAAAGGTTGAAGCGTCTTTTTGTATATAAAAATGACCAACACGGACACAAGATAGAGATTGAGCATAAATAAATAAAATATTTAGACTTAAGATATAAAATATGGCTATTAAGGAACAAGAAATAGAAGAAAAAGCAACAATTGAGAAGGTTGCGAAAGAAAAAAAAGTTGACGCGAAAGCGGACAAATATTTTTATGCTGTCGGAAGAAGAAAGGCGGCTGTTGCTCAAGTGAGAATATATATGAAAGACAAGGCCGGAGACAGTGATTTGATTGTGAATGAAAAGAAAATGAGAGATTACTTTGCGCTGGCTTCTTTGCAGAATATTTTTCTTGCTCCACTTAAGTCTTCCGGTTTTCAGAATAAGGTGAAAATTTCAGTTTTAGTTAAAGGTGGAGGAAATAACAGCCAAGCGGAAGCTACCCGATTGGGAATTGCCAGGGCTTTGGTTGTTTTTGATGAAGATTTGAAAAAAACTCTCAAGGCGGAAGGATTTTTAACCAGAGATTCAAGAAAGGTGGAAAGAAAGAAGCCGGGACTCAAAAAAGCCAGACGTTCTCCGCAGTGGGCGAAGCGCTAAAAAACATATCTTATATATTTTCAAAATTCCCCGATGCAAATCGGGGAATTTTTTTATTGCAAAGGTTGTGGATAAGTTTATTTGGCGGAAGAGGAAATAAATGATATGATATCATTATTAAGAGTGTGGATTGTTTATTTTTAATTCAGATAAAAAAAACAGAAAAGATTTCTCAACAAAAATAAAATAATGTGGTAATATAATCGTATATGGGAAGACGTAAAAAAAACTCGGATAACGAGCCAAAAATAGAAAGCGAAAATGAAAAGATGCATTTTAATATCCATTCGGATGCCAAGCGAAGCGTGGCGGCTGTTTTTTTGTTTTCTCTGGCAATTCTTTTTGTTTTTGGATTTTTTGATGGCGCCGGAGTTCTGGGAAATTATTTGGATAAGATCGGCGGTTCAATATTCGGCTGGGGAAAATGGTTATTTCCTTTTGTGCTGTCAGTTGCGGGAGTGGTTTTGCTTTTGCGAAAAAAAACCAGTTATTATGTTACCAAACTTGTCGGATTAGCCCTGGCTTTTTTTAGCGTTCTGGGTTTTTTCCATATTTTTTTTGATGCGGAAAAATTTTCCAAGATTGCCAAAGCCGGAGAAGGCGGAGGATATATCGGAATGGCGGTTGCCTATGTTCTTATTAAATTTACAGGAGAAGCGGCCGGGGTAGTGATTTTGTCGGCGGTTTTTTTGATGGGAATTATCATCGCTTTTAATTTTTCTTTAATGAGTTTGTGGAAAAAATTATTTTCTTCTCCGGAAAATAAAGAAGAATCGGTGCAGAAAGAGGATGCTTTGCTTGCTAAAGAGGATGTTGCCAAAAAAATTGACGAAGAAATAAAAGAGAAAGATGTAATTGAAAGTAAACCCGAGGTCGGAGAAAAGCAAGAGGATATCGGAAATAATATTAAAAAAATCGAATTTGTGGAAAATTCTGAAGAAGATGCAAAAAACGATATTGAAAATGGAAAGGGAAAATTGGATAAAAAGAAGCTTAACGCGGGGATTGCATATTCAAGATTGGAAAAAGATAATGTAAAAAAGGGATTTTCCGCGCATGCCATTGGAAATAACTGGCAACTTCCTCCGCTTGGAATTCTGGAGGTTTCCACGGGAAAGGCGCAAGGGGGAGATACTGAAAAGAAATCTGAAATAATAAAAAGAACTTTCAGTTATTTTGGAATTGAAGTTGAGGAAGGCGATATTCTTGTCGGTCCAACCGTGACGCAATACAGTTTCCGCCCGGCAGTTGGAGTAAAATTGAGCCGGATAACTTCTTTGGGAGCTGATTTGTCATTGGCTTTGGCGGCGCACCCTATTCGAATTGAAGCTCCTATTCCTGGAAAATCCCTGATTGGAATTGAAGTGCCGAATAAAACGGTAGCGTCGGTGCGTATGCGCGATGCCTTGGAAGATGTTTTATTTCGGGATTCAAGTTCGACCATGAACCTTATTCTGGGAAAAAATGTCGGAGGAAAATTTGTTTTTAAGGATTTGAGAAAAATGCCTCATTTGCTTGTCGCTGGGGCAACAGGAACAGGAAAAAGCGTTTGCATAAATTCTATCTTGATGTCATTGCTCTATCAAAATACGCCGGATGATTTGAGGTTGGTCCTGGTTGATCCTAAGCGAGTGGAACTTTCTTTGTATAACGGAATTCCTCATTTGCTTTCGGATGTTATTGTGGAAAATAGCAAGGTTATTAATGTGTTGAAATGGGCGTTGGGAGAAATGGAACAGCGTTATCGGCTTTTGCAGGATACCGGATCGCGCGATTTGGATTCTTACCACTTGAAACTTGCCGGAGGAAAAAAGAGAAAATTTATTGATCCTGATACGGGCAACGAAGTGGAAGAGGATTTGAAAAAACTTCCATACATTGTCATTATTATTGACGAACTGGCTGATTTGATGGCGGTTCATGGCAAGGAAGTTGAGGGAGCGATTATTCGTTTGGCGCAAATGGCGCGAGCAATCGGTATTCATTTGATTGTTTCAACTCAGCGTCCAAGCGTAGAAGTTTTAACCGGATTGATAAAAGCAAATATTACTACCCGTATCGCTTTGCAGGTGGCAACGCAAATTGATTCTCGAACAATTTTGGATATGGCCGGGGCGGAAAAATTATTAGGAAGAGGGGATATGTTATTTTTATCTTCTGATTCAGCAAAACCGGTAAGAGTCCAAGGGGTTTTAATTGAGGAAGAAGAAGTTCGAAAAGTGGTTAAATTTTGGAAAAGACAAAAAGATAATCTTGTCAATGAGGATGATGAGCCTGAACTCGAACTGGATCTTGGAAAGGCTAGTTTGGAAAATGGAGGATCTTTGGGAAAAGGAATATCTTCGCATCAAGAGATTGATTTTAGCGCATCGCCAATGGAATCTTTCGATCAGAGTGATGATTTGTACGAAGAAGCAAAAAGAATCGTAGTTGAATCTAAGCGCGCATCTTCATCTTTATTGCAAAGGAGATTGAGAGTGGGCTATACTAGAGCGGCTCGATTGGTGGATATGCTAGAAGAAAATGGTGTGGTTGGACCTGCCAATGGTTCGAAGCCGCGAGAAATATTGACTGCGGGCAGTTCAATTTCTATTGGCGAGGTTGAATCTTTTGATTCAGAAGAAAATGAAAATAATAATAGAAATGATAAGGAAGATGAAATAACTGATAAGTGGCAGATATAGATTAAAAATAAATTAATTCGCGATATTATAAAAAAGGCTGATTATGAATGGTTTTACGAGGAAAAAAGTGATGTCTCTTACTCTCGGGGAAAGACTTGGACAAATTAGGGCGGAAAGAAGAATGAGTTTAGGCGAGGTTTCGCGAGGTACTCGCATTCAAGCGAAATATCTTCAGTATTTGGAAAATGGCGAGTATGACAAGTTGCCGGCCCAGGTGTATGTGAAGGGATTTTTGAGAAGTTATGCAAACTTCATGGGAATAAACGAAAACCCGCTTATTAAATCTTACGAGAGAGAAAGAGGTATCCAAAATAATATTAAAAGAGAAAGAGAAAATAATGGAAGCGAAAAAGATGGAAAACCTTTTTCAATTTCTACTTTTGCTATTACACCTAAGATAATTACATTGGCAGTCATTATTATTTTAGTATCAGGCGCTTTCTTTTATCTGTATAAGGAATTGGACAGTTTCATATCAACTCCCAGGTTAATTGTTAGTAGTCCGTTGGATAATGAAACAGTTGAAGGGAGTCAGATATATATTGCCGGAAAAAGCGAGAAAGACGGAAGAGTTTTCATTAATGAACAGCCGGTAGTAGTAAATGATGAAGGAGAATTTAAGGAAGGTATCGGTTTGCAAAATGGTTTAAATATTGTGACGATTCGGGCAGTTAATCGATTTGACAAAGAAACCATAAAAACTTTATCAATTTATTCCAATTATGATAATCCTGATATTATTATCCAAGATGAAAGAGGGGAAAATTCCAAGCAAGAAGCGAATGGAGAGGTAAAAATTTATGATAAAATTGATTTGGAGGTTGGATCAAAAGATGAATCCGTTTGGGTTTCGATAGAATCGGACGGAAAACTTGTTTTTACCGGAGTTCTTCAGCCGGGATCATGGCATAAAATTACAGCAAATAAAGAGGCTGTTGTCAGCTCCGGAAAAGGAAGTGAAACTTTAATAAAAATAAACGGCCAGGATAAAGGTGCTCTCAGTCAGGACGCAAGTCCGATAAAAGATGTAGTTTTCAATTTGGATGTTGTCAATAATGAACAGGGTGGCGAATTGGATTTGGAGCAATAGCAATAATTATAATTTCAGCACTAATAAGCTAACGCGCAAATTTATGAAAAAAGAAGTAAAGCCGAAAAATGAAGCAGGGCAGTTAAAAAGAAATATTGAAGAGGTTGTAGATGAAATAAAGGATAAATTCGGAGAAGGGATGTTGATGAAACTGGGAGAAATCAAAAAAGTTGATGTGAGAGCTATTTCTACAGGCTCTGTTTCATTGGATATTGCATTGGGAATCGGGGGCGTGCCAAGGGGGCGGGTAATTGAAATATATGGTCCTGAATCTTCAGGAAAAACAACTTTGGCTCTTAATATCGTGGCTAATGCGCAAAAAGATGGCGGAGTAGCGGCATTTATTGATGCCGAGCATGCAATGGATCCGGAATATGCAAAAAAAATCGGAGTAAATATAAATGATTTGCTTATTTCGCAACCTGACGCAGGAGAACAAGCCCTGGACATCGTTGAAACTTTGGTGCGTAGCAATGCCATTGATGTGATAATTGTGGACTCAGTGGCGGCTCTCGTACCTCGTGCGGAGATTGAGGGTGAGATGGGTGATCATCATGTTGGGCGCCAAGCCCGTTTGATGTCTCAAGCTTTGCGAAAACTTACGCCAATAGTTGCTAAATCAAACACGATCGTTATTTTTATCAATCAGATAAGAATGAAAATCGGAGTGATGTTTGGAAATCCGGAAACAACTACCGGAGGGCAGGCTTTGAAATTTTATGCTTCCGTGCGAATTGAAGTGCGTCGAAGCGCTCAAATAAAAAAAGGAGAAGATGTTGTTGGAAATAGAGTAAAAGCAAAGGTGGTGAAAAACAAAGTAGCGCCTCCTTTTAAAACTACGGAGTTTGATATTATGTATAATGAGGGAATTTCAAAATCTGGAGATTTGCTTGATACTGCCGCTAAATTTGAAGTGATCAAGAAATCCGGAAATTCATATTCATTTGGAACGGAAAAATTAGGAATGGGAAGGGAAAAAGCAAAGCAGTTTCTTAATGAAAATCCAAAAATTTACAAAGAAATATCTCTTGAGTTGTACAAGTCGATAAAAAAAATGGAAGTCTGAATTTGCTTTCGGATTTTGCGGGTTTTCGTGTCATTGTTTAAAATTTAAAATAATGCATATATAGACAATATGGTTGATATATTCCAATCTGTTTTTTTGGGAATAATTCAAGGTGCCAGTGAATTTCTTCCAATTTCTTCTTCCGGGCACTTGATTGTTATCCCTGAACTTTTTGGTTGGAAGGATCCGGGGCTGTATTTTGATGTGTCGCTGCATTTCGGAACGCTTTTGGCGGTAACGATTTATTTTTGGCGCGATTGGATGAAAATTATCTGTTTAGCTTTTGATCGCAACAAGAATAAACCTAAAGAAGGCGATTATAATTTTCAGACGCTTTGGATATTGGCAGCCGCTACGATTCCGGGGGTTTTGGCGGGATTTTTTTTGGAAAATATTGCAGAAACGATTTTTCGCAATCAGCTGTTGGTGGCTTTCAATCTATTTTTTTGGGGAGGAGTTCTTTTTTATGCGGACAAAAAAAAATCCCAAAAAAGAGAATTCAAAGAGATTGGATTTGTTGACGGAATGTTTATCGGATTTTTCCAGATGCTGGCAGTAATCCCAGGAACTTCCCGCAGCGGAATTACAATAAC
Organism: uncultured Bdellovibrionales bacterium; assembly: GCA_964605525.1. Taxonomy (GTDB): domain Bacteria; phylum Patescibacteriota; class Minisyncoccia; order Moranbacterales; family UBA9337; genus UBA12151. The sequence goes on from CAZSCV010000001.1 coordinate 230,783, forward strand.
AGCCGGCTTGATGAGAGGATTGGGGAGGGTTGAAGCGGCTAGATTTTCTTTTTTGATGATGGCACCGATTGTTTTCGGGGCAAGTATTTTGAAATTTGGAGATTTTATTTCTAATTTTAATATCCCGATGTTTTTGGGAATTGTCTTTTCGGCTATAAGCGGAATGGCGGCGATAAATTTTTTGCTTAAGTTTGTGGAAAAAGTCAGTTACCGAGTGTTTTTTTGGTATCGCACAATTCTGGCTCTTGTGATTGTGTTTTTTTATCTTTTTTAAAAATTGTGGTATAATACATCCGATATTGTTTTGATTTTTTGAAAAATATCGAAAAAAACGGATACGCAAGTCGTGAGATATAAAAATAAAAATGAAAGAGCCTATAATAAAAACAAAAGATTTGCGGGTGATATATAATCAAGGGAAATCCAACGAGGTAAGATCATTGGAAGATGCCAATGTTGAAATATATCCGCAGGAATACGTAATTATTTTCGGACCTTCCGGTTGTGGAAAGTCTACGCTTTTGTATTCAATTTCCGGATTGCAAGCTCCTACCTACGGAGATGTTTTTATTGAAGGAAAAAAATTAGCAGAGATGAATAAGAAAGAAAGAGTTAATTTGCATCGGAATAATATCGGAATGGTTTTTCAAGCTTTTTACTTGGTTCCGTCGCTCAGTATTATCGGCAATGTCTGCTTGCCGAAGTCTTTTTCGGGAGTTGCAAAAAAAATCAGAGAAAAAGATGGGATGAAACTGTTGCAACGTTTTTCTATCGCTGAACAGGCGACGAAATTTCCCAATGAACTTTCCGGAGGACAGAAACAGCGGGTTTCTATTGCGCGGTCGCTGATCAATAATCCGCAAATTATTTTGGCAGATGAACCGGTGGGAAATCTTGATAGTGAATCAGCGGAAAATGTGTTGAGAATTTTAAAAGAATTGAATGAGATAGACAAAAAAACAATTATTCTCGTGACCCATAATCCGGAACATCTCCATTTTGCCGATCGGATTATCCATATGAAAGACGGAAGGATTGTGCGGGAAGAAGTGAATAAGGAGAAGCGCCCAATTGAGGTGGCAAAGAAAAAAGATGATGAGCCTGATTATCAAATCCCTGTTGAAATGAAAATTTTGATGAGGACATTTAAGAATTTGAATCCGCAGCAGTTGGGAGTTTTATTGATTCCGTTTAAGGCGAAACAATTATTGGATCACGTACTTTCCGAACTTACCGAATCCCAATTGAATTTGGCGGAAAATTATTTAAAAGAATTACTTTTCCATAATATTGATTTGAGTGCGTTTGAAAAAGGATTGGATTTGGAATTTGAAAAGGGAGGTGCTAATTGGAACAAACAGCGCGCTCGTAAGTTTGCGTCCAGAATACATTCCATTTTAGAGGCAACAGAAATTCTCAATGATGAAGAAAATATAGAGAAACATCATTTGTTTATGGCGAAATATTTGACTGAAAACTTTGATTTGAAATTTGATGAAAAATTGTACACAAGACTTCAATCCTTACTAAAGCTCAGAATGGAAAATAAAATTGACGGGTTCGGTTTGTCCGAAAAAATGGATCTTCCTGTCAAGCTTGGCGGATTGGGGATGTATAAAAATACTGCCGATAAAATTGTGCGGGAAGTGGAAGTGATTATGCTTTTGAAATATACGCGAGAGTAAAAAATATTTATGATGAAATTTTCTGACATTTTCAAGCTTTCGATTCGAATGTTTCGAGCGCGAACCTCAAGAACGCTTTTGACTATTCTCGGAATGAGTATTGGTATCGGAGCGATTTTATTGTTGGTTTCTTTGGGATATGGATTACAAAAAACATTACTGGAAAAAATAACCACAGCTGATTCGCTTTTGACTTTGGATATAAGCGAAGCTAATCTTGGGTTGGTTTCCCTGGATAAAACAATAGTGGAGAAAATTAAAAATATGGAGGGTGTTGATGAGGTTAGTCCGGCGTTTCAAATTTTGGCGCAAGGAAATGTGGATAACTTATCTGCTGATATGAATATTTTGGGCACTACTCCCGGATATTTGAAACTTGGGGGAGTAGAAATTGAAAAAGGAGAAATGATCAATGATGCAAATAAAGATGGAATCGTGATTACTTCAGCCCTGGCGGGAATTCTTGGAAAAGATGCGCAAGATCTTATTGGCAAGGATATGGAGTTTACTTATTACATTCCAAAAATAAATTCTTCCAATGAAAAATACGATGACGGATTGAATGATACTTACGATATGAAAAAATCAGACAAAAAATTTTTGATTATCGGAACTATCCAAAGTGACACAAGCATGGCTTATGTCCATGTAGATACTTTGTCCGATTTAAATATCGAAAAATATTCACAGGTTAAGGTTAAATGTAAGAACACTACAGTAATGGCATCTATCCGAGATAATATTTTGGCGGAAGGTTTGCTGGTTTCTTCTTTGTCAGACACAGTTGATCAGGCCAATCAGATTTTTAATGTGGTAAAAATAATTTTGATGCTTTTTGGCGTAGTGGCGCTGGTGGTTAGCGCGATTGGGATGTTTAATACAATGACAATTGCTCTTTTGGAAAGAACCGAGGAAATTGGAATTATGAAATCAATCGGAGCCTCCAATACTAGTATTTCTATGATGTTCGTGATGGAGTCGACGATTATGGGATTTTTGGGAGGGATTATGGGAATTTTAATCGGATTGATCGGCGGAGAAATTTTCGATTTTGGAGTGAACATGATTGCGAGCCGTTTCGGAGGAGAGTCTGTTGATTTGTTTTATACTCCGCTTTGGTTTATCGGACTGATTATCGGTTTTGCCGCCGCTGTCGGTTTTATGACCGGAGTAGTTCCGGCAAGGCGCGCCAGCAGTATCGACCCGCTGGACGCATTAAGATATAAATAGATATGAAATTGATTAAAGGCAGGGAAATTGCGGATAAAATTTTGAGGGAAGTTAGCGGTGGAATTGGAGCAGAAAGACTGATTCCTGGTTTAGGCGTAGTTTTGGTAGGAAATGACCAAGCTTCAAAAATTTATGTCGGCTTAAAAGAAAAGGCGGCTCGCGATGTTGGAGTGAATTTTTTCAAAGCCGAATTCGATTCAGATGAAGATGAAAAAAATATTTTGAAAAAAATAGAGAAATTCAATGCTGATGAAAAAGTGCATGGAATAATCGTCCAGCTTCCGCTTCCGAAAAAATTTGACACGCAAAAAATAATCAACTCAATCAGCCCCAAAAAAGATGTTGACGGTTTTTGTCCGGAAAATATAGAAAAATTTTTAAAAGGTTTTGGAAATATTTTTCCGGTTTTTCCCGGCGCGATCATGGCAATGATTGAATCGGTCGCGGAAACAAAGCATCGTTCCAATTTTGCGGAAAAAAGAAAAGGTGTGGTTGTTTGCAATTCGGATATTTTCGGAAAAATAATGGTTGAAGCCTTAAGAAGAAAAGGAATTAAAGGGGAATATGTCCTAGTAAAGGAATTAAGGGAGGGGAAAGAAAAAAAGGGGGAAGAAGAAAGAGAAAGAGAAAAGGGAGAGGAAATAAAAATAGGGATGGAGGAAAAAAATGGATTGATGAAATTTGAAAAATTAAAAGAAACGGATGTTTTGGTTTCGGCTTGTGGAATTTCTAATTTTATAATAAGTGAAATGGTTAAAGATGGAGCGATTGTGATTGATGGAGGAATAACAAAAATTGACGGAAAAGTTGTCGGAGATGTTGATTTTGAGTCGGTGAAAAATCGGGATATTTTTCTTTCCCCGGTTCCGGGCGGAGTCGGACCAATGACGGTTGCTATGCTTATTAAAAATGTTTGGCTATTGTCGAAAAACAAATAGGCTGTTTTTTGGCTGAAAATACGGGTAATAAAAAAAGAGCATACTTTGAGTATGTTCTTTTTTGGTGCCGATGGAGAGACTCGAACTCTCATGAGCAAGCCCACACGATTTTGAGTCGTGCGTGTATACCAATTCCACCACATCGGCCTGTTAATTCACTACTTCAGAATAGGCAATTGAAAGGTTTTTGTCAATGTAGTATAATAAATAATATGGCAAAAATAATATCATTAATCAATCAGAAAGGCGGAGTGGGAAAAACCACGACGGCGGTCAATTTGGCAACGTACTTGGCGGATGAAGGCAAGGCGGTTCTTTTGGTTGACTTGGATCCGCAAGGAAATGCTTCTTCGGGATCAGGAGTGGATATTCGAAATTTGGATAAGAGTTTGTACAAGGCTATGATTAATCGCAATAATCCGCGCAGTGTTATTTCCAAATCAAGATCCGGTTATGATATAATTTCTTCCTCTCCGGAATTGGCCGGAGCAGGCGTGGAAATGATTCATTTGGATAATCGGGAATTTCGATTGTATGATGTTTTGCGCCAAATCAGGTCGGATTATGATTATATTATAATCGATAGTCCTCCGAGTTTGGGATTGCTGACAATTAATGGATTGGTGGCAAGCGATGAAGTTCTTATTCCCGTGCAAACCGAATATTACGCACTGGAAGGTTTGAGTCAGCTATTGGAAACGATTGAATTGGTGCGGGAAAATTTGCAGCCTCAGTTGAAAATTATGGGGGCGGTTCTTACAATGTACGACCGGAGAAACAGGTTGTCGCGCCAGGTTGTGACAGAAGTGAAGAATCATTTTCCCGGGCATGTTTTTGAGAGTGTTATTCCAAGGAGCGTGCGTTTGGCGGAAGCCCCAAGTTTCGGTAAATCTATTTTAAGTTTCGATTCATTTTCCAAGGGTGCGCGTGCATATAAAAGTTTAGCAAAAGAAGTTATCCAGCGGACGAAAAATGAGGAAAAAAAATCCGTTCAAGGCGGAGCCGCTTCCGGAGGAAAAAGGTTTATTGTATAAATTTTTAAAGATACAAAGATACAAAAAACAAGATACAAAATATAAAATTAAAAAACTTTTTATTTTTTGTTTCTTGATTATTTTAAAATGTTATGGCGCAAGAATATGGTTTGGGAAGGGGATTGGCTTCGCTGATACCGCAAAAAAATAAGTCGAGTGAAGATACGGCAGAATTTTCTTTAAACGGAAATTCTTCCGGAAGAGTTCGCGATGAAAATGGGAGCGGGGCGGAAAATGATCCAAATGAGGTTTCAATTGAAAAAATACAAACTAATCCATACCAGCCGCGAACAAATTTCGATCAAGAAAAATTAGAAGAATTGGCAAAATCGATCAAAAATCATGGAATTATCCAGCCGCTGGTAGTGAGTCGGCAGGGGAATGGTTTTGAATTGATCGCCGGAGAAAGGAGATTTCAAGCCGCGAAACTTGCCGGACTGGAAAAAGTTCCAGTTGTTATCCGCCAAATTGACGACAAGCAAAAATTAGAAATGGCAATAATTGAAAATGTCCAGCGCCATAATCTTAATCCGATTGAGGAGGCGCGCGCATACAAGCGCTTGATGGATGATTTTCAAATGAATCAAGAAGAAACGGCGGAAAGAATGGGAAAAAATCGCAGTAGTGTGGCAAATAAATTGCGGCTTTTGCAACTGCCGGCTTTGGCGCAAAAAGCGCTTGTTGAAGGGAGGATTACTGAAGGGCATGCAAAAGCTCTCTTGGCAGTGGAAGGTCAGGAAAAACAGTTGATGCTTCTTGAAATGATTTTAAAAAATAATTTGACGGTTCGCCAATCAGAAAGTAAGAGTCAGGAAATAACAGTAAAAACTCATAATCGAAAAATGAAAGTTGATCCGGAAACAAAAAATTTGGAGAATCGCCTGGCTGATTTTTTTGGAACTAAGGTAAAAATAAAAAGTTCCGGAACTTCCGGAGGGAAAATTTTAATCGAATATTATTCCGATGAAGAATTGGATGGAATTTTGGAAAAAGTATTATAAATTTTATGAAGTGAAAAATTGTAAAATATTCCCCTTTTTTCACATTTGATCTTATTCTCTTTTTAATTTTCTTCTGATTTGAGTTTTGGCAGTGGAAGTTTTGACAAAAGTCAGCCAATCTTGCGTGGGTTTTCTGTCTTCCTTGGAGGTCATAATATCAACCACATCGCCATTTTTTATTTGGTAGTCAAGAGTGACTATTTTTCCATTTACTTTTGCGCCGACAGTTCGATTTCCAATTTCGCTATGAATTGCGTAGGCAAAATCGACTGGTGTTGCTTCTTCAGGCAAATCAATTACATCTCCGAGTGGAGTGAAGGCAAAAATATGATTTTTGAAAAAATCTATCTGCAGTCCTTCGAGAAATTTTTCTTGGTTTCCGCCAGTTTCTTGGTGCCATTCTTGCAATTGTTTTATCCAAGGAAGGCTTTCTTTTGGACCGGATGTTTTTTTTTCGAATAGTACTCGCCATCCTTTTTTCTTTTCGTATTCGTTATAAATCCAATGAGACGCGATGCCGAATTCGGCTTCGTTATGCATTTTTTTTGTGCGGATTTGAACTTCCAAAATTTTTCCCTTAGGTCCGAAAATGGTGGTGTGGATTGATTGGTATCCGTTAGGTTTTGGCAGAGAAATATAATCTTTAATCCTTCCAATCAGTGGCCGGTATTTTTCATGCACGATTCCCAATGTTTCGTAGCAGTCGGCGATGTCGGGTACGATAATGCGGATGGCAATCAAATCATAAATGCGGGAAATATCCATTTCATAGCGTTTAAGTTTCAAATATAAACTATGGAGATGCTTGGCTCTTCCGTGAATATCAATCACGACAATTCCTCTTTTTTCCAATTCTTTTTTTATTTCGCGAATAACTTCGTTCACATATTGCTCGCCTTCTTTGTAGAATTTTTCTTGAATATTTTTAACATAAGCATAGTTTTTTGGATCAAGATATTTGAAAGATAAATCTTCAAGTTCCGATTTTATTTCTCCAATTCCAAGACGGTTTGCAATAGGGACATATACTTCCATAGTTTCCATGGCTATTCGTTGCTGCTTTTCTGGCGGATTGTGTTGGAGCGTTTGCATATTATGCAAACGATCGGCGAGCTTGATAATAACGACGCGAATATCTGATGCCATTGCCAAAAACATTTTTCGCAAATTTTCAAGAAAATATTCTTCTCTGGACTCCCTGAGTTTGATGCGTCCCAATTTTGTAATCCCTTCCACGATAGAAGTTATTTCACTTCCAAATTCTTTTTCCAATCCAAGAAGAGTTACGGAAGTGTCTTCAGGAACATCATGAAGCAATCCGGCGGCAATAGTTTTTGATTCCATTCCGATTTGACCAAGGATATTGGCAGTTGCCAAGCAATGCTGGATATAGGCTTCTCCAGAGCGGCGTTTTTGACCGCGGTGAGCTTTTTCGGCAAAAACGTAAGCGCGATAAATCAGCTCTTTTCTTTCCTTGGTAAGCGGAAGTTTGAAATTTTTAAACACGTCCTCGATAGTTAACATTTTTTTGCGTTTATAGGCGTTTTTTAGGTGCGAAAAATCGCAACTTTTAAGTAATAATATTCTAGCCTTACATTGGCTATAAGTCAAAGTTTTTAGCGGAAAAATAGTTAGTAGCTGGATTCAAGTTCCTAATGCAACTTTCTGACCTGTTGTTAATTCATAATATT
>CAZSCV010000002.1:0-143703 GCA_964605525.1 uncultured Bdellovibrionales bacterium
ATTCAAGTCTCACCAGTAGAACTGGTGGATTACCTTCTGGGAAAAACTATTTATTTATTATCAAAGACAGCCAATTGACCCAAAATATTAAAAAGAGGCTGGATATCCAAGAACGGTATAACTCAATTTCTAAAGATTTGACAGAATCTTATTCATATATCGGAGAAGTAAATCGTAAATTGGAAGTTTTGGAGAATATTTCATTGCGCCTGATTGATCCTTCGAAAATAAGCCGAAAGGAAAAAAAAGAAATTGAAGAGATGATTATTAACGCCATTCGCTTCTTGGCCAAGACGGACCGGTTTGTGATTCGATTCAAGGACCATTCGACCAATCAGCTTCTCGGTCAGATTAGCGGGGGGGACAAGGAATTTTTGGTAAAAGCGAAAGATTTGTTTATCGTAATGAAAAAATCCAAAAGTATCACTCGGCAGGATGGTTTTTTAATTGTACGTTCGGCAAAAAATATGAAAAATGTTACTGCTTTTTTGGTTTTTGACGGAAAAGGAGAAAGACTGCCGGAAAATATCGAAATGATCCAAATGTTGACCACTCAAGCCTTGTTTTTATATAATTTAGAATAAAATTCGGACATATTTTCGGGCTATTGACAAGAGTTGGAAAAGTAATATAATTCCAATATGAGGGCGTGCCTTCATTTTTAACCAGTAATTTAAGAAGAATCGCTATGACAGAACAAAAAACGACAGACAAGGATTTTATCGAGCAGGTTGTAAAAATGCTTGTGGATAATCCTGAAGATGTGAAGGTTGATAGAAAAATCGACGAAATGGGCGTTCTTATTACTTTGGATGTAAATGCAAAGGATATGGGAATGGTTATCGGTCGAGAAGGCGCGACAGCGAAAGCCTTGAGAACTTTGCTTCGAGTTATTGGAGCAAGAAACAATGCGCGAGTTAATTTGAAAATCAACGAGCCGGAAGGAAGTGAAAGAGCTCAAAGAAATTCTGGCGAAAAGAGAGAAGAGAAGAAAGAGGAGAAGAAAAGCATCGATGATGTAGTTTATGATATCAACAATTTATAATTCTCTTTCGAGAATATTTGTAATAAAAACCCCTTGAATAAAGGGGTTTTTTGTATAAAAAGAGATGATTTTTTATCAATTAGCACTCGGGCTTGACGAGTGCTAATTGGTCATATATAATAAAAAGCACAATAGCAAAAGTTAAAAATATGAATAAAAGACAAGAAAAAATTTTGTCCGCAGTAATCGAAGAATACACAAAAACGGCGATGCCTGTAAGCTCAAAATTTCTTTCCGAAAGATATCTTTCAGAGGTGAGCCCGGCGACTATTCGTAATGATATGATGCATCTTGAGCAAGAAGGATATCTTCAGCAAATGCATATCAGTTCCGGACGCGTTCCGACTGACAAGGGTTATCGTTATTTTGTTGAAGAGATTATGGGAGATTGCGAGCTTTCCAAGAAAGAACAACAAAAAATGCAGACTGAGATGCTCAAATTGCGAGCAAAAAATAACCGTCTTTCTCGAACGACTGCAAAGCTACTATCCGCTCTGAGTGGAAATATGGCGATTAATGGATTGATTGACAAGGATGAGTTTTCCGATTTCGGGATGAGCGAACTTTTGGAACAGCCTGAATTTCAAAAAATGGATGATGTGTGCCGGTTAGCAGAAGCTTTGGATTATGTGGATGAATTTTTTGATAAATTGTCGGTGGAAATGAAGGATGGGGAAACCAAGATTTTCATTGGAAAGGAAAATCCAATCCGTGAAATTTCCAATTGTTCGATGATTGTTTCTCCTTATAAATCAAAATCAGGAGAAAAAGGAATTCTAGCTATTATCGGACCAAAAAGAATGGAATATGCCAAAAATAAATCATTACTTGAATATATGAAAAAAATACTCGGAGGAGTGGTAGTAATTATTATAATGATAAATATAATTTAAAAATTTTATGAAACTGAAAAAAAACAAAAAAAACGAAGAAGATGCAAAGAAAGATGATGAGGTGAAGATGGAAATTGACGAAAAAGAAGATGGAGAAAAAAAATCTGAGAAGAATAAAGAAAATGAATATTTGGACGGATGGAAAAGGTGCCAAGCGGATTTTGAAAATTATAAAAAAAGACAGGAGGAGAGTCGCAAGGATTTGCTCCGGTATTCGACGGAAAATATTGTGATGCAAATTATTCCAGTTTTGGATAATTTTCAATCGGCAACCGCGCATATTCCCGAGGATCAATCAGAAAGCGCTTGGGTGCAAGGAATAATGTATATTCAAAAGCAGCTGGAATCCGTGCTCAAGGAGAATGGAGTAAATGAGATTGAAGTAAAAACGGGAGATAATTTTGATACCAAATTCCATGAAGCGGCTCAAGAGAAAGAATGCCAATGCGCGAAATGTGATTGTGAAAAAGAAAAGTTTAAAAACAAGATTAGTAAGATTATATTAAAAGGATATAAAATAGAGGATAAAGTTATCCGTCCGGCAAGAGTAGTAGTGGAATAAAAAAATCCAGCTTGACGAACGTGCGCCAAGCTGGTGCCCCGAATAAAAAGGAGGAAGGAAAAATCGGGGGTTAAATTTAATGAGGCATATATAATTTAGCAAAAATTGAGTATTTGTCAAAGTTAATTTTATTATTTAATGAAATCAGAAAAACATTAGAATAAAAGGGTATTAAAGAAAAAGGTGTGTGTATCATTCTAAATAATATATTTTATTTTAGTGTTTGATGATAAAAAATTATGGGAAAAATATTAGGAATCGATTTAGGAACAACTAACAGTGCAATGGCGGTGGTTTCGGGAGGGAAGCCGGAAATTTTGGAGAACAAAGAAGGAAACAGGACCACTCCTTCGGTAGTGGCGATGTCCAAAACGGGAGAAAGATTGATTGGACTCTTGGCCAAGCGTCAATCGGTGACTAATCCGGAAAACACTTTGTTTTCAATCAAGCGTTTGATTGGACGCGGTTTTGATGATCCGGAAGTACAGAAAGATTTGAAGTTGATGCCGTATAAAATTGTCAAAGCTGACGGCGGAGTCAAAGTGAAAATGGGAGATAAGGAATATACTCCGCGGGAAATTTCCGCGATGGTACTTCAGAAACTGAAAGCGGATGCTGAGGAAAAATTGGGGGAAAAAATTGAGGAAGCGGTGATTACGGTGCCGGCATATTTTGATGATTCCCAACGAAAAGCAACTAAAGAAGCGGGAGAAATTGCAGGGTTGAAAGTGCGAAGAATTATTAATGAGCCGACAGCCGCCGCGCTGGCTTATGGTTTTGATAAGAAAAAAGACGAAAAGATTGCCGTGTATGATTTGGGCGGAGGAACTTTCGATATTTCCATTTTGGAAGTCGGCGATGACACGGTGGAAGTAAAATCCACTAACGGAGATACTCATTTGGGAGGAGATGATTTTGACCAAGTTTTGATCAATTGGATTATTGATGAATTTCGAAAACAAGAAGGCATCGATCTTTCCAAAGATTCTTTGGCGCTTCAAAGAATCAAGGAAGCGGCGGAAAAAGCCAAAATCGAACTTTCAACTGCGCAAGAAAGTGAAATCAATCAGCCGTTTATTACTTCTGATGCTAATGGTCCAAAGCATTTGGTGCTCAAACTTACTCGCGCCAAAATGGAGGAGTTGGTAGGGGATTTGGTGGCAAAAACAATGGCGCCGGTGAAAAAAGCCTTGGAGGATGCAAAACTGGAAACCAAGGATATTAATGAAGTGGTAATGGTGGGAGGTATGACCAGAATGCCATTAGTACAAAGAGAAGTGGAAAAATTCTTTGGCAAAAAACCGAATGTTTCCGTTAATCCTGATGAAGTGGTGGCGATGGGTGCGGCGATTCAGGGAGGAGTTTTGGAAGGAAGCGTGAAAGATGTTTTGCTTTTGGATGTGACCCCTCTTACGCTTGGAATTGAAACGATGGGAGGAGTGCGTACTCCGCTTATTGAAAGAAATACAACTGTGCCAACTTCCAAATCACAAGTTTTCTCAACCGCGGCAGACAATCAACCGAGTGTTGAAATTCATGTTTTGCAGGGAGAAAGAGAAATGGCGGCTGACAACAAGCCTTTGGGAAGATTTATGCTGGATGGAATCCCACCAGCTCCCAGAGGAATTCCGCAAATTGAAGTGATTTTTGATATCGATGCTAATGGAATTTTGAGTGTGACTGCCAAAGATAAGGCAACAGGAAAATCCCAATCAATTCGCATCGAGGCTTCCAGCGGAGTTTCCAAGGAGGAAATCGAAAGAATGAAAAAAGACGCCGAAGCGCATGCAGAGGAAGACAAGAAAAAGAAAGAAGCAGCGGAAACGAAAAATATGGCGGATACTTTGATTTTTACCACAGAAAAAGCATTGCGGGATGCCGGAGAAAAAATCAGTGCTGATAAGAAAAAACCGGTTGAGGAAAAAGTCGAAGCTTTGAAAAAGATCAAAGATGGCGACGACATCGAAGCCATCAAAAAAGCCACTCAAGAACTTTCCCAAGAAGCACAAAAGATTGGTGAAGAGCTGTACAAAGCAACTCAACCTGAACAGCCGGCAGGAGGGGCAACCAACGAAGCGCCAAAAGAGGGCGAAGCGAAAGAAGCAGAGACTGAACCGACAGATGACCCCGTAAAATCTGACGATAACGGGGCAAGTAAGAAAGATGATTCTTCAGAAGAGAAGAAATAATTAATCAAAGCGGGGACTTAAACGTCCCCGCTTTTTTTGAAATGATTGATGGATAATGATGGCCAATATTGCACGGATATTGTGCAAAGTGCGGATTCTCTTTATCGAGAACCCGCTTTTTTATTTTTGGCAGTCTTAGATGAAAGTTGTATAATAAAAGAAAAAAAGGAGAAGATGTTAAATAATAAAAAATATGTCTGAAAAAATAATTCAATTTCCTGGATTGAAAAGTCAGGAGGGGGACAGAACTGAATTTAGGATGAGCTATGAGCAGAAAAGGGAATTTATTTTTAAATTCGCCTGGATAGTTAATATTATCCATTCCTTGAGGCAGTCCGATCCGCGCGCTTTTAACGTGAAAAATGTAAGAGTGCGAAGAGATATTTTAAAAGATGCGGATGATGAGGAGATATATGATAAAATTATGAAAGCTGAGGAATTTTTGATAAAAAAGCATCCTTCGCAATATGAGGCGTTGACGGATGAAGTGATGGCGAGAAAAATGAATAAATTACAGAGGAATTAAGTGATTGATTTGGCTTTGACTTTTTTAAAATTATGCAGTAGAATTTTATTTCAGTTCATTATAAACATGAAAAGTAATCAGATAAACTTCTAAGTGGGAGGGCTTATGAAAGTAAGTTTGAAAATTACTGGATCCGGAGATGATCTTGATAAATTGAAGAAAATTTTTCTTGATTATGAAATTATGGGGTCAATGAATGAAAAAAGTGGTTTTGCGGTTTCTGTTGATCTCGGAAGAAGATCTGTTGAAGACTCAAAAGCGCTTCTCGTTGATTTGGTGAATAGAGGTTTTTTTATTGACGAGAATAACTTGAAAAATCTTTATCTTCCGTTAGAAGTACTCAATCTTTCTTCCAGAGCCATGAAAGCAATCAAACGGTTTGGATGGGATATCGAACTTGTTGGTCATTTAACGGATTTCAGTTATGCGGAAATGATGAATGGCAGAAGCATTGGTCGCAAGGTGGTAGATGAGGTTAGGGATAAACTCAATGAAATGGGTTTTGATTTCGGGATGGAAATTGATGGGTTTTCTCGCAAGTGGAAATCCTAATATTTTTAAAAAGAAATGGAGGAGACAAGCATGAATGCGGCAATGATGAAGTATTTTTTTCAAGAGAAAAGGTTGTCGACAGTGAAGGGTCAATGCGGGAAAGTAGTTGCGTTTGATCCATTGATCTACACCAAGATAACTGGCGACAAGGAGGTTGTTGCGGTTTACTGGTATGACGAGGGAAAAAAGAATCAATGTGATTTTAGTTTGCATATTACTCCAAGAGAAATATGCAGGCGGCTTGCGGCGGATCCGAAGATCTTCCGAGCAATGTTTCTGGGACAATTGAAGGATTTCCCAAGAAACAATGAATTTTTTTCAAGCATTGCCAATAATTTCCATGGTGATGCAGAGAGGTGGATCCTGTTTGCGGTTGCTCCGGCCGGGATGGGCACTGAACAGGAAAATGGATTTGTCATCCCGGCGAGTTTTATGTCAGAAGTTGCAATCAGCACAAAGGATGGAAAAATGATTTGCCCTGATAACTATGTGAAACTTGATGAGTGGGATTCAGCAGTGCGTTCTTTGAATAGTGGTCGTTTTATTTCGGTCGCATACAATGTGGAAACAAGCATGATGAATTTGTCGCAGGGAATTCCGGATCTTATGGAGATCGAGCCATTGAGTTCAGATGAGATTGATGGCTGTTGATATTTCATTGCACGGATATTGTGCAAAGTGCGGATTCTCTTTATCGAGAACCCGCTTTTTTATTTTTGGCAGTCTTAGATGAAAGTTGTATAATAAAAGAAAAAAAGGAGAAGATATTAAATAATAAAAAATATGTCTGAAAAAATAATTCAATTTAGCGGAGAGTGGAAGGGTAAATAGTCGGATCCGACTGAATCTCGAAAAAATAAAAAAGAAACCGAGATTATATTGGATATGAAAAAGTATCTTTGGCTGATGGGTAAGTTAAGCGAATTAAAAACAGAAAAACCAGGATTATTTAACGAAGAAAAAATTCGCTATGAAATGGGGGCGGTGCATGATTATGATGATTATGAATTGATAATGAAAATAAATAATTGTACCGAAAATATTATCAGAAGTAATCCTATTTTGTATATGGCAATAAATCGAGAAGCTTGGTTTAGGAATATTGCAGGGAATAAATAGTTTTTTTTGAAATATTCGATGGAAAATTTCTGTAAATAATATTATGAAGACTAGAAAAAGCAAAATTAAAAGAGGTTTCTTTTTTTATCTCAAACAAACAGTTTTGGGAATTTTTGATGCTGGGATGATTTTAGCAGGAGTACTTGTTGTCGTGGCAACGCTTTTCTATTTGGATACTCCTGCGATTGGAGATTTGTCAAAACGCCAAATCGCACAAACATCAGTGATTTACGATCGAACTGGAGAGCATATTTTGTATGAACTTTTTGGAGAAGAAAATCGGGAAATTTTGAGTCATAATGAAATTCCCGACATTGTGAGAATTGCGACTATTGCCGCTGAAGACGATGCTTTTTATTCGCACATTGGGATTGACTTAAAATCAATTTTGCGGGCGGCGAAAGTCAATGCCGAAAGTGATTCAATCGAACAAGGCGCATCAACCATCACCCAACAATTGGCGCGAAGTATTTTTCTCAATAACAAAAAAACTCTCGAACGAAAAATAAAAGAAATGATTCTGGCGATGAAAATCGAGAGAAAATATTCTAAGGATGAAATTTTGGATATGTATTTGAATGAAGTTCCATATGGATCAAATGCCTATGGAATTGCCATGGCAGCGCAAACATTTTTTGGCAAACAGGCAAATGAATTGTCAATGGATGAGGCGGCTCTTTTGGCGGCGCTCCCAAAAGCGACTACGCACTATTCTCCCCATGGGAAGAACAAAAAAGAATTGGAAATCCGCCGAAAAAAAATAATCAGAAGGATCGGAGAATTGAAATTGGTGAAAAATGAAGAAATTCAGAAAGCTTTGGCATGGGATACTCTTGGAAAAATCATTCCGTTGAAAAGAAAAATCAATGCCCCGCATTTTGTTTTTTATGTTTTAGATAAACTGAAAAAAAATTATAGCCGGGATTTTTTGGAAAAAAGCGGATGGAAGATTTTAACAAGTTTGGATTGGGAAATGCAAAAAGAAGCGGAAAAAATTGTGAGGGATGGAGTGGCTGCAGATGAAAAAAGATACCGAGCGACCAACGGTTCGTTAGTGGCAATTAATCCAAAAACTGGAGAAATTTTGGCAATGGTCGGAAGCCGGAATTATTTTGACAGTGCGATTGACGGACAAGTTAATGTCACACTCCAGCTTCGCCAGCCCGGCAGCGCGTTCAAGCCGATTGTCTATGCCAGGGCAATGGAAGAAGGTTACCAGCCGGAAACCATGCTTTATGACGAGCAAACTAATTTCGGCCCAGACGGGTCCGGTAGAAATTATACTCCTCAAAATTATGATGGAAAATTTCACGGCGCAGTTTCTGTTCGTCAGGCTTTGGCGATGTCACTTAATATTCCGGCGGTAAAGACTTTGCGATATGCGGGAATTGACGATGTATTGGAATTGGCGCGCAGAATGGGAATTACCACGCTCACTGACCGAAAAAATTACGGACTTTCCCTGGCGCTGGGAGGCGGAGCCATAAATCTTCTGGAAGGAACTTCCGCTTTTTCGGTTTTTGCCAATGATGGAATTCGCAATGATCCTGTTTCAATAATAAAAATCAGCAATGCCAGTGGAAAAGTTGGGTATGAATTTTCTTCCAATGGAAAAAAAGTTATTGATCCGCAAATTGCCAGAAAAATAAATTCTATTCTTTCTGACAATAAAGCGCGCACTCCGATTTTCGGTCCAAATAATATGTTGCATATTGATGGCGTCAACGTTGCTGCTAAGACCGGAACCAACCAGGATTATCGCGATGGATGGACAATCGGATATACGCCGAATTTGGCGGCTGGGGTTTGGATTGGAAATAACGACAACTCCTCAATGGCGTATGGAGCTGACGGAAGTTATGTCGCCGCGCCGATCTGGCACAGTTTCATGGTCAAATTTTTGGGCAGATTTTCCAATGATAAATTTGCCGAATATGATAAAAAAGATTTGCCAAAAAAGCTAGTCTTCGGAGAACCGCAAAAAAGAGAAATGACAAAAGACAAAACAAAAAAGAACAAGAAAAGTAAAAAATAACAGTTATTGTGCCAGGTTGATTTGTATTGTATAGTAAGCAATAGATGAGGTTTTATGCAGATCTATTGAAACTTTCAGTTCAGATTTCTTATAAAATTTAATGAATAGAAAAAGGGAAATAAAAATCAAAGATAAAAAGATTGATTATAACATTCGCAAAAGTTCACGTATCAGCTATTTGCGCCTTACGATTTGTGATCAAGGGAAACTCACTATCACTGTTCCTTGCGGAGTGGGATTGGGAGAATTGGAAAAATTCATCTACCAAAAGGGAGATTGGATTTTGGACAAACTGGAATTTTTTCGAAGTAGGAGAAAGAATGCCAAATTTGTTTCCAGTCGGGAGGAATATTTGCAAAAAAAGTCCGAAGCGAGAAAAATTATTTCAAAAAAGGCGGATTTTTTCTGCCAAAAATTTGGTTTTACATATAATAAAATTTCCATCCGCAATCAGAGATCAAGATGGGGAAGTTGTTCGAGCCGTGGAAATTTAAGCTTTCATTATAAACTGGCGGATATGCCGGAGCGATGCGTTGATTATGTGGTGGCGCATGAACTTTGTCATTTGAAAGAAATGAACCATTCTAGAAAATTTTGGAATCTGGTATCCCGGATAACTCCTGACTACAAAAAAATAATCAAAGAAATGAAGAGTTTCAGTTGAATCAAGGCCCGGATATTTGACAAGTTTCCAAATGTTTTATACTATATACTTTGCTAGGGAACTAGCGATTTTTAGTTTTGAATTTTTAAATAATTTTGATTATTACCTAAATTATGCCAACAATCAACCAGCTTAAGAGAAAAGCAAGAAAATCAATCAAGAAAAAGACAAAATCCCCTGCAATGACTTTTGTTTTCAATACAATCAAAAATCGCCCAGTGGACTCGCAAGCTCCTTTCAAACGTGGAGTTTGTCTTAAGGTTTCAACAACTACACCGAAAAAACCAAACTCAGCTCTTCGAAAAATCGCCAGAGTGCGCCTTACGAACGGATCAGAAGTGACTGCTTATATTCCCGGAGTTGGACATAATCTTCAAGAGCATTCAATCGTGGTGATTCGCGGAGGAAGAGTAAAAGATCTTCCTGGAGTCCGCTATCATGTTGTGCGGGGAGTTATGGATACATCCGGAGTAGACGGAAGAAAAAGAGGCAGGTCGAAATATGGAGCAAAAAGACCAAAAAGTAAAGAATAATCAATAGAAGTGTTTTCGTATAAGCAATTAAACTATTATAATAAGAATTTTCAATTTTCAATTTTCAATTTTCAAACAATTTTCAATTTATGAATTCAATAAATTGGGATTTAATTAGAAATTAGAAATTAGAAATTAGAAATTGAGGTAAATATGGCAAGAAGAAAAAGAAAATTTGCAGAAACTTGGAAACCGGATCCTAAATATGGAAATATTTTGGTAGGCCGTTTTGTTGGAAGTATTTTGAGGGACGGAAAAAGAAGCGTAGCGGAAAAGGTTGTCTATGAATCTTTTGAAGCTATTCATGAAAAAACCGGAAAGGGAGGATTGAATGTTTTTGAACAAGCTATTAAAAATGTTTCTCCACTCCTTGCAATCAAATCCCGCCGAATCGGGGGAGCAAATTATCAAGTTCCTGTCCAGGTTTCCGGCGAACGGCGCCAGACATTGGCAATGCGCTGGATAAAAGATGCTTGCCGGGCGAGAAAAGGAAAAGGTATGGCTCAAAAACTTGCTGATGAACTTATTGAAGCGGCCCAAAAAACTGGAGCAGCAATGAAAAAAAGAGAGGATACACATCGAATGGCCGAAGCAAACAAAGCTTTCGCGCACTTTGGAAACTAAATATAATATGCAAACTTCCGCCATTTGCTTGGCGGGCATAAATTTACAAAACGTAAACTTGTTTTTATAAATATCTATGGAAAATAAAATTGTTCCTATCGAAAAATTAAGAAATATCGGAATCATCGCTCATATTGACGGAGGAAAAACAACTAC
Source organism: uncultured Bdellovibrionales bacterium (assembly GCA_964605525.1). Lineage (GTDB taxonomy): Bacteria > Patescibacteriota > Minisyncoccia > Moranbacterales > UBA9337 > UBA12151. Next base: position 10,899 of record CAZSCV010000002.1, read on the forward strand.
CACTGAGCGTATTTTGTTTTATACGGGAATCACTCATAAGATTGGAGAGGTTCACGAGGGAGAAGCGGTAATGGATTGGATGGAGCAAGAAAGAGAGCGCGGAATTACGATTACCAGCGCTGCAACTACTTGTTTTTGGAAGGAGCACCAAATTAATATTATTGATACTCCGGGACACGTGGACTTTACTGTTGAAGTAGAGCGCTCACTTCGTGTTTTGGATGGAGCGGTTGTTGTTTTTGATGGAAAGGAAGGAGTTGAACCGCAATCTGAAACTGTTTGGCGCCAAGCTGATAAATATAACGTGCCGAGAATTTGTTTTGTGAACAAGATTGACAAAGAAGGTGCAGATTTTGACCAAGCAATGAAATCAATCTGGAACCGTCTTACTCCGAATGCGGTTGCTATTCAAATTCCAATCGGAGAAAGAGGAGATTTTTCGGGAATTGTCGATTTGGTAAAAATGAAAGCTTATACTTTTGCCGGACAAATGGGAGAGGAAATTATTGAAAGTGAAATTCCGGCGGAACTTGCCCAAAAAGCCAAGCAAGCGCGTGAAAATATGGTGGAAAAAATTGCAGAAACTGATGATGCGCTCACGGAAAAATTTCTTAATGGAGAAGAGATTTCCATTGATGAATTGATGAAATCATTACGAAAAGCCGTTATTGATGTGAAGCTGATTCCGGTTCTTTTAGGAACGGCTCTTCGAAACAAGGGAGTGCAATTGGTATTGGATGCGGTAGTTAATTATTTGCCAGCGCCGATTGATTTGCCTCCGGTAAAAGGAATTAATACAAAAACTGAAGAAGATATCACAATCAGTCCGAGAGATGAAAAATTTGTAGCTTTGGCGTTTAAGGTAGCTACTGATCCTTTCGTTGGACAACTTACTTTTTTTCGAATTTATTCAGGAAAAGTAAAAGCCGGTTCATATGTCTATAATTCTATCAAAGAAGAGAAGGAAAGAATTGGAAGAATTTTGCGAATGCATTCCAATCATCGTGAGGAAGTGGAAGAATTGGGAACCGGAGAAATTGGAGCGTTGGTAGGAATGAAAAATACAACCACCGGAGATACTTTGACGGAAATCGGAAATCCGGTAGTGCTTGAAAAAATTATTTTTCCCGAACCGGTTATTGATATCGCAGTTGAGCCAAAGACAAAAGCTGATCAAGAAAAAATGGGAATGGCACTTAAAAAATTGTCCGAAGAAGATCCGACTTTCCGTGTACGAAGCGATGAAGAAACCGGACAGACAATTATTTCCGGAATGGGAGAACTTCACTTGGATGTGTTGGTTGACCGAATGAAAAGAGAATTCAAAGTGGAAGCGAATATCGGACAGCCGCAAGTTGCCTATCGAGAAACTATCAAGATATCAGCGGAAGCGGAAGGAAAATATATCAAACAATCTGGAGGACGTGGACAATATGGACATTGTTGGATTCGTTTGGAACCGCAAGAGCCTGGAAAAGATTTTGAATTTGTCGATGAAATCAAGGGAGGAGTTATTCCTCAAGAATATATCGCGCCGATTGGAAAAGGAATCAAGGAGGCGATGCTAAATGGAGTTATCGCCGGATATCCGATGGTGGATATCAAAGCGACTTTGTATGACGGGTCGTATCATGAGGTGGATTCATCGGAAGCAGCTTTCAAGATTGCCGGTTCAATGGCATTTCAAGCGGCAGCCAAAAGAGCTAATCCTATCCTGCTGGAGCCGGTAATGAAAGTTGTTGCAACAACGCCGGAAGGTTTTATGGGAGATGTTGTGGGAGATATCAATTCCCGCCGAGGAATTATCAAGGAGATTAATGATCGTGGAGAGGGAAATGCGGTAGTAAAAGAAATTGAAGCGGAAGTGCCACTTGCAAATATGTTTGGATATGCAACTCAACTTCGCAGCATGACTCAGGGTCGTGCCAGCTACGCAATGGAATTCAATCATTACGCCGAAGTCCCAAAAAACGTTGCTGAAGAAATTACTGGAAAAGGGAAATAAAAAATATTCTTGAAATACTTTCGATAAAAAATAGCTTCGCAGAAATGCGGGGCTGTTTTTTTGGAAAACTGGTGATTACATAAAAAAAGATAAAAAATTTTACAACTAGGCGGTTTCGTGAAACAATTCAGATATGAAAAATAGTAGTAATAAAGAATATGACGTTATTGTTATTGGCGGCGGACCGGCGGGAATGATGGCGGCGGGAAAAGCAGGGGAAACTGGCGCTCGGGTTTTGCTTGTGGAAAAAAATGAACAATTGGGCAGGAAATTGTTGCTTACCGGCAATGGACGTTGCAATATCACGCATGCGGAATTTGACAATAATGAGTTGGTGAAAAGTTTTGGAAAAAATGGCAAGTTTCTTTTTTCAGCGCTAAGTGTTTTTGGACCGGAAAAAGTGATGGAATTTTTTTCCGATTTGGGAGTGGCGACTAAAATTGAAAAAGGCGGGAAAGTTTTTCCAGTGAGCGACAATGCTCTGGATGTTTTGCAAGCGCTGGAAAAATACTTGAAAAAAAATGCAGTAGAAGTGATGACTGGCGCCAATGTTTTGGGGTTTGAAATGAAAAAAAGCAATGATATAAAAAAAATAAAAGGAGTGCGATTAGATAGCGGAATTATTTTAGCGGATAAATTCATTCTGGCTACGGGCGGAAAATCTTATCCGGCGACTGGTTCGACTGGCGATGGATATGTTTGGGCGCGTGAATGCGGACATGAAATAATAAATCCGCAGCCGGTATTAGCGCCGATTAAGACGCAAGAAATATGGGTCAAAGAAGCGCAGGGCGTGAGTTTGAAAAATATAAAAATCAGTTTAATGCAAAACGATAATAAGATTGGATTCCAATCGGGCGATTTGATTTTTACGCATTTTGGTGTGAGTGGTCCGGTCATCCTGAATCTCAGTCGAACACTGGCGGAATTGGAAAAAAAAGATGATCAATTTTTTCTCTCCATAGATTTGAAACCGGAAATGGATAGAAATGAATTAGATGCGAGCATACAAAAAGATTTTGCACGTAATATTAATAAAGATATTGCTAACTATTTGCCGGAACTTGTGCCGCAAAAAATAGCGAAAATTATTTTGCATTTGGCGGGAATTCCAGCGGAGAAAAAAATAAATAACATTACTAAAAAGGAGCGTTTGGATATAGTAAGCCTGCTTAAAGATATGCGCCTTGGAGTTATTGGTAATACTGGATTTGCGCAAGCGATGGTGACCAAAGGAGGTGTGAATTTGAAAGAAGTTAATCCGAAAAATATGCAATCCAAAATCGTGCCAAATCTTTTTCTGGCCGGTGAAATTCTTGATTTGGACGGTCCGACAGGTGGATATAATTTGCAGATATGCTGGAGTACCGGATATTCGGCCGGAACAAGTTGCGCAAACTCTTGACAGGATTTATTTTGATTGATATTATGAGCAAGTTGAATTTTTTGTTTATACACATACGGAAGGGGTTGACAGTTGGTAGGATTCTGTTAAAATAGAAATACGTTAAAAAACGAAGTTAAAACATTATTATTTAAGTAATTAACAAGTTCGCAAGAATGCGGGGATTGTTTTGGCGCTTTGGTCGAAACCTCTGTAATACTTGCAAAAAATAAAACTATGGCAGAGAAATTTAATCGCGACAAGACACATGTTAATGTAGGAACAATCGGACATGTTGATCATGGAAAAACAACATTGACTGCTGCTATTCTTCATGTTTTGAGTTTGAAAGGAATGGCAAAAGAAAAAAATGTTAGTGAAATCGACAATGCTCCTGAAGAGAGAGAGCGTGGAATCACTATTGCTACTTCCCACTGTGAATATCAATCAGACAAGAGACACTATGCTCACGTTGATTGTCCGGGACATGCTGATTATATCAAAAATATGATTACCGGAGCAGCTCAGATGGACGGAGCGGTCTTGGTTGTGAGCGCGACTGATGGTCCTATGCCACAAACACGAGAACACATTCTTTTGGCTCGTCAAGTTGGAGTGCCTGCAATCGTTGTTTTCATCAACAAAATTGATATGGTTGATGACTTGGAATTGATTGATTTGGTTGAAGCTGAAGTCCGAGAACTTTTGTCAAAATATGAATTTGACGGAGATAATGCGACTGTTGTTCGTGGAAGCGCAGTTAAAGCATTGGAAACTGCTTCCGTTGATGATGAAGCTGCAAAACCAATAATCGATTTGATTGCCGCTTTGGATGAAAAAATTCCTGATCCGATTCGAGATATTGAAAAACCTTTGCTTATGCCGATTGAAGATATTTTCTCAATCGAAGGACGCGGAACTGTTGCGACTGGAAGAATTGAAAGAGGTATTTTGAATTTGAACGACGAAGTTGAGATTATCGGAATTAAAGATACTCAAAAAACAGTTGTAACCGGAATCGAAATGTTTAACAAACAATTGGACAAAGGAATGGCTGGAGATAATGCCGGAGTTCTCTTGCGAGGAATCAAAAAAGAAGATATTGAAAGAGGTCAAGTTATTGCAAAGCCTGGATCAATCACTCCGCACACCGAATTTGAAGGAGAAATTTATATTCTTTCCAAAGAAGAAGGTGGAAGACACACTCCATTTTTCAAAGGATACAAACCTCAATTTTATATTCGAACAACTGATGTTACCGGAGAAGTTGAACTTCCAGAAGGAACTGAAATGGTTATGCCTGGAGATACTGTAAATTTGAAGATAAAACTGGGATCTCCTGTGGCTATGGAAGAAGGAATGAGATTTGCTATCCGCGAAGGAGGAAGAACTGTGGGAGCTGGTATTACTACTAAGATTATCAAGTAGATTTGATGTTGCTTTGGGAGCGGATTGCTCCGCTCCCCGAGCGTTTAATTACAAAATTTGAAAACTTAAGATGACGAACAAACCCGAAGAACAATCAAGAATAAGGATCAAGATCAAGGCTTATGACAACAAAGTAATTGATCAGTCTGCCAAGCAGATTGTTGAAACTGCTTTGCGAAGCGGATCTGAAATTTCCGGTCCAATACCGCTTCCGACTGAAATCCATAAGGTTACGGTAAACAAATCTACATTTGTACATAAAGATGCCAGAGATCAATATGAAATGAGAGTTCACAAGAGATTGATTGATATCATAAACCCGAAGCCGAAAACGATTGATGATCTGACTAATCTTGATTTGCCGGCAGGAGTAGACATTGAAATTAAGATGTGATAATATAAATCAATAGTCTTCGCTAAGTTTATTCTTAAATGTTTCCAGATGAGCTGTCGATAATTAGGAATTGAGTTAGCGAAGATTATAGATAATATCATTACTGGTTAAAGTCCCGATTTATTTTCCGGGATACTCAACTGGCCAATTCGAAAGAATAAAAACTGGCTTTGGGTAAAGCAGTTTTTTTATTGAAAAAGATTATGAAATTTATTTTAGGAAAAAAAATTGGAATGACAACCATTTATGATGCGGAAAAAGGCGCATTGAATGTGACGTTGGTTGAATGCTCTCCTAATGAAGTGAGTTGTATTCGAAGCCGGGAAAAAGACGGATATTCCGCTGTTCAAGTTAAGACCGAAAAGACGCAAAATAAGTCGTTGTTTCGCGAAATTCGCATCATTGATTCTGAAGTCAAGAAAGATGACAAAATTTCCGTTGAAGTGTTTGAGATTGGAGACAATGTTAATGTGTGTGGAACGACAAAAGGAAAAGGATTTCAGGGAGTAATGAAGCGTCATGGTTTTCACGGATCTCCTGCAACGCATGGACATCGGCATGATCACCGCGCACCTGGTTCCATTGGAAGCGCTTTTCCTCAGCACGTAATCAAAGGAAAGAAAATGGCAGGAAGAATGGGAGGAAATACTTTTACAGTAAAAAATTTGGAGGTAGTTTTCATTGATAAGGATAAAAATATAATCGGGCTTCGTGGAGCAGTTCCTGGAGTGCAAGGAAGAATCGTTGAAATCTCAGGAAAATAAAGCAGGAATTTTAAAATAAGATATTTTATGGCAAAAATAACCATTCAGAATTTAAAAGGTGAAAAAGTCGGAGAGCTTGAACTTTCAGATAAGGTTTTTGGGTTGCCGGCTAATGATAAATTGGTTCATCAAGTTTTTGTTTCTATGTCAGGAAATCGCAGACAAGTAATTGCCCATGCGAAAGACCGTGGAGAAAGAACTGGATCAGGAAGAAAGCCTTGGAAACAAAAAGGAACCGGGCGAGCACGATCAGGAAGTGTAAGAAGTCCTCTTTGGCGAGGCGGAGGAGTAACTTTCGGTCCTACGAAGGATAGAAATTTCAAGACAAAGATCAACAAGAAAGTGAATCAGAAAGCGATTATGACTGTTCTTAGTGGAAAAGTTGCTGATAATTCCTTGATTGTTTTGGATGAATTGGCATTGTCTGATAAAAAAACCAAACAAGCCGCTGCCGGATTGAAGAAGCTTGGAATGAAAGGAAATATTTTAATAGGATTTTCAGAAAAAGAACAGGATTTCAGATTGTATTTTCGAAATATTGAAGGAGTATCAAGTCTTCCTGTAGACGGATTGAATGTATTTGATATGCTTTCTCGAAAAAATTTGATTGTAAGTAAGGATTCTGTGAAATATTTGGAGAAAAAATATTCAAAAGAAGAAATTAATTAAAGAAAAATTATGGTTTTATCTGAAGATATTAAAAATGATGAGAAGAAGAAAGCTGTTGCCGAAGGGAAGAAGTCTGATTTGAAGGTGAAAAGCGTAAAATTGGAAGAAGAAAGTAAAGATGGCGGATATTTGGCTTATCGTCATTTGATCCAGCCCTGGATTACAGAAAAATCCCACGCTCAAATGGCTTCGAATAAATATATTTTCAAGGTTTTAAAAGATTCAGATAAGAAAAAGGTGGCGATGGCAGTAGAAACTTTATACGGAGTTAATGTTATTGCTGTCAATATGGTTAACATTCCAGCTAAGAACAGAAGATATGGGAAAAGTGTTGGCAAAAAAGCCGGATTCAAAAAGGCAATAGTGTCATTAAAAGAAGGCGACAGGATTGAGATTTTTGAAGGAGCATAATATTAAAAATTATTAATTTAAGAGTTAAAATATGTCACGAAGTTTAAAAAAAGGGCCTTATGTGGATGAAAGGATTCTGAAAAAGGTTTCCAATCGGCCAGCAGGGGATAATTCAAAAATAAAGACATGGTCAAGATCATGTACAGTTATCCCGGAAATGGTTGGTATTACGTTTGAAATCCATAATGGCAAGGTTTTTGTTCCCGTTTTTATCACCGAAGATATGGTGGGGCATAAACTTGGCGAGTTTGCACCGACAAGAACGTTCTTCCGACATGGAGGAAAGATGCAGAAAGAGCAAGAGCTTGCTGCAAAGCAAAAAGAAATTGATGCAGCCAAAGCTTCAAAAGTCGACACTACTAAGAAAAAATAAGACGTAAAGTATAAGAATCAATATACACAAACCCAATGAAAGTTAACGTAAAATTGAAAAATTTAAGAATATCTCCAAGAAAGGTCCGATTGACCGTTGATTTGGTAAAGGGAATGGAAGTTAATGACGCCCTGGATCAGATAAATGCCAACGTAAAACGTGCCAATGACCCGTTAGCGAAGTTGATTATGAGCGCTGTCGCCAGTGCTGAAAATGATTTCGGTCTGGATAGGGGCAATTTATATATTTCCGATATTCGAGTAGATGCAGGATTGACCTTGAAAAGATGGATGCCAAGAGCGTATGGAAGAGCTACTCAAATTTTAAAAAGAAGTTCCCAGGTGAGCCTTACTTTAGATGAAATTGTTGAAGGAAAAAATAGAAAATCCAAAGAACAAATTGAAAAAGAAAAAAAGGCGCGAGAAGATGCCCGAAAAAAGGAAGAAAAAGAGATGAAAAAGCAAATGACCGAAGGAACAAAAGAAACAAGCGAAAAAATTGATGATAAAAAGGAGGCTGTTCCAGCTGAAGCAAAAAAAGAACATCATGAGATTGAAGGAAAAAGAAAAGAAAGCCGACAATCAGGATGGACAAATAAAATATTCAGAAGAAAATCATCATAAGTCCCATTGGTTCTAAATATTCAAAGAAATGAAGCGATAGAGCGAGTATAACGATTATAACAAGCATAAATATGGCAATTAAAGTCTACAAACGAAATACAGCAGGGCGAAGAAATATGTCAATCGTAAAGCCCGATAATCTTACCGATAAAAAACCGGAAAAGTCTTTATTGGCGAAAAAAAGCAAGAAATCAGGAAGATCTCACGGAAAGATTTCTGTTCGGCATATGGGTGGAGGACACAAGCAAAAATATCGTATTATTGATTTTAAGCAAGGCAAGATTGGAATTCCTGGACGGGTTGACGCAATTGAAAAAGATCCAAACAGAAGCGCATTGATTGCTTTGATTGTGTATAAGGATGGAGAAAAACGTTATGTTATCGCAACTGAAAATATGAAGAAAGGGCAGGAGATAATTACTGATGAAAATGCTCCTTTGAAAGAAGGTAATCGGTTGAAATTAAAAAACATTCTTCCTGGAACGGTTATTTCCAATATTGAAATGATTCCCGGAAAGGGAAGTCAGATGGTTAGAAGTGCTGGTAGTGAAGCAACCTTGATGGGTGTTGATAATGATATGGCACAGATTAAGCTTTCTTCCGGTGAAATAAGATTGATTAATAAAGAATGTTATGCAACAATAGGAAAGGTTAGTAATTTTGAGCATAATGCAATTAGGATAGGAAAAGCCGGAAAGAGCAGATGGTTAGGAAAAAGACCAGCAGTAAGAGGTAGCGCGATGAATCCAGTTGATCATCCTCATGGAGGAGGAGAAGGTCGACAAGGAATCGGACTCAAATATCCGAAAACTCCTTGGGGAAAACCAGCACTGGGAAAGAAAACTCGAAAACAGAAGAAGCATAGCAGTAAGTATATAATTAAACGAAGGAAGAAATAAATAAGGATTTATATATTATTATGGGAAAAAAAGTTAATCCAATAGCAATAAGACTGGGTATTACCACTTCTTGGAAATCAAAATGGTTTGGCGGAAGAAATTTTGCTAAAAATTTACAAGAAGATGTCCGAATTCGAGAAGCGATAATGAGCCACTGGAAATCAGCTGCGATTGCCGATGTCAGTATTGAGCGAAGATCTGGAATGACCAAGGTTATTATCCTTACTTCCCGTCCCGGAATGTTGATTGGACGCGGAGGAACCGGAATCGAAGATATCAATCGTTTGATTAAAAATAAGTTTTTTGCCGGAAAGAAGATCGATCTTAAGGTTGAGGTGAAGGAAATTCGACAATTTGAAGAAAATGCGCAGTTGGTTGCCCAGCAAGTTGCAGAGCAATTGGAAAAAAGAATGCCATTTCGCCGAGTTTTGAAATCAACATTGGAGCAAGTTCAGAAAAATAATAAAATTAAAGGAGTAAAAATTGAAGTTTCAGGAAGGTTGGGAGGAGCGGAAATGTCCAGACGGGAATGGCTTGCAAAAGGGACCATACCATTGCATACTCTTCGAGCGGATATTGATTTTTCCCGGGCGACTGCCAGAACTACCTATGGAGCAATTGGAGTAAAAGTTTGGATATATAAAGGAGAAGTTTTTGAGTAGTAGATGTTGTAATGTTTGAAGTCGTTTGAAATATCGATTAGAACGAGCAAAACAATATAACGCATAAAACAGTTTTTAACGTATATATTATTATGTTGATGATGCCAAGAAAAGTTAAGCACCGAAAGATACACCGGGGAGGAGCAATCAAGGGATTGGCTACCCGCGGAGGCAGTGTTAGCTATGGAAAATTTGGATTGAAGGCTTTGAGCAGTGGATTGATTTCTGCCCGCCAGATTGAATCAGCCCGGCGTGCAATGACCAGATATGTTCAAAGAGGAGGAAAAATTTGGATCAGAATTTTCCCGAGCAAACCGATGACAAAAAAAGGGGATGAAACTCCTATGGGAAAAGGAAAGGGAAGTGTTGATCATTTTGTTTCCAAAGTCAGAGCGGGAAGAGTGATGTTTGAGATGGACGGAGTGGAAAAGGATATTGCAAAGAAAGCAATGAAATTGGCCGCATATAAATTGAGTATTAAAACCAAATTTGTTGAAAGAGATTAATATTTTGTAAAGCTGAAAAAATATGAAGATTAACGATATTAAAGAAAAAAATTCAAAGGAACTCGAAAAACTTTTAGCTGAAAAGCGAAGTGAGGTTCAAAAACTGCGTTTTGATATTTTTTCCAAGCAGGCAAAAAATCACAAGAAATATTCCAATTGCAGAAGAGATATTGCTCAGATTTTAACAGTTTTAAATAGCAGTAAATCAGAATAACATTATAAATAATATGGCGAAAGTTATTGATAAACAAATTAATGATTCAAAGGATCCGATAAAAGGTATTATTACCGGCGTTGTTTTGAGTGATAAGATGGATAAAACGATTGTTGTTGCGGTTAATACACTGAAAACTCACCCCAAATATTTGAAAAAGTATCGATCAACGAAGAAATATAAAGTGCATGATGAAAAGAATGAGAAAAAAATTGGAGATACTGTTAAGTTTGTCGCATGCCGTCCGATGAGTGGCGGAAAAAAATTTCAAATTCTCTAAGTTTATTTAGCAAGAATAAGTATAATTTATTATGATACAATCAGAAACAAAATTGAAGGTAGCCGATAATTCAGGTGCGAAAGTCATCGAATGTTTTAAGGTTTTGGGCGGAAGCCGAAGGCGTTATGCTTATGTCGGAGATGTGATTGTGGCATCCGTAAAATCTTCCGAACCGAGAGGTAGTGTGAAAAAAGGAGACAAGGTCAAGGCTCTTATTGTAAGACAAAAACAGGCGTTGCGAAGAAAAGACGGATCACATATTAGATTTGATGAAAATGCGGCGGTTATAGTTGATGGAATTGAGCCAAAGGGTACGCGTGTTTTTGGTCCGATTGCCCGGGAAGTGAAGGAAAAGGGATTTAATAAAATAGCTTCATTAGCACCAGAAGTATTGTAAATTATTGTAAGTATTAGAATATTATGAAAATTAAAAAAGGCGACAAAGTTCAAATAATTTCCGGAAAGGACAAAGGAAAAAAAGGCGTTGTTTTGCGCGCTGTTCCGAGTTTGGGAAAAGTTGTTGTTGAAGGATTGAATATAGTTAAAAAACATTCCCGACCGAAAAAAGAAGGAGAAAAGGGGCAAAGAGTTGAAATTCCTGTTCCAATCCAAATTTCCAATGTTATGCTGGTTTGCCCGAAGTGCGGAAAATCAACGAGGGTTGAATATAAATTGACAGATGATAGTAAATTGAGAATATGTAAGAAATGTAAGGAAGAAATCCAATGAAAATAACATCACTTAAAACTAAATATGGAGAGATAATTCCTGAATTAAAAAAAGAATTCGGACGTTCCAATATTATGGCGGTTGCGAAAATTCAGAAAGTTGTTGTTAATGTCGGAATCGGGAAGATAAATAAGGAAGCCGAGAAGATTGAAGAATTGGTTAAGATTTTGGAAACAATAACTGGACAAAAACCAGTAAAAACCCGAGCAAAAAATTCAATCGCCAGTTTCAAGACAAGAAAAGGAATGGAAATCGGAGTTAAGGTTACTTTACGAGGAGAAAGAATGTGGAGTTTTTTAGACAGATTGGTAAATGTGGCATTTCCTAGAACGCGAGATTTTCAAGGAATTAAGATAAGCGGCGTTGATGATCATGGAGATTTCAGTATCGGACTCAAGGAGCATCTCGTTTTTCCGGAAATTTCAGCGGAAAAAACCAAAAATTTGTTCGGAATGCAGATTAGTATTCAGACAACAGCCAAAACGAAAAAAGAAGGGGAAAGATTGTTCCAGTTGCTAAAATTTCCATTTAAAAAAGAGCAGTAATAATTTTTTCAATAATTAAGGAAGTATAAGATAAAAAAATGGCAAAAAAATCGACAGAAGCAAGAGCAAATAAGAAACCTAAATTTTCCACCAGAGAGGTGCGGCGTTGTTGGAAGTGCGGAAGAAAACATGGATATTTGAGGAAATTCGATATTTGCCGAATTTGTTTTCGGGAATTGGCAAGCAAAGGAGAGATTCCGGGAGTTACAAAGAGCAGCTGGTAATATAAAGTTATAAATGTTAAATACGTTCAAGGCGTTCAATTCGTGAGAATCGATAGAACGATTAGGACAATATAGAACGATTAGAAAAAATTTATGTTAGATCCAATTAGCGACATGTTAACAAGAATTAGAAATGCCCAGGTAGCCAAGCACCGGGTTGTAAAGATGCCTTTTTCAAAGGTTAAGCTTGCTGTTGCAAAAATATTAAGGGAAGAAGGTTTTGTTGATGCGGTTGAGAGGGTAAAAACTGAAAAGAAAATTGATTTTATCGAAATATCCCTAAAATATGATTTTGACAGAGAAAAAAATTCCAAAGTTCCTGTGATAAGCGGAATCAAGCGGGTGAGCAAGGAAGGGCAGCGGATTTATGTGAAAAAAGGAGAAATTCGAAAAGTGAAAAATGGTTTGGGAATTTCAATTGTTTCAACCTCAAAAGGTGTTGTTACGGGAGAAAATGCCAGAAAAGGAGGATTAGGCGGAGAATTAATTTGTGAAGTTTGGTAGATAATACGGGACAAATAAGTCCAATAAGACATATCTAAAAATATGAGCAGAATAGGCAAAAAACCAGTTGAAATAGTTTCAGGAGTCGAAGTTAAGGTCGAATCCAATATTGTTTCAGTAAAAGGTCCAAAAGGAAATTTGGAGTTTGTTTTCCGTCCGGAAGTTATTGTCAAAGTTGAAGAAAATATGGTTAAAGTTGAAAAGAAAACCAATTCGAAACTTGGGGCTTCTTTGTGGGGGACAACCAGCCGGATTATTGAAAATATGGTAAAGGGTGTTTCAGAAGGATTTGAAAAAAAACTTGAGCTGAACGGAGTTGGATATAGAATGGAAGTGCAAGGAAAGAAAATGAAATTGGCTCTTGGTTTTTCTCATCCGGTAGAAGTTGAGATTCCCGAAGGAATTAGTGCCGTTGTTGAGAAAAATACATTGACTATTTCTGGAATTGACAAGCAGAAAGTCGGACAATTTGCGACTGACATCCGTTTCCTCAAGCCAGTTGAACCGTATAAGGGCAAAGGATTTAAATATACCAATGAGATTGTTAGGCGCAAGGAAGGAAAGAAAGCGTCATCCAATTAAAATTTAATAGTCGTTAGTTTGTAGTTGCACTGTCTATCAAAAACGTGATGGGTTGGTGAAACTGGCAACGATTGAAGTTGAGAATATGAACAATAAAATAACCTTAAGATACCAAAGAGGAAAGCGAGTAAGATCGAAAATTTCCGGAACAGCTGAAAAGCCGAGGATTTCGGTTTTTCGAAGCTTGCGCGGGGTTTATGCTCAGGCAATTGATGATGTAAGTGGAAAAACCGTAGCTGCATCCAGTTGGAAAGAAGCTTTGAAAAAAACCAAGAAGAATGATATCGAGAGAGCAAAGGAAGTTGGAAAGATGCTTGCGGAAAAATGCGCGAAATTGAAAATAAAAAAAGCGGTTTTTGATCGGAACGGATATAAATATCATGGAAAAATAAAGGCAATGGCTGAAGGAGCGCGCGAAGGCGGATTAGAATTTTAATTTATTTTTGTATTCAATAAAGTTAAGACAATTAATTATAATTATGGAGAATAATAAGGAAAAAAGAGGCAATAAATTCAGCAAAAGACCAAGAAGGGAAAAACCTGAATTCGAACAAAAACTTTTGGATTTGGCAAGAGTCACCCGCGTTGTAAAAGGAGGGCGACGTTTTCGCTTTCGCGCTACTTTGGTTATTGGCGATAGAAAAGGAAGGGTGGGTGTTGGAGTGGCAAAAGGTGCGGATGTTTCTGATGCGATTGCTAAAGCGCTTAATGATGCTAAAAAAGAAGTTATTAATGTTCAATTGGTTGAAGGAACGCTCCCACATGATGTTTTCTTTAAACAGGGAAGTGCCAAGGTGCTTTTGAAGCCAGCCTCAAAAGGGCGCGGAGTTGTTGCCGGAGGAGCGGTACGGGCGGTTATGGAATTGGCCGGAGTGAGCGATGTGGTGTCGAAATCATTGGGAACTTCAAATAAGTTGAATGTGGCGCGAGCTGCTATTGAAGCCTTGAAGCAATTGCGAAAGGTTCCGATGAGAAAAATATCCGCGAAGAAATAAATTTTTATTAAATAGAATTCTTAGAATTTTGTAAAACTTAAAGCCATGCAAATACACGAATTAAAAGTTAAGAGCAAGAAAAATCGAAAACGAATTGGACGCGGAGGAAAAAGAGGAACATATTCCGGAAAAGGAAATAATGGTCAAAAAGCACGTTCAGGCGCTAAGAGAGATTATGTTTTTGAAGGAGGAAAGTCTTCTTTGGTTGACCGCTTGAAAAAAGTCCGTGGATTTAAGGCTATTTCGCCTAAGAAATTGGTTGTAAGTTTGGATATTTTGGAGAAAAGGTTCTCTGATGGGGAAACGGTTAATTTTGAAACTTTGGTAGTAAAAAAAGTTTTTCGAAAAAATGAAATTTCCAGCGGAGTAAAGATTTTGGGAACTGGAAAAATTACCAAGAAAATATCAGTAGATAAGGAAATTTTGACATCAGATTCAGCCAAAATTGCTATCGAAAAAGCCGGAGGAAAGGTTGTAGGGACCGCAAAAAGAGGAAGAGAAAGAAAAGCTGATATGATGCGAGATAAGAAGAAAGTGGAAAAAGTTGAGAAGGCTGAAGAGATTGAAAAAACTGAAAAGCCGAAAAAGAAAGAAGTGAAAAAGGCAGTTAGCAAAAAATAAACAATATTTTTTAAATATAAAAAATCCAGATCATAAATCTGGATTTTTGCTTTTGCGCTATTGACTTTTTGCTTTTTTGGGTGTATTATTATAAAGTTGCGTTTAAAACATATGCAATTGGTTTTTTTATGTCTAAAGCGCAGTTTTTAATTATAAAAAAAGTTAGTAACACATTAGAATTTTTATTATAAATATTCGTGTATTCGTATATTTGTATCCGCCGCCTGGCGGAGATTCGTAATATTCGTAAAATATGGAAATCAGAAACATTGCAATTATTGCCCATGTGGATCATGGAAAAACAACCATTACCGATGCTATTTTGCGCCAAACTGGAATGGTTAGCGATGAAGGTGTCACGATGGATAGCAATGCCTTGGAGAAAGAAAGAGGGATCACGATTTATTCAAAAAATACATCCATCTTTTATAAGGATACGAAAATCAATATTGTGGATACACCCGGACATGCCGACTTTGGAAGTGAAGTGGAGCGCGTTTTGAGATCGATCGACAGCGTTGTTTTGGTGGTGGATGCGCAAGAAGGACCGATGCCACAGACGCGTTTTGTGCTTAAGAAATCCCTAGAATTGGGACTCAAGCCTATTGTAGTGCTTAATAAAATCGACAAGCCAGCCGCTCAGCCGGAAATTGCCAAGGAGCAAGTTTTCGAATTGTTTTTGGATTTGGGAGCCAGTGATGAACAATTGGAATTTACAACTGTGTATGCGATTGGAAGAGAAGGAATTGCGAAAATGAATTTGGAGGACGATTCAAAGGATTTAACCCCGCTTCTAGATACGATTTTAAAAGAAGTGGCACCGGCCAAATCGGACATTTCCGTTCCATTTCGAATGCAACCTTTTTCTTTGGGATATGATAATTTCTTGGGACGCTTGGCGATTGGAAGGGTATATGAAGGAAAGGTGAAAAGCGGAGAGGTAATAATCAAAAAACCGGATGGAGAAACTCGCAAAGGGAAAATTATCAAGATTCAAACTTTCAAAGGATTGGTAAAAGAGGATGTTTCCGAGGCGATTGCCGGTGATATTGTGATGGTGGCGGGACTTCCGGATATTTTTATCGGAGAAACAATTTGTGAAAATGAAGACCAGCAACCGCTTCCAGCGATCAAGGTTGATGAGCCAACGATTTCTTTGAATTTTATGGTTAATGATTCTCCTTTTGCTGGACGCGAGGGAAAATTTGTGACAAATAAGCAAATTCGCGAGAGATTAGAAAAAGAACTTGAGGTAAATGTAGGACTTCGAATTGATTTTTCCTCCGATTCATATAAAGTTTACGGAAGAGGAGAATTGCATATTGCTGTGCTTCTTGAGAATATGCGTCGGGAAGGATTTGAAATTCAAGCTTCTCAGCCACAGGTTATTATCAAGGAAGATGGTGGGCAGAAAATGGAACCATTTGAAGAGGTAACCGTGGATGTTCCCGAGGCATTGTCTGGATCGGTGATTGAAAAAATTGGAAAACGGCAAGGAATAATGACAGAAATGAAACAGCGCAATGGACAAACGAGGATGATTTTTGCCGCTCCGACGAGAGGAATTTTGGGTTATCGAAGCCAGTTTATTGTTGATACGAAAGGTGAAGGAATTTTTTCCAGCCGGTTTTTGGAATTTCGTCCTTATGTCGGAGAAATTAAGAAGCGCAATGTTGGTTCAATGATTTCAATGATTGGCGGAAAAGCATTGGGATTTTCTTTGGCAAATCTTCAAGAGCGTGGAGTTTTGTATATTGGAGCGGGAACTGAAGTGTATGAAGGGATGGTTATTGGCAATGTTTCCAAGGGGGAGGATATGTCGGTTAATCCAATCAAGGGAAAGCAACTTACGAATATGCGCGCCAGCGGTACGGATGATGCAATTCAGCTTGTTCCTCCGACGAAATTGGATATTGAGAAGGGAATGGAATTGATGGCGGAAGATGAGTATTTGGAAGTGACCCCGCAAAGCGTCCGCCTGAGGAAACAATATTTGACTGAAAATGACAGAATAAGAGCAAAGAGGAAGAAATAACCTTTACATTTTTTGAGATTGTTGTATTTTTATATTCAGTTGTTTTATGGTTCTTTTTTTATTTTATTCTTTTCTTAAAAGGAGGGGGAAGAATGAAAATATGTATCACTAGCGAGAGCAATGAGGCAAAAAGATTAAAGGAAATTGCTGGCTCAACTGAGGGCATTGAGCTTTGTGATGTGGAAAAAATATATGAAGCAGACGTGGTCATATATTTTTCTTTAAACGATATGAAAAAATATTTCGTCCATCCGGATGGAAGAATTATTTTTTTTGTTTATTGCGAATCTCCGATATGGTATTATACTCAGGTTTTAAAATGCGTAACCATTGAAGATTTGGAAAATAATTTTCCTAAATTCATCGCCGATTGTTGCGCGTGATGATAGTTTCAGCAGGGAGGCGCTCACGTAGTGCCCCCTGTATTTTTTAACTTGAAATAATCTTCTTTTTGGTTTATATTTATATAAGAAATGAGTGGGTAATTTTGAAATAATAATAAAAAAATGATTGATAAAATAATGCAGGTTTTTCGGGTAAAAGAGCTTCGGAATAAGATTTTGTTTATTCTTGGTCTTTTGGTGGTTTTTCGTTTGGCGGCCAACATTCCGGTTCCAGGAGTGGACGTGATCCAATTGCGGAATTTTTTTGATGCTAATCAGCTTTTTGGGCTTCTTAATATGTTTTCCGGAGGAGGTTTGGCGAATATCTCCATTGTGCTCTTGGGAGTCGGACCATATATTACATCTTCAATTATTATGCAGCTCTTGACGATGATTATTCCTCGGATGGAGCAGCTTTACAAAGAGGAGGGAGAGGCGGGACGGCAAAAGTTCAATATGATCACTCGTTGGATTACTGTTCCGCTGGCGGCAATGCAGACCTTTGCAATGATCAGCCTTTTGCGATCCCAGCAAGTTTTGAGTGAATTATCCCCTTTTAATATGTTTGTGATTATTGTGGTGGCAACAGCCGGAACGGTGTTTTTGATGTGGCTTGGCGAGTTGATTACGGAAAAGGGAATCGGCAATGGAGTTTCAATGATAATTTTCGCCGGAATTGTGGCGAGTATTCCAAGTTCA
This sequence comes from uncultured Bdellovibrionales bacterium, assembly GCA_964605525.1. Taxonomy (GTDB): domain Bacteria; phylum Patescibacteriota; class Minisyncoccia; order Moranbacterales; family UBA9337; genus UBA12151. Next base: position 28,828 of record CAZSCV010000002.1, read on the forward strand.
TTTTCTCGCTTGATTGCAACTTTTAATTCAGCTGATTTTTTCAGTTATTTGCTTTTCTTGGTAATTGGATTGGCAACAATTGCCGGTGTTGTTTTGGTGAATGAGGGACAGCGAAATATTCCAGTTTCCTACGCCAAAAGAATACGCGGAAATCAAACGTTAGGAGGAACTTCGACGCATTTGCCGCTTCGGGTGAATCAAGCGGGCGTTATTCCGATTATTTTTGCAATTTCAATTATGCTTTTTCCAGGAGTGATTGCCAGTTTTTTTGCCAATTCTTCTCACCAAGCTGTGGCTAATGCCGCGCAATTTGTAAGTTCTCTTTTTCAAAATCAAATTTTTTACGGAGTGGCATATTTTTTGATGGTGGTTTTATTTACATATTTTTATACGGCAGTTGTTTTTGATCCGTATAAAATATCCGAGAATTTACAAAAACAAGGAGGATATATTCCGGGAATTCGACCGGGTGAATCGACGGCCGTATATTTGAATAAGATTATTAATCGCATCACTCTTTCCGGGTCTTTGTTTTTGGGGCTAATTGCCGTGCTTCCGCTGGTAGTCCAAGGAATAACAAATATTGCGACAATGACAATTGGAGGAACTAGCATCTTGATTGCAGTTTCCGTGGTTATTGAAATGATCAAGCAAATAGAAAGCCAGATGGTAATGCGGGATTACGAGGGATTTTAATATAATTTTCAATCAATTTATAACGACCAAACTTCAAAATGGCTATTTCGATTAAAAATGAAAAAGAAATTGCGCTGATGCGGGAAAGCGGACGGAGACTGGCTCAGGTTATGGTTGAATTGGGAAGGGCGGTACATCCAGGAGTATCAACGCTGGAATTAGACAAGCTCGCCGAGGAGCTTGTTTTGCAAAAAGAAGGCATTCCCGCTTTTAAGGGTTATGGAAAAGAAACTGGAAACCCGTTTCCGGCGACTATTTGCGCATCGATCAATGATGAAGTTGTACATGGAATTCCTTCTGAAAATGTTGTTTTGAAGGAAGGGGATATTTTGAAAATCGACATCGGGATGAAGTATCAAGGATTTTTTTCAGATATGGCACGCAGTTTTGGAGTGGGAAATATCGGTGAAAAAGAAAAAAGAATAATTGAAACGGTAAAAAATTCACTTTCTGATGGAATAAAGAAAATTAAAAAAGGAGGAAGACTGAGTGAATATTCAAAAGCGGTTCAATCTTGTGCGGAAGGTAATGGATATTCAGTGGTTCGAAATTTGGTGGGACATGGTATTGGAAGAAAATTGCATGAAGATCCTCAAATCCCCAATTATTATAATCGGAAAATGGGAGATTTGAAATTGGAAGTGGGAATGACTTTGGCATTGGAACCGATGATAAATGAAGGAGGATATGAAACTCGCCTAGGAGATGATGGCTGGGTATTTAAAACTAAAGACGGAAAACTTAGCGCTCATTGGGAGGACACGGTTTTGGTGACAGAAAAAGGCGTGGAAATTTTGACAGCGTTATAGCCGTATTTCAAAAAATGCGCGGGGAAGTTTTTAATAATTGTTTGTGAAAAACCCGGGAAATAGTTGTTGAATTTTATGAATGATGGGGGTAAAAAATATTTGGGAATTGATTGGGGAAGCGCTAAAATTGGATTGGCGGTTGCCGACAGTGAAACGGCAATTTCTTTTGGATATGGAAAAATATCAAACGACAAAAATTTGCTGGATAATTTAATGAAGATAATTTCCGATGAAAAAATTGATGCGGTTGTGATTGGAATTCCTGAGCATATTGTTCGAAAAGGAGAAAATTTTGAAGGCAGAATTTTGGGAGATGAAATTGAAAAAAAAGCGAAGGTTAAAGTATGTTATCAAAATGAAATGTTTACCACGAAAATGGCTAATATCAATTTGATTAAACAGGGAAAAAAGAAGCTCAAGGAGTTTGACGATAAAGAATCCGCCAGAATAATATTGCAAGAATGGCTGGATAATAACTTCAAATAGTCTTTTATCTTATTTTGTGGTATATTATTTAAAGACAGGATAAATGTTTTAAATTTTAAAAAAAATCAATGGAAAATAAACCATATTTGTCAGTTATTATTCCGGCATACCGGGAGGAAGAGAGAATTGGCAGGAATTTGATGGAGATTGAGAAATATCTCAAAGGAAAAAATTTTGATTATGAAATTTTGGTCGTTGTTGATGGTTCTCCGGATAATACTGCCGAAGTGGCAAGAAATTATTCCCAGCAGATTGATAACTTGAGAGTAATTGACAATCCGGAAAATCATGGAAAAGGCTATGTTGTCAGACAAGGTCTTTTAGAAGCGAAAGGAAAATTCCGTCTTTTTTTGGATGCGGATGGGTCAACTTCAATTAATCATCTGGATAAATTTTTGCCTGAAATCGAAAAAGAAGGCAATGACATTGTAATTGGATCGCGTGATATTGATGGAGCATTCATCCAAATCCATCAGCCTAGGCATCGAGAGCTGATGGGTGATGCTGGAAATTGGTTAATTCGAATTGTTTTGGGATTGTGGTCATTTCCTGATACGCAATGCGGGTTTAAAATGCTCAGTGAAAAGGCGGCACAGGAAGTGGCAAGTCGAATGGTTGTTGATCGTTTCGGATTTGATTTTGAATTGATTATTCTGGCGAAGAAGTTGGGATTTGAGATTAAGCAATTGCCGGTGCGCTGGATGAATGAAGAGGGTTCAACAGTCGGTCTCACAGGGCCAAATGGTTTTATTCAGGTATTGATTGATTTGTTTAAAACTAAATGGAGATTGATTACGGGGAAATATAATATAAAAAAATAATCTTTCTTTATGGAGATAGAAATATCCGCTTCTGGCGGAAAAAAATCAAAAGAAAATCAAGAAGAATGTGAAAAAAACAATGACGCCTCTGAGCTGCGTCAGGATTTGGTGACCGGTGATTGGGTGGTGATTGCAACCGGGCGTGCCAAACGTCCTGAAGATTTTTCCAAAAACATTCGTCAGATTCCCGAAGACGATCTGAATAAATGTCTTTTTTGCGATCCGGAAAAAACCGGGCAGGAGAAAGACGTTTTGATTTATCGCCAGGATGATGGAGAGTGGACGCTGCGAGTTTTTCCAAATAAATATCCAGCTTTTTCCCATTCTTGCGTTCCAAAATCTTTGTCAGAGGGGCCGTATTTTTCAATGACTGGATTTGGATATCATGAAGTTCTTGTGACACGGGATCATAGGCGGCATATGGCGCTTTTAAGTGAAATGGAAATTGCCGAGGTTTTTGATGCTTATCAAGACCGTTATCTTTCTTTAATGAAGGAAAAAAATGTGAATTATATCAGCATTTTCCATAACCACGGAAAAGAGGCCGGGGCTTCAATTGCCCATCCGCATTCGCAGTTGATGGCGATTCCGGCAATTTCTCCTTATGTGAAGTCAGAATTGGATGGAGCGGAAAATTATTTCCGTTCAAATGGAAACTTTGTTTATGGAATAATGGCGGAACATGAAAGCCAGGAAAAAACCCGGGTGGTTTTTGAAAATGACCGGTTTATTGCATTTTGCCCTTTTTCAAGTCGCGCCGCATTTGAAGTTTGGGTAATGCCGAAATACCAGCAGCCTTATTTTGAAAGAACTAACAATGAAGACAAATTGAAATTGGCGGAAGTTTTCAAAAAAGCCATGCAAGGAATATATGAAGCATTAAAAGATCCGGCTTATAATTTTTACATCCATACTGCTCCGTGCGATGGAAGAGATTACCCTTCGTATCGCTGGCATATTGAGATTTTGCCTCATACTGCAAATTGGGCGGGATTTGAATTAGAAACCGGGATTGAAATTTCTACCATTCAACCTGAAGTAGCAGCGGAGTATATAAGAAAACAATTTTAATTTTAAATATGATTGCTGATTTAATTTCATTTTTGGCGCAGTTTATAATCTGGGGAATAGACCTGTTGGGATATGCGGGAGTGGCCTTGATGATGGCAATTGAGTCCGCTTGTATTCCGCTTCCATCTGAAATAATTATGCCTTTTTCCGGTTACCTGGTTTCTATTGGAAAATTTTCTCTGTGGGGAGTTTCTTTCGCCGGAGCGATCGGGTGCGTAATTGGAAGTGCAGTGGCTTATTGGGTGGGTTATTATGGCGGACGGCCGGCGGCGGAAAAATATGGAAAATATATTTTGGTTACGCGCCACGATTTGGATATTGCGGATAATTTTTTCAAAAAATACGGCAATGCCGCAGTTTTTATTTCCCGGATGCTTCCTGTGGTACGAACTTTCATTTCACTTCCGGCAGGAATTGCCAAGATGAATTTTCCCAAGTTTATTGCCTACACTTTTGCCGGTTCGTTGCCATTTTGCTATATTTTGGCATATATCGGAAAGGAATTGGGCGATAATTGGGATACGCTTGGTGTATATTTCCACAAATTTGACGCGGTAATCGGAATATTGATTTTTATTAGCCTGATTTGGTTTGTGCGCCGGCATATAAATATAAAAAACCTCGCGTAAATAATATGAATACAAAAAAAATAATAGTTGGAAATTTGAAGATGAATCTCATAACCCTCTCCGAAAGAGATGGTTATTTGAAGTTGTTAAAAAGTGAGATAAAAAAAATGAAAAATGATGGAAGTTGGGAATTGATTTTGTGTGTTCCTTTTGTTCATTTGGATTTTTTTTCCAAAAATTTGAAAGGAAAAAATATTTATCCGGGAGTGCAGAATATTTTTTGGGATGAGCGAGGTTCGTTTACGGGAGAAATTTCTCCGGTTATGGCGAAAGAATACGGGGCGAAATATTCAATTGTCGGGCACAGCGAAAGGCGGAGATATTTCAATGAAAGCGACCAGGAAGTAAATAAAAAAATAAAAATAGCGATTAAAAATCAAATAACTCCGATTTTATGTGTCGGAGAAACTTCGGATGAAAGGAGTAGGGGAATGACAAAGGAAATTGTTTCCCATCAATTGCTGGACGGACTTGAGGGAGTTTTACCTTTGCAATCGGAGAAAATAATTGTTGTTTATGAGCCTGCTTGGGCAGTGGGATCTGACATTGAACCTACTAGCAATGAAATAATGGAAGCGCGGATACTGGTTCGCAAGCTTTTGACTCAAAAATATGGGGAAGCTGTTGCCGGAAAAGTGAAAGTTTTGTATGGAGGATCGGTGAAAGCGAAGTTGGTAAAAAAAGTTTGCCTTGATCCGCAAATGGACGGAGTTCTTGTCGGGAGAGAAAGTTTGGCGCCGGTTAATCTGATTGAAATAATTCAAAGTCTTGTCAAATGTTAAAAGTAAAATAAAAAAACAAAAAATATGATTGTCGGAGTAAATGAAATTTTGAGAAAAGCTAAAGAGGGGGGATATGCTGTCGGAGCTTTCAATGTCGTAAATATGGAAACTGTTCAGGCTATTTTGCAAGCCGCATCAGAATCTCGTTCTCCTGTAATACTTCAGGTAACGGAAAAAACAATGGATTACGCGGGAGGGCGGAATATTTTTCAGATTATCAAGAATACAGCCGAATTTTATCATAGCGAAGTTCCGGTAGGAATTCACTTGGATCATGGAAAAAGTTTTGAGGTTGTTCAGCGGGCGGTAGAAATCGGATTTGATTCAGTTATGTATGACGGTTCGCGAAGGGAATATGAAGATAATTTGGCGATGACAAAAAAGGTGGTGGATTTTTGCCAGAAAAATGCATCAGGAGGAGTGAGTGTTCAGGCTGAGCTCGGGAGCGTTCCATATCTTGGGGAAGTGGATATGAATGATATTGAATGGGAAAAGTATATGACTGATCCGGGACAGGCTGAGGAATTTGTGAGAGAAACCGGAATTTCTGCTTTGGCAGTGGCAATTGGAAATGCTCATGGGTTTGCTAAAGAGCGCAAAGAGCCGGATTATGCGCGTTTGGAGATGATTAACAAAGCGGTGAATATTCCTTTGATTTTGCACGGAGCTTCCGATTGGGAAAATGGAAGAGTGAAGGAGGTTATTAAACGGGGAATTTGTTGTTTTAATGTGGATACTGCCACCAGAATGGCGTTTATTAATAATATTATGTTGGCAATAAAAGATGAGGGTGGAGGTTCGTTTGATATGCGTCGGCTTTTGGGAAATGCCAGAGAGGCAATTAAAGAGGTGGTGAAGACAAAAATGAAATATTTCGGAAGTGATGGAAAGATATAAGTATAATTTTAATATATGTGTTTGGCATATCCTGGGAAAATTAAAAATGTAAAAGGAAAGACCGCCGAAGTGGATTTTGGCGGTATTTTAAAAGAGGTTAATATTTCTCTGATTGATGCTAAGAGGGGGGATTATGTCATTGTTCATGCCGGATTTGCGATTGAAGTTATGAATAAAGAGGAAGGAATTGAAAGTCAGAAATTATTTAAAGGTGGCAAATAATCATCCACGTTTAAATAAAAGATGCCGTTTTTCCAAGAAATAATGAATTTTTATTTTTCCAATTGTCCCCTTTGGTTAATGTATTTTTTCTTTGTCGACACTCGGTTGGCTCGTGCGTGAAGTTTTTGTTATATACGCACAAAGACAAGAGTAAAAATAAAAATTCATTATTTCTCGGAAAAGAATATAAAAATTATTTAAATGTGTAAATATTCTAGTTATTTGGTTAAGTCTTATATCGTAAAGGTAAAATAAATGCAGCAAGAATCGATCAAAGAAATTAAAAAATTGGCCAAGGGAATCGGGCGGGAGGTGAATTTGATGGAGGTTTGTGGGACGCATACGCAGGCGATTAGTCGGAGTGGAATTCGCGGAATTTTGCCGAAAAATATCAACTTGATTACCGGACCGGGATGTCCGGTTTGTGTTACCTCGCAAAAGGATATTGATGCGATTGTGAGTTTGGCGCTGGCGGGAATTCCAGTGGCGACTTATGGCGATATGTTGAGAGTGCCGGGAAGGTTTGGAAGTTTGAATGAGGCGCGCGAAAAAGGGGCCGCGGTTTTTGATGTTTATTCGACCGAAGACGCTTTGAAATTGCAAAAAAAACATCCGGAGTTGGTTTTTTTCGGATTGGGATTTGATACGACGGCGCCGATGACGGCGTGGGCGATTAAAAAAGGATTAACAACATATTCTACACACAAGACTTTTCTTCCGGCAATGAAAGCTTTGCTTGAGATGGGGGAAATAAGGATAGACGGATTCATCGATCCGGGACACGTGAGCGCGATAATCGGGAGCGAGCCGTATGAAGTTCTCAATGTTGCGCAGGTGATAACCGGATTTGAGACGCAAGATATTTTGGAAGGAATTTTGATGTTGCTGCGCCAAATAAAAGATGAGCGAAAAGATGTGGAGAATCAATATTCCAGAGTGGTGAAGAAAGAAGGAAATGAAAAAGCGCGCGGTTTGATTTTGGAAGTTTTCGAAATCGGAAACGGTGATTGGCGCGGGTTCGGAATAATTCCCGGATCGGGATTGGAAATCAAAAATGAATTTTCAAAATATGACGCGAAGAAAAAGCACAAAAATATCCTGGATAAAATCGATTTTGAAAAATCAAAAGACCCTGCCGGGTGCGCGTGCGGCGAGGTGATTCGTGGCTTGAAAACGCCAAAAAAATGCCCGATGTTCGGAAAAAGATGCACCCCGGAAAATCCAGTCGGACCGTGTATGGTATCGGTGGAAGGCGCTTGTAATAATTTTTTCAAAGAAAACAACCAATAAAAAATAAATATTACCATATTACGAAATATGGTAATATTTTAATCTGGAACAATGAATTTGTCCCAAAACAAGCCAAAATATTTACATTAGGGTTCAAAAAGAGTAATATGAAATCATACATAATATGAATGAAGGAATTCGGATAGACAATATTAAATTGCATCCTATTTTTGAAGATATAGAAAGTATCTTTTGGTTTTTTATTTTAGCAAATAATACGCTAGCTAATCCAGAGACTAGGAATATTATAAAAAAGGGAAATGATCCCGTTATAATTTCAATGCTTGAGAAATATGAAAATAATGTAGGTTTAAAAACAAAAATAAATAATAGAAATAACAGATATAATTCTAAAGCTAATATAAAAAAAGAAACGATTGTTATTGGGAAAACAATGGCTATCCTTACGTATGATTATATCTTGTTATCGGAATATTTTTCAATTCTTTCTCCGTTGGAAGAATTTAAGTTTCTAAAATTTATTAGAAATGGCGCTGCTCATTGTAATAAGTTTAACCTGAAGGACGAAAAGGGGAATTGGAAGCTTAGCGAAAGAGAGTTAATTAGTTGGAATGAAAAAAATATTGATAGAGGATTACATAAGACCACGGTTTTCAATAATTTCGTGTTTTTTGGTGATATGTTTTTGTTGGCAAATTTTTTCTCAGAAAAAATAAAAGAATTTAATGGGTCAAAATAATTTATATCCTAATATAGTGAATTTTATCAAATCCAAGGGCTATAAAATTAGATAAAATTTTATGTTACACAGAATTTTCATAAATATTAAAAAATCCCATGGAAGTGAAAGTCTATCGAAGTCAGTTTCCTTGTGGATATCCACACCGTCAAGAGGCGGACTAGATCAAAAATCAACCAATCAAAATTATTTTAGCACATATTATGATAAAAAATAAAACAACAGATGAACAATTTAAAAAATGGCTTGAAGAGTCCGAAGGGATGAACTTGGAATTCAAAAAAGCGGAAAACAGTTTCAGTAAAACAAAAAATCTACCTGATTACTGTGCGGCAATTGCGAATGAAGGAGGAGGAAAATTAATATTGGGCGTTGATAATAACAAGAATATGTTCGGAACTAGCGCGTTTTTGGGAACATCTGACGGATTGTCGCACTATTTGTTGCAGAATCTTGGAATTAGGGTTGATGTTGAAGAAAAAATTTACCAGGAAAAAAGAGCGATTATTTTTCATATACCTGCCCGTCCGGTCGGAAGGATCGTGAGATCGACCGGGGAATATAATTATCCAATGCGAGCGGGTAGTTCTTTGGTTGAGATGAATCAAGATAAGATCAAAGAAATATTAAATGAAACAGAGCCCGATTTTTCTTGCCAGAATGTGAAAAATTTTTCATTGGCAGATATCGACGAAGAAGCGATAGATAATTTCAAGAAAATTTGGGCAAAAAAACAAAACAAGAAAGACTATCTGACCTTTTCAATGGAGAAAACTTTAAAATCAATTGGCGCGATGGATGACGAGGGATTAAACAATGCCGCTTTGATACTTTTTGGTAAAAAGCGAAAAATTGATCAACTGCTTCCTTGTGCTGAAATTATATTTGAGTGGAGACAGGTATCAAAAATTCGTCATGATTTTAGGAAGGATTGGAGAGAACCGTTTTTTAAGATTTATGATGAAATTTGGGAAGTTATTAATGCAAGAAATTTAAGATTTCCATATCACGAAGGATTTATTCAGAAGGAAGTTGTTGCATTTAATGAAGAATCTATCAGGGAAGCCATAGCGAATGCGATTGCGCATCGGGATTATAATGTTCAATCCTCTTCTATATTTATTAAGGCAACGTCGGAAAAATTTTCCATAAAGAGTCCTGGCGGGTTCGTTAACGGAGTAAATGCGGATAATATTCTCGAGAAATCGGAGTGGAGAAACCGGAGAATTGCGGAGATATTTCAGTTGGCTGGATTAGTTGAACGTTCAGGTCAGGGAATGGATATCATATTTGGTAATACTATACAGGAAGGAAAGGGTCTGCCTGATTTTTTGGGAACTGATAATTATTCTGTTACTTTGAATATCCCAGCTACAGTAAAAGACAAGGAGTTTATAATGTTTTTGGAAAGAATAATAAATCAAAGACAAATCGCCTTATCTTTTGAAGAAATTTTGGAGTTAGAAAAAATAAGAGAAGAGAAAAAAGTTAAGGATATTGATTTTAAGGATAAATTTATAAAGCTTGGAATTGTGGAAAAAGTGGGAAAAACAAGCGGTTCTCAATATGTTTTATCTCATCGATATTATTCATTTAAAAATAAACTAGGTTTATATACTAGAATTGTTGGAATATCACGCGATGAAAAAAAACAATTAATTTTAACGCATCTCAAAAAGAACGAGAGGGGATTTGCACGAGATCTAAAAGATGCTTTTCCTGACTTGAAACCGAAAGACGTGTCAAATTTATTGCAAGAATTAAAAAAAGAGGGAAAAATTAAGCATAAAGGATCAGATAGAGGCGGTTATTGGATTTTATTAAACAAATAAATTAGATGTAATTAGATGTAATTAGATGTAATTTTTTTAATAAGGCTTATTTAACGCCGATATAAAACGATTGAAGTAGCAGAAAAATAGACAATTAAAAAATATAGCATTTTTTGATTCGGTTTAATAGCTCTGGTATTGATAAATTTAGATAGTAGAAGAAAGTTTATTGTTTCCGTAGGTATAAAAAAAGAAAACCCCCTGCTTTAACGAAACGCCTTACGGTATTTCAACGCAGGAGGAATTACTTCTATGTGTTAATACTACAATAAATGCAATTTTATTGCAATATCTGATATTTTTGCTAAAATAAGCCAAAATTATTATGAAAAATGAAAATATTACTTTGGATGAGGGGGGTGGGGGGTATAAATCCGGGGAGTTGATTTCCGGGATTCGGAAGATTTTAGGCGTGGCGGGGAAAAATGGAAAGTGGAAAAATTGCGAGGATGATGGGGCGGTGTTTCCGTTTGGCAGGGAAAAATTGGTATTCACGACGGATGCGTATATCGTCGATCCGATATTTTTTCCAGGCGGAGATATCGGGAAAATCGCGATGAGCGGGACGATCAATGACCTTTCGGTGATGGGCGCGCGTCCGATCGGGATTTCGCTTAGCATCGTGATGGAAGAAGGTTTTCCCAAAAGCGATCTGGAAAAAATAATCCGATCGATTGCGGCGGTTTCCAAAGAATCGGGCGTGCCGGTAGTAACGGGCGATACGAAAGTGACGGAAAAGGGGAAAATAGACAAGATTGAAATCACCACGGCCGGAGTTGGCTTGGCGGAAAATGTTATTTCAAATAACGGGGTAAAACCCGGGGATTTCATCATAACCAGCGGGGATTTGGGCGAGCATGCGGTGGCGCTTTTGGCGACAAGGTTTAATTATAGGACGAGAATAAAAAGCGACAGTAAACCGCTTAATAAGGAAATTGAAAAAGTCGGAAAGTGGCTCAATGCTTGCAAGGATCCGACGCGCGGAGGGTTGGCGGCGATATTGAATGAAGTGGCGGAAAAATCCCGCGTGAAAATTATTCTTGACGAGGAAACTTTGCCGTACAAAAAAGAGGTGGTGGCGGTGACGGAGCTTTTGGGCTTGGATATTTTTTCGCTGGCAAGTGAAGGAAGATTTGTAGCTAGTGTTTTGCCGGAAAATGTGGAGAAAGTTTTAAAAGTTTTAAGGATTTTTAACAAAGAAGCGAAAATTATCGGAAGGGCGGAAAATGGGAAGAAAAAAGGGAAAAATGGGGAAGAAAAAAGGGGAAAACCTGGCGTTTATTTGAAAACTAATCTCGGAAGTCTGCGTCCGATCGAAATGCCAAAAGGGAAGTTAGTGCCGAGGATTTGCTAGGTATTATTTTTAGTGCTAGTATTTTTTTAGTTGTTTCTGTGGGCTAAAAAATACAAAATAGAGGAGGTATCAAATGTATTTTAATTGGGTTGATTTCGTAGCTCTTTGGTTGGGTAGGGGCATTATTTATGCGTCTTTGGCAGTTTTTATATATTTATCTCTGTATTGGGCGTATATTGATTTTTTTCGAAAAAGACCATATTGTCCGAAATGTGGTTCGCGAAAATTGGCGACGGTCTGTGGAAATTCTTCAGGAGGTTATAGGTGTGCGGATTGTAGCACGCATTATTGGTGGGTGGGTGGATTGTGGCGGAGAGGAAAAAGCACACTTCAAAAACCCAAGTAATAAACAATTTGCCCAAAACTTAATCCTGCGTCGCCTCGGGGGATGGCCGGTGTTTCCGAAATGGAGATGCCGGCTTTTTTATTTTGTTTGGAGAAATATTGCGAGATTATTTTGTTATTGGAAATTCCGCCAGAGAGGATGATGGGTGGCAGTTTGGAGGATTTCTGGATTCCCGCCTCCGCGGGAATGACAAGAGAGTGTTTTTTTATGATTTCATGGAGTCCTTGCGCAATGTAAAGCTGGGCGGTGGCGGCGAGGCGTTTTTTGTCTTTGTTTATGTTTTTAATCAGGTATTCGAATAAAAAAGTTGTATTTAAAATTGAATTGTTTTTTATAATATTGATTTTCGGTTTTAGATCCGTGTATGGCGCGGAAGAATTAATTTCCAATAGATATGTTGCCTGATGTTTTGATTTTCTTTCATTTTTGCAAAAACCCAAAAGCAATGACACGGCATCCAAAATCCTGCCAGTGCTGGAAGTTTCTATACAGTTGAAATTTTGCTCAAGTTGGTTATATAAAAGTTCAAACTGATTTCGCGAGTAATATTTTTTAACGAAGTGAAATATGAAATCTTTTTTGTTTTTAAATTTATAAATTTTGTCATTGTTTGAAAATTTAAAATTGAAAATTGAAAATTTATCCAAAATTGATATCAGTATTCTCGCCGGTTCCCGAATCGCCAACTCCCCGCCAATCATTATTTGATTTTCAAGATGCCCGATCCTTTCAATTCGCATTTTTTGTTTGAAAATTTTGTCATTTGAATTTGAAAATTGTTTGGAAATTGCCAGCCCTAGGCTGGTCCGCCTTGGGCGGAAAAATTGGAAATTGGAAATTGCGAAGCATTCTCCTCCCCAAATTTTCCCATCAGTGCCATATCCCGTGCCATCGAGAGCGATGCCATAAAATAAATTTGGAATTTGAACATTGGAATTTGAAAATTGTTTGGAAATTGCCAGCCCTAGGCTGGTCCGCCTTGGGCGGAAAAATTGGAAATTGGAAATTATCATATTTTTTCCCAGCTGGGAAAAAATATGAGCTATGTGGTGCTGGACTTGGATGTGTTTCGCTTTGTATTTTTTGGAAAGCTCGATTCCCAGTCGCGTGGTTTTGAAATCCGGATGCAGGTCGGTGAGAATGACATCCGGTTTTATTTTCTTATTTTTTAAATATTTATTTAACTCTGTTTCGTATTTAGTGAAATTCACTTCTTTCAGAAGGTCGCCGAAATTTTGGGAGAAATGAATAATCCCATTTTTGAAAATTGAAAAATTCCCTGCAGATTCTGCGCCGAGGGCGAGGATGGTTTTTTTTGATCGGATGTTCGGAACGCTGAATGTTTGCATAAGTTTGCGGAGGTCAAATCTCCATATTTTGGATATTTTAAGTATATCAGTATTTTTTCCAATTTAAAAAGCCCTCAATTCAAGACGGCTCATGAATCCCGTTTAAGATAATATCGGAAAAAAATAAATTTTTTCCCTGGTAATCCAGGTGGGTTTCAACGTTTTTACCGCCTATCCTGAAGGCTTTGTTTTTAGTATACTGCAATTTTTGAAAAATTGCCACAAAAATTTACTTGTTGCTCGTTTTGCGTTAGAATGTAAGAGTAATTTCTGAAAAACAAAAAATAATAATGAATAAGGCTAATTTGATATTTTTAGATACAGAGACGACAGGAAACGACTCGGAAGCGCGTCTTTGCCAAGTAGCATATAAATTTGGTGGTAAAGAGGTTGAAGGTTTTTTCAAGCCCCCGATTCCAATTTCCATTGAAGCGATGTCTATTTCACATATTACCAATAAAATGGTTGAAGACAAAGAATCTTTTTTCGATTCAAAAATGAAAAAAGATTTGGAAAGGATTTTTTCTGAGGGAAATATTCTAGTGGCTCACAATGCGGATTTTGATTCAAATATACTTAAAAATGACGGGGTAATTATTGGAAAGAAAATTGATACTGTAAAAATTGCCCAGTATTTGGATGAGAAAGGGGATATTCCGCGATACAGCTTGCAATATTTGCGGTATTATTTCGATATTGATCTTGATCCAAAAAATGCTCCGGCGCACAATGCATTGGGGGATATCCGCGTTTTGGAAAAACTTTTTGATTACCTTTTTGAAAAGATGGAGGAAAATCTCATTAGTGAAGAAGAAGTTTTGGAAAAAATGTTGGAGATTTCCGCTTTGCCGGTTTTGATGAAAAAATTTGGGTTCGGAAAATATAAAGGGGAAAAAGTGGAGGATGTTTTCCAGAGAGATCCGGGATATTTGAAGTGGCTTTGGGAGCAAAAGAAAAAAGCCCAACAGCAAGGAGAGGAAAATGATGAAAATTGGATTTATACCTTGGAATATTATTTGAGTTGATTTTTTTTGTCTCTTGTAATATGTCGTGGAATAAATAATAAAGCACTTGAAATGAAAAAAACAAAAGCATTCACACTTATTGAACTTTTAATTGTTATTGCAATAATTGGAATTTTAGCAAGCGTGGTTCTGGTTAGTTTAAATAGCGCAAGGAAAAAGGCCAGGGAGGCGAAATATATCAGTTATGTTTCCCAGATGACGGGGGCGGTAAGATCTGCTATTCAGGCTGGATATTTTGACGGTATAAATAATAATCAATCCGGGTGTTTGGGGGATTATAGCGGGGGTGGCAGTTGCTTTGGATCATTAAATAATAATGTTGTTATAAATAATGCATTGCAACAGATAGTATCAAATATTCCTATTGGAGAGCGTCCACCTAATACACCCGACAGTTTCGGAGTTTATATGTCGGTTGTTACGAATGATGCTTTTAATCCCAATATTAATTATGCCTGGGTTGGAGCTGTTATTGGGAATGACAGTTCCAGTGAAGATATATGTGAAAAATTCGGATGGGGGACAAAGGGAAATATGGGCAATGTCGATGAAGATGGTTTTTACGTTGTATATGAGCAATTAGGAATATCTGTTTGTATGGACTGGATTTTTATTAAAAATAAATAATTTTTTTGTTTTTTTTCTGAAATATGTTAAAATGAAAATGTTATAAAAATAAAAATATGAAAAATAAAAAAGCGTTTACGTTGATTGAACTTTTGATCGTAATTGCGATCATTGGAATTTTGGCAAGTGTTGTGCTGGTGAGTTTGAATA
This sequence comes from uncultured Bdellovibrionales bacterium, assembly GCA_964605525.1. Taxonomy (GTDB): domain Bacteria; phylum Patescibacteriota; class Minisyncoccia; order Moranbacterales; family UBA9337; genus UBA12151. The sequence goes on from CAZSCV010000002.1 coordinate 43,914, forward strand.
GTGCACGACAGAAAACAAGAGATGGTGCGGTTCTAAAAATGATGCGAGGGGTTTCTGCTTCAGCTACTTTATGTTTGCAAGAAAGATCAACAACTATCACTCGAATAAATTATCCAACGAACGCGAATAGCAAGATAATCTGCAGAGATCAAGCTACGGGCGTTTATTTGCCCACATATTCGGATTGGCCGTATAGTGGAGATCTGGATGGTAACGGAACATATGATCTTATAGATAAATATAGTTGGCGTTATTATTATTGGTGCACTCCGGGGTATTCCGGGACAACTGATCCTGGTAGTTGCGGCGGATATGCTAATGGAACTTGCGGGGGTAATTATGCCACGGGAGAGTTCTGTTACGCGGTTTATTCCGGCGGAGCGAATACTGCAGCTAATCATGCAAAGGCTGTATGGTGTACAGAAAAAGGATGTGGAAAATCTGGATTTTAGACTTTATAATAATATGCAGAAACAAAAAATTGCTATTGTCAGTCTGACTTCCTGCGAGGGTTGCCAGTTTGCTCTTTTGGATTTGGGGCAACGGTTTTTGGATTTGATGAACCAGGTGGAAATGGTGGATTTCCGCCTTTTGGAGGATGAAGAAGATGCGGGAGGAAAATTGGATATCGGAATTGTGGAGGGAAATCCAACTACCAAAGAGAATGTTGAAACGCTCAAAAAGCTTCGAAAACGGAGCAAGCTTTTGGTGGTTTTGGGGAATTGTGCAGCGATGGGAGGAGTGCCGGAAATTAAAAACTATCAAGAGCAAAAAAATACTATTAAGCATGTATACAAATACATTCAAGGAATCGAAAATCCGGAAATTAAAGAGGTGGATAATTTCGTGAAAGTTGATTTTGTTTTTCCCGGATGTCCGATTAATGGAGAGGAATTTGTAAAATATTTTCCAGAGCTTTTGAACGGTGAAATTCCGACAATTCCCGATCAGCCGGTATGCGTGGAATGCAAAAAAAGAGGAAACAGATGCTTGCTTTTGGATAAGAAACCTTGTTTTGGACCAATGATTCAGGGAGGGTGCGATGCGGTTTGTCCAAGTTCGCGAATGATGTGCCAGGGTTGTCGCGGACTTCGTCCAACTGGAAACGTGAAAGCAATGCGAGCAACACTCAAAAATTTTATGACTGATGAAGAATTTGAAAATACAACGGAGATTTTCGGACTCAGAGATGATATAGAAGATAGAGGAGGGAAATAAGACAAATCAGGCACATAAGACTTATTGGACATATAAAAAATTATGCAAATAAAACTGAATCATATAAATAAAATTGAGGGACATGCTGGGTTTATGGCGAGTGTTCTTAATGGAGATGTGAAGTCGGCAAAGATTGAAGTAAAAGAGGGGATTCGCTTGATTGAAGGAATTTTGATTGGACGGCATTATGCCGATATGCCGGTGGTGGCGCAAAGAATTTGTGGGATATGCCCAGTAGTGCATAATCTCACCTCAATCAAATCAATCGAGAACGCTATGGGGGTGAAAGTTTCACAGGAAACAATCAATTTGCGAAAGGCTTTGGAATGGGGGCAAATTATCCATTCTCATTCGCTCCATCTTTTCTTTTTGTCGTTGGCTGATTTTTTGGATATTGATAATGATTTGAAATTAGTGGAAAAGTATCCTGAGGAAACTCAAAAGGCGATTGCGCTTCGAGAATATGGGATGGCGATTGTGAAAATAATCGGCGGGCGCGTGGTGCATCCGCTTACCAATGAAGTTGGAGGTTTCAAAAAAGTTCCTCGATTGGAAGAAATTCAGGCTTTAATAAAACAAGGAGAGGCTACGCTTTTGACGGCATTTGAAGTGGCGGAATTTTTCAAAGGAATAAAATTGCCAAAATTTGAAAGAGAAACTGAATATGTTTGCTTGGACGCGCGTGGTGAGTATGCGATTTATGACGGAGATTTGGTTTCCAATCGCGGACTCAATGTTCCAGTTTTGGAATTTGAAAAGAATTTTCATGAAGTTCAACGTCCAAGGGAAATTATCAAAAGAGTGGAGTCGGACGGAAAAACCAGTTATATGGTCGGCGCAATTGCGAGAATAAATAATCATCACAAAAAACTTCATTCCAAAGCCACACAATATCTTGATTCGCTCGGATTTTCTTTTCCGGATTACAACCCATTTCACAATGTTTTGTATCAAATGGTGGAGGTTATCCATGGAATTGAAGAGTCGTTGCGGATTTTGCACATTTTAGCTAACAGTAATTTGGAAAATGCTATCACGAAAGAGTATCAGGTGCGAGAGGGGTTTGGAGTTGCCGCTGTGGAAGCGCCGCGCGGAACGCTTTATTATCATGTTGATATCGATAGTAAGGGTTATATCAAAGACGTGAATATTATCTCTCCGACAGCTCAATTTTTGAGTCATCTGGAAGATGATGTCAGGAAATATTTGCCGGAAATTTTAAATATTTCAGATAAGGATAAAGAAAAAAAAATGCGCGCTTTTATACGGGCATATGACCCGTGTATAAGTTGCGCAGTACATTAAATTTATGCATGATTTTTTGCTTGCTAAGGAGATAGTTGATGAGGTTTTGAAAATTGCCGAGGAAAAAAAATTGAAAAAAGTTTCTCGAGTCGATGTCGAGATTGGTCAGATTGCGATGGCGCACGACGGACACGATGAGCATATTGAAGATATTTCGATTGAAAATTTGAAGTTTGGATTGGAAGGAATTTCGAGAAATACCATTTTGAAGGATGCGGAATTTGGTATAAAAAAAATTGAAGGCGAACATTGGAAAATTGTTTTAATTGAAGGGGAATAGGGTGTTTTTTTAATTGATTATTATAAATAGGACTTACGCATTTAGATAATTTTCGTATGGTTTTCCGGAAAAATATTTTTTTCTCCGGTCCTTTCGAGGGACACGGACAGCTGCGAAAAAAACATTTTTCCGGGAAACCGAGAGTTTTGTTATCTAATTACGCAAGTCTTAAATAAAAAATATGTTTGGAAAAAAGAAAGTTAAAATTGCAATTAATGGGTTTGGGAGAATTGGGCGGCCGTCGCTTAAGTTTGCTTTGGAAAAAGGAATCGAAGTTGTCGCAATCAATGATTTGACTGATATTGAAACTGTCGCGCATCTGCTCAAATATGATTCATCATATGGAGTGTATGCAAAAAATGTGGAAGTGGACAAGGAAAAAAGCGAGCTTGTTGTTGATGGAAAAAGAATTAAATATTTTTCCGAGATGGATCCGAAAAATCTTCCCTGGGAAAAGTTGCAGGTGGACGTGGTTTTGGAGTGCACAGGAGCGTTTCTCACGAAAGAAAAGGTGCAAGCGCATCTCGATGCGGGAGCGAAGAAAGTTTTGATGTCCGCTCCTCCCAGGGATGATGTGCCGGTATATCTTTTGGGCGTAAATGAAAAAGAATATCAAGGCGAAGCGGTGGTTTCCAATGGATCTTGCACGACCAATTGTTTGGCGCCGATGATAAAGGTGTTGGACGGACTTTGCGGAATTGAAAAAGGGTTTATGACCACCACTCATTCATATACCAATGATCAAAGAGTGCTTGATCTTCCGCACAAAGATTTGCGACGAGCCAGGGCGGCCGCGTTAAATATTATTCCAACTTCTACCGGAGCGGCAAAAACAGTAGGAAAGGTGATCAAGCATTTGGAAGGAAAAATTGATGGAATTTCACTCCGCGTTCCAACGCCGGTTGTTTCGATTGTTGATTTTGTTTGTACAGTGAAAAATCCGAAATCAGCTGAAGAAATTAATGCTGTTTTCCGCGAGGCATCCAAGGGGGAATTGGCAGGGATATTGGATGCGACTGATAAAGAATTGGTGTCGATGGATTACAAAATGAATCCAATGAGTGCAATTGTGGATCTTCCGCTCACGATGTCGCAGGACAATATGGTGAAAATCGTTGGATGGTATGATAATGAATGGGGATATTCCAACCGTTTAGTGGAAATGGCAGAATATATCTCGAAATTGTAAAATTATTTTTTCCAAAAAACCGCCTCGATTTTTCGAAGCGGTTTTTTATTTGCCAAAATATTGATGAGGGGGTAAAATTGAAGTAAGGAAAAAAAAGTGGCTTGTCATTTTGTGGCGAGAGAAACAAAAAACAAAAATGTACGATATTATCATTAAAAATGGGACTGTTATTGACGGAACAGGGCGACCCATGGTCAAAGCGGACATCGGCATTCAGGAAGGCTTCATACAAAAGATAGGGAGCCTTCATAATGAACGCGCGAGTAAGATTATCGATGCCGAAGGGCAATACGTTGCTCCCGGGTTTATTGATGTCAATAATCATTCCGATACCTATTGGAGGATTTTCGTCGATCCTCAATTGGAAAGTTTGGTGTATCAAGGAATTACAACCATTATTGGAGGAAACTGCGGTTCATCATTGGCACCCTTGGTTGACCGGGAAATTATTCGATCCATTCAAAAATGGGTAAATGTTGATAAAGTTAATTTCAACTGGCTCAGTATGGAAGAATTTTTCCGGGAAGTGGAAGCGACAAAATTATCTGTTAATTTTGCCAGCCTTGTGGGACATAGCACATTAAGGAGAGGAATTATTCAGGACCAAATGCGAGAAATGACTCCTGATGAATTTGAGAAGATGAAAAAAATGCTCAAACGAGCAATGAAAGAAGGAGCTTTGGGATTTTCAACCGGATTGGTATATACGCATGCCAAGCAGGCAAAAATGGAAGAAATTGTGCAACTGGCTGAGATTGTCAAAAAATATGACGGAGTGTATGCTACGCATATGCGAGGAGAAGGAAAAGATCTTATTGAGTCCATTGAAGAAGCAATTGAAGTGGCGCAAAAAACCGGAGTAAAAATGCAAGTTTCCCATTTGAAAGTAATGGGTGAGGAAAATTGGAATTTGATGACTGAGGCGGTAAACTTGATTGAAACAGCCAGGGGAAATGGCATTGATGTGAATTTTGACGTATATCCTTATACCATTACCGGATCCGTGCTGTATATTTTTCTTCCGGACTGGGTCTCTGAGGGAGGCAGAAAAATGATGCTTCACCGGCTAAAAGATCCAAGCAGAAGAAGGCAGATAATTGCAGAAATGCGAAGCAATAAATTTGATTTTTCAAAAATAACCATCTCCATTTCTCCTCTTAACAAAACCCTCACGAGAAAAAAAATTACAGAAATTGCCGCTTCGCAAGGGAAATCAGTCGAAGAAGCCATTATTGATATTTTAATTGCCAGTGAAGGTCAAGTAGTGACAATGACAGAGGCTCTCAGTGAAAAAAATGTTGCCAGAGCGATTCAACACCCATTTTCTATTATAGCCTCAAATGGATCAGGTTATTCCAGGGAATATCGAAATGCAGGAGAATTGGTTCATCCAAGAAATTTCGGTTCTTTTCCTCGCGTACTCTCCAAATATGTCCGCCAGGATCGAATCTTGAGCTGGGAAGAGGCGATACATAAAATGAGCGGAAAACCAGCGGTTAAGTTTGGATTGAAAAAACGAGGAATATTGGAGGTTGGGAATTTTGCCGATGTAGTTGTTTTTGACCCGGAAAAAGTGGTTGACCTGGCAACAGCCCAGGACCCATATAATTATTGCAAAGGAATTTCAACTGTCATTGTTAATGGAAAGATTTCCTTAGAGCAAGGGCGTTTCAATGGAATGAGATTCGGAGAAGTCATTCGTTCCGGCAATTTTAAAAAATACTTCAATCTTTTTTAATATTTTCCCGGATAAGAACAGATGGAATTTATAACCAGATAAAAATCTATGGATGTTTCGTATTTTAAAGGTAAAAAAATAACCGTATTGGGGCTGGGGCTTTTGGGCGGAGGATTGGGTGTGGTTAAATTTTTGATCAAACATGGAGCGCGCGTGATTGTTACGGATATGAAATCCAGAGAACAACTGGAGTCTTCTTTGAAAAAATTGGAAGGAGTAAAAAACATCGAATATGTTTTGGGACACCATCGTCCGGAAGATTTTACGAAAGTAGATATGGTTGTTAAGAACCCGGCTGTTTCTTGGGATAATAAATATATAAAAATGGCGCTGGACAAAAAAATTCCAGTAGAGATGGATTCAAGTTTATTTTTTCAATTATGTAAAAATCCAATTATCGGAGTTACCGGGACAAAGGGAAAAACCACCATTGCTTCAATGATTTTTGATTTGCTGAAGTTGGTAGGAAAAAATGCAATCACAGTAGGAATCGGAACGGCTTCGGTTTTGGATAAAATTGAAGAATTGAAAAAGGACAGCGTAGTGGTTTTCGAGCTTTCCAGCTGGAGGCTTTCAGCTTTGAGTAGAATTAAAAAAAGCCCGCATATTGCTGTGATGAAAAATATTCTTCCCGATCATTTGAACTATTATAAGACAATGAAAGAATATATCGAGGATAAGAAAAACATTTTTGCTTTTCAGGGTCCAAAAGATTGTTTAATTGTCAATGATGATGATGAAAAGGTCCAGGAAATTATCAGCGATTCAAAAGCGAAAATAATTTCTTTTTCCGAAAAACCGATTAAGAAAAATTACTCTGTTTTTTTGGAAAACGGACACATATACTTAAACAATGGAATTGATGTCCGAAAATTGGTCGCCCTGGAAGACATAAAAATTATTGGCAGGCACAGTATCATAAATGTGATGGCGGCAATTGGGGCAGTATATGCTTTCGGGCTTAAGGTTTCGGAAATTAAAGATGCGGTAGTCAAATTGAAAGGAATTGCCCATCGCATGGAGTTTATTAGAGAGGTTTCCGAAGTGAGGTATTACAATGATACAGCGGCCACAATTCCACAGGCTGCAATTTCCGCTATCAATTCTTTCGAAAAAAAGGAAATAATTTTGATTGCAGGAGGATCGGACAAAAATTTGGATTTTTCGGAATTTGCCAAAGAAATAGTTGCTTATTCAAAAGGGATAATTTTTCTAAAAGGAGATGCGACTGAAAAATTAATCTCTGAGATCAGAAAAAATCTTCCCAAAGAGGATAAAGATAAAAAGTTTATTGTCGTAGATTCAATGGATAAAGCGGTTGAATTTGCTTCTCGTAGTGCTGAAAAAGGGGATGTGGTTCTTTTATCTCCCGGAGCGGCGAGTTTTGGATTGTTCGCTAACGAATTTGAACGCGGAGACAGGTTTCGTAAAGCGGTGAATGAATTAAAAATTCGATAAAATTAAATATATGAAATATGATTTGGCAATTATTGGCGCCGGACCGGCTGGGCTTTCGGCGTCTGTGTACGCTTCGCGGTATGGAATAAAAAATGTTGTCATTGGAGGAATTGCCGGCGGGTTGGTGACGGAAACCCACGAAATCGGAAATTGGTTGGGGGCGCAAAAAATATCCGGATTTGAATTTGCGCAAAAAGCAGTGGAACACGTCAAAAGTTTGGGAGTAAATATTGAGTCAGTTAATGTTGATCAAATTGAAAAGGAGAAGGATGCGTTTGAACTTTTTTTAAGTAGTGGAAAAAAGGTGCAAGCCAAGACAGTTCTGCTTACAATGGGAACAAAGCATCGGCACTTGGGAATTCCCGGGGAAAAAGAATTGGCCGGAAAAGGGGTTTCGTATTGCGCCACTTGCGACGGATTTTTTTATCGGGAAAAAATTACGGCGGTTGTCGGCGGATCTGACAGCGCTGCTTCGGCTGCGCTTCATTTGGCGGGAATTGCGGAAAAAGTATATTTAATTTACCGCGGTGAAAAATTGCGGGCGGAAAATTTTTGGGTAGAATCTATTTTGAAAAATAAAAAAATCGAGGTTTTGTATAATACTAATATTAAAGAAATAAAAGGAGAGCAGAAAGTGGAAGAAATTGTCCTAGATAATCCATTTTGCGGTTCGGAAGTTTTGAAAACAGATGGGATTTTTATAGAAATAGGATTGGAGCCGAATGTTAATTTGGTGGAAAATTTGAATATTGATTTGGATGAGGAGGGATATATTAAAATTGAATCCGATGGAAGAACAAGTGAAAAAGGAATTTGGGCAGCCGGAGATATTACAACCGGATCAAATAAATTCAAGCAAATAGTTACCGCCGCCGCTGAAGGAGCTATCGCAACAGCCAGTATCCAAAAACACTTGAAAAAATAATCAAGATATCTGCATAAATGCTCATACTTTCATCAATTGAGTTGTTTAAGATATTTGGCAAATGGTGTAAAATATTAGCATGAAAAGAATTGGAATTGATGCGCGTTTTTTCGGGTCTGTGGGTAAAGGACTTGGAAGATATACGCAAAAATTGATTGAGAATTTGGAGAAAATCGATACTCAAAATGAGTATTATATTTTTTTGCGTAAAGAAAATTTCAATGAGTATCAGTCAAAAAAGGAAAATTTTCACAAAGTTTTGGCGGACTTCCGCTGGTACACTTTTTCCGAGCAAATCAACATGCCTCGATTGCTGAAAAAGTACGATTTGGATTTGATGCACTTTCCGCATTTTAATGTTCCCCTTTTGTATCGAAAGAAATTTGTCATAACTATTCATGATTTGATTTTGGTGCATTTTCCGACAATTCGCGGAACAACTCTCAATCCGTTTTTCTATTGGTTTAAATTTTTGGCGTATCGGATTGCAATAAAATCAGCAATAATAAGAGCAAAAAAAATAATCACTGTTTCAAAATTTACCAAAAACGATATCGAAAAGCATTATCCGCAAGCGCGCGGAAAAGTTTTTATTACATATGAAGCTTGCGAAGATTTTTGTTTTGTCGCTAGCGAGGAAAGCGGGAAGATTTTGCAAAAATATGGTATAATTAAACCGTATCTGTTATATGTCGGCAATGCATATCCGCATAAGAATTTGGACGGATTAATCTCGGCATTTGCCAGATTGAAACAAAAAATTTCTTCTCTTAATTTGGTGCTAGTCGGCAAGGAGGATTATTTTTACAAGAAGATAAAAGAAAGAGTGGAAAAAGAAGATATTTCCGGTATAAGCTTTCCTGGATTTATTCCGGACAGGGATTTGGATGCGGTTTATTGTTCTTCCAGGGCTTACGTTTTTCCTTCGCTCTATGAAGGATTTGGACTTCCCCCGCTTGAAGCAATGGCGAAGGGTATTCCGGTTGCAAGTTCTGATCAAGAGTGTATGAAGGAAATCTTGGAGGATAGTGCGTTGTTTTTTAATGGAAGGTGCCAGGCGGATATTGAAGAGAAAATGCGGCAGATTTGCGAGGATTCAAAATTGAGAATAGAACTGGTAAAAAAAGGATACCGGCAAATTGAAAAATACAGTTGGAAAAAAATGGGAAAAGAAACCCTGGAGATATATCAAAATTCTTAGAATTCTTGCTTTCAATGAATGTGGTTTTTATAAAATATTCTCGAAAGAAATTGTTATAAATCGTGGAAAACAAAAAAAACAACATAATACCCCAGATGTTTGATGTCCGTCCGGCTTTCAAGGATGGTCGTTTGAATTGGGAAAAAATAAGAAAAGTTGAAAAAAGCTTGGAAATTTCCGGAAAAAAAAAGAAATATTTTGATTTAGGAGGTAATATCGATGCGGCTGAATTGGGAAAAAATTGGCGGGTTGAAATTGGGAAAAAAGAAAACGGAGTAAAGATAAAAAGGAGTTTGCGCAGTTTTTTGCCAGAAGGAGCAATTGACAGAAAAATTCCAGGATATGGTTTTAATAAAAGAATATCTGTTAAAATTTCCGCTGACAAGGAGATGCAAATAAGCAGACCGCTGACCAGAGTAAATGTGCCTGCTTTAAAAAAAGAAAAAGTAGAACATTGTTTTTTTCTGGAAAAAAAGGGAATAGTTTCCAAAATTAAAAAAAATGACGGGGGTAAATTTTTCCATCAAGGAGCGGATTCTGACTGCAAGTTTTCATTGCGAGATTTGTTTTTGCCGTCGCGTTTTTCTTTTGGATTCAGTTTGAAAAAATCTTTACTGGCTTTTACTGCTTCGGGGTTTATGGCAGTTGCAGTCGTCGGCGGAGCATCTTATGCAGACAAAGGGATGGAGGTTAAAAGTGAAGTTATGAATGCCGGCGATCAAGCCTACGGGAATATGATGGAAGCAATAAATGGAATTAAAAACAGTGATTTTGAAAGTTCGCTTAAAAATTTTGAGCAAGCGCAAAAAAATTTCAATCAAGCCTCTGATGAGATGGAAGAGCTTGGAAATGCGGTTATTTCTATTTCGAAATATTTTCCATTTGCATCTAAGCTGTCGAGCGGAAAAAATTTGATTGAGGCGGGAAATCACTTGGCGGTTGCGGGAAAAAATTTGAATCTTGCGGCGGAAAAAATGTATAAATTTAAAAAAAAATCGGATGAAAACAATTTGCAAAATATTTCTTTGCTGGATATTTTTACCTCAATTCAAGAAGATTTGAAAGTGGCCGGAGGGGAATTGCAAAAAGCCAGGGAGAAAATAGATCAAGTGAAGTTGGATGATTTGCCGGAAGAAAAAAGGCAACAGTTTGCCGATATTAAATCAAAAATGATTTTCTTTTCCGGCATGGCGGATGATTTTTCGGAAAACAGCCATATTTTGGTAGATTTGCTCGGGGGAAATGGACCTCGAAAATATCTTTTTCTTTTTCAAAATAATAATGAAATGAGGGCGACCGGAGGATTTATTGGCAGTTATGGGCTTTTGGAGATTAGCAGTGGAAAGGTGCGGAATTTTTTTATTGATGGAATTTTTAATCCTGATGGGCAACTTAGGGAAAAAATAGTTCCCCCTAAGCCGATTCAAAAAATCAGCGCCGCTTGGAGCTTGCATGACAGTAACTGGTTTCCGGATTTTCCGGTGAGCGCGGAAAAAGCAATTTTGTTTTATGAAAAAACTGGCGGTCCGACAGTCGACGGAGTCATTGCAATTACTCCGGCCGTGATGGAAAAATTGCTGACCCTTGTTGGTCCGATTGAAATGCCAGAATACGGAACAACACTAACGGCAGATAATTTCACGGAAAATACTCAATATGAAGTTGAAGTTGATTATGACAAAAAAGAAAATAATCCAAAGAAAATTCTTTCGGATTTGGCTCCAATGGTTTTAAATCGATTGACTAGCTCTGGCGATCCAAAGATTATACTGGGCGCTTTGGACGTATTCTTACAATCTTTGTCAGAAAAACATATTCTCTTTTATTCTCGAAATGATCAGTTGCAAGATATGATTTCCAATCGAGGATGGTCCGGAGAAATTTTGCAAACGCAAGGTGATTATTTGAGCGTTATTAATTCGAATATTAACGGATATAAAACGGATGGGGTAGTGGATGAAAATATCGAGCATACGGCTGAAATTCAAGCAGACGGGTCTATCATTGATACCATGGTAATAAACAGAAAGCATACCGGAGGAAATAGCCAATTTGATTGGTGGAATAAAGTAAATAGCAATTATATGCGGGTATATGTTCCGCTTGGCACGCAATTAATCGAGATTGAAGGGCAAACTGTGGAATTTGACAAATCCCCATTGGACTATCAGGCGCTCAAATTCAATGAAGATCCTGATGTCAAAAAAGAAGAAGAAAATATGCAAATTGATCAAAATAATGGAATTCGAACGTATCAAGATGCAGGAAAAACAGTTTTTGCTTTTTGGACATATGTGAGTCCGCAGGAAGAGATTGCTGTTAAATTGAAATACCGTCTTCCGTTTAAGTTGAATTTTGAGAATGATTATACTAATTCATATTCATTATTGGCGCAAAAACAGTCTGGAAGCAACGGCAGCGGTTTTTCGTCAACAATTAAATATCCGGATGGATATAAAATCGAATGGAGTTATCCTGACAATATTGATAAATCAGAAGGCAAACTGAAACTTGATGAAAAATTAGACCAAGATCAATTTTTGGGAGCGGTAATGGCGGATGACAAAATAAGCGTGAAATAATCAACGTGCCTTTTGCTGTTGATTTGTAATGTTAATTATAGTATATTAACTAGGTATTTTTCGGATTAATTAAGGGGGAATATGATTCAAAAAATAATAAATAGCAAGCTTTTTAGCGGCTCTCCAGTCGAATCGGTGGCAGGGGCAGCTTTGGTGATTTCGGTGGCCGGAATTCTGAGCCGTATTTTGGGATTGGTGCGAGATAGAATTCTTGCTTCTCGATTTGGAGCCGGAGATGTGCTGGACGTCTATTATGCTGCTTTTCGTGTGCCTGATTTGGTATATAATCTTTTGGTTGTAGGCGCGCTCAGTGCGGCTTTTATTCCTGTTTTTACGCGCTTGATTACGAGCAAGAAAAAAGACGAAGCACGCAAGCTGTCTTCCGGAGTGATAACATTAATAGTGCTTGCCGTGTTATTAATATCATCGATGCTGGCTATTTTTGCGCCACTAGTGATGAGTTTGGTTACCCCCGGTTTTTCTCCGGAAAAAATGAGCGATGTTGTTTATTTCACTCGGATTATGTTTTTGAGCCCGATTTTTTTGGGGATTAGCGCTGTTTTCGGAGGAATGCTGGTTTCGTATAAAAGATTTTTGGTTTATTCGCTGGCGCCGATTATGTACAATATCGGAATTATTATCGGCGCCGTGTTTTTCGTCAGAATTTTCGGTCCCGTTGGATTGGCATGGGGAGTGGTTCTGGGCGCGGTATTGCATATGCTGATTCAATATCCGGCGGCAAAAAAAACCGGATTTAAATACAGCTTTTCTTTAATGAAATCCGTGTGCGATAAAAATGTGCGGAAAGTAATTGTTTTGATGATTCCTCGCAGTTTGGGAATGGCGGTTAATCAAATAAATTTGCTGGTAATTACGATTTTTGCATCGACTTTGGCGGCGGGAAGTCTGGCGGTTTTCAATTTTGCCAATAATATTCAAAGCGTTCCATTAGGACTTTTTGGAGTATCTTTTGCGGTAGCGGCTTTTCCGCATCTAAGCGGTTTGGCAGGAGAAAAAAGCCGCAAAGAATTTGCCCGGGTATTTTCACGAACTTTTCGAAGGATAATATTTTTTGTGATGCCGATGAGTGTGGCTATTTTTGTTTTACGCGCAGAAATTGTGCGTGCGGTTTTGGGAGCAGGTCAATTTGATTGGGAGGATACAGTGCGAACACTTCAAGTGCTGGGAATTTTGTCGCTCAGTCTTTTCGCCCAAAGCTTGATTCCTCTTTTGGCGCGCTCTTTTTATGCGATTCATGACACAAAATTTCCTTTTTATATTGCGCTGGTGAGCGAAGCGGTTAATATTATTTTGGTAATAACGTTGCTGGAAAAATATCAAGTGATGGGACTGGCGATTGCTTTTTCAGTTTCCAGCATTTTGAATATGTTTTTGCTGGTTGCAATTCTCCGGAAGAGGGTGGGGTATTTGGATGATAAAAAGATTGTTTCATCTTTTGTTAAAATCGGACTGGCTTCGCTTTTTGCCGGAGGAGTTATTCAACTCGGGCGTTATTATTTGAGTAATTTTATTTCTCTGGATACTTTGGCGGAAGTGCTGGTTCAGATTGTCATTTCGGGAGGAATGGGAGTGGCAACTTTTCTTTTGGGTTGCTATTATTTCGGAATTGAAGAATTTCACGATTTCAAAAAATCCATTCTGGTAAAAATATTCGGAATGCCGGCGGACATAATCAAAGATCCGAATTCGATGGAGCAATAAAGAAAAAAACAGATGCCCATCTTCTTGCCTAATCGGCAATTTTTTGAACCAAATATAGTTAGTTAGCTGATGTATTAAAAAATTCTTTTCGCTTTCGTCGAATGACGAAAGATTTAATTGGGGCAAATTTATTTTTAAATATCATTTTCAATTAACTTTTCAAATGTTATTTTTTCTAAATGCATAAAATCATCGATATCCATAAGAAAAACTCTGGAATTTCTTAGGGATAGCGCACCAGGAGAAAATCCTGAGAATGATACCAAGAAGGCATAGTCTGCACTTTCGCTTACCAGCGTGCCAAATAATTCTCTAACAAAGTTTGGATTGATCGGTTTTGCATATTTCTTACATTGGATAATAATTTTCTTACCATTATGTTGAGCCACGACATCAACTCCCTTATCACCAGAGCCAGGAGTGGCGTATGCTTCTATCCCCATTTTATTAAGATGCGAAGCCACTTCTATCTCAAACTCTCTCCATGAAAGTAGTTTCCAATAGTCGACTTGTTTTTTCGCGTCATTTTGGATGCAAACCGCATAATCAACAAATTTTTTTATTGTAGGTGAGAAATTAAGATAAATTTTACTTAACATAGAATGTGTTATCATCATTAAAATAAATCCAGGAAAGAAAAAAGATATTACTAAGCTTGATAAAAATTCCGTAGATTTTGAGTCATTCATAAAAACAAAGACTACGTATAGACTAATCGCGTATCCAATAAGAACGCCAAATATACCCCAAAAAGCATATGCTTTCGCAGTATTTTTTAGATTAATCAATTCAGGCTTCTCTAAATTAAATGTTTTTTGTTCAATAGTGTGATTTGAATTGTTTGATAATTGTTTTGATTCTTCATCGATATGTCTAAAAATTTCCAAAGAACAATATTCGCTAATTTTTTTAGCTAAAAATGGATTAATATAAAACTTAGCTACATTATCGCTTGATATATCGGAGCCAGCCAAACTTTTTGCCATCAAATATTTATCCACTGATACTTTAAATTTTTTCATCTGCCTGATTTAAAAATAAATTTGCCCCAATTAGATGCCCGTTAGGGCCGAAAAGAATTTTTTAATATTTCAGCTAACTAGTTATATGCGAACTGGTTGATTTTTTGGTTTGGATTGGCTATAATTTGAATATAAAATTCTAATCATAACGCCTTATGAATGGAAATTATAAATTTCCAAGCAAGGATCCTATATACCAACTAAAACAAGAAATGAAGTTGCGGAAATTTAGTCCAAAAACTATCAAATCATATCTTTATTATATCACGGATCCGTTGAAATATTCAAACTGTACAGGAATTGCTGGGGCATGCTAATATTAGAACGACTCAGATTTATGCGAAAGTGACCAATCCACGTTAAGAAATATTAAAAGCCCATTGGAATGAAATTATGAACAATATTCGAAATTTTTGCATAATCGCTCATATTGACCATGGAAAATCGACTTTATCCGATCGGCTTTTGGAATTTACCGGAACCGTGGAAAAGCGAAAGATGAAAGAACAGCTTCTGGATCAGATGGATTTGGAACGCGAGCGGGGAATAACCATCAAACTTCAGCCCGTTAGAATGAATTATAAAGAATATGTTTTGAATTTGATTGACACTCCGGGGCATGTGGATTTCGGATATGAAGTTTCGCGTTCGCTGGCGGCGGTGGAAGGGGCGATTTTGTTAGTGGATGCCACCAAGGGAGTGCAAGCGCAAACCCTTTCCAACTTGTATTTGGCGATTGAACAAGGTCTGGAAATAATTCCAGTAATAAATAAAATTGACCTGCCTAATGCCGAAGTGGAAAAAACCAAAAAAGAAATTGTGCATATTTTGGGATGCGATGAAAGTGAAATTCTTTCAGCTTCAGGCAAAACCGGAATAGGCGTGGAGGAGATAATCCGACGAGTGATAGAAAAAGTTCCTTCTCCGAAAGGAAGCCTTGAAAAACCGTTGCGCGCGCTTATTTTCGATTCAAAATACGATATTTACAAAGGCGTTTTGGCTTACGTTCGAATCGTGGACGGGCAAGTAAAAAGAGATGACAAAATTTTTATGATGGCGACAGAGCGCGGAACTTCCGTGGTGGAGGTGGGAAGTTTCCGCCCGGCTCTCAAAAGTGAAGAGAATTTGAAAGCGGGGGATATCGGATATGTGGCAACCGGATTTAAGAGCGTGGAATATTGCCGGGTGGGCGATACGATAACCGCTCAGGGTATTCAAATTGTTAAAAATATCGAAAACGTTCAAAGTGAAAAAGACCAGTTAAACAGATTGGAACAATTAAAACAGCCTGGCGCAGTGATGGCGCTACCCGGGTACAAGGAAGTGCGTCCGATGGTATATGCCAGTTTTTATCCGGTTGAAGGAGATGAATATACCTTAATGCGCGACGCTTTGGAAAAATTGCGCCTTAATGATGCAGCTTTTGTTTTCGAACCGGAAAGCAATCCGGCGTTGGGAAAAGGCTTTCGCTGCGGATTTTTGGGAATGCTTCATTTGGAGATTATTCAGGCGCGGCTTGAACGTGAATTTGAAATTTCACCCACCATCACAACTCCTAGTGTTGTGTATCGGGTAAAAATCAAAGATCAAGAAACAGAAAAAATAATTTATTCCGCTTCTGATATGCCGGACGCTTCAATGATTGAATCAATTTCTGAACCGCATGCAAAGCTGGATATCATTACTCCTTCCGGATATCTTGGCGCGGTAATGGATTTGATGACTTCCATAAGAGCGGAATATAGAAATACGGAATATATTGATCAAGAAAGAGTTTTGCTTAGTTACGAAGCGCCACTTACGGATATTATTGTTAATTTCCATGATGAACTTAAAAGTGCTTCCTCGGGTTTTGCTTCAATGAATTATGAAGTGATTGGATATCGGCAATCAGACTTGGTAAAAATGGATATTTTAGTGGCGGAAGAAAAAGTGGAGGCGCTTTCTCGAATTGTTCCAAGAGAAAAAGCTCTTTCGCAAGGAAAATCGGCCGTTTCCAAACTCAAAGATTCTATTCCGCGCCAGAATTTTGTTATTGCGATTCAGGCGGCAATTGGCGGAAAAATTATTGCCAGAGAAACAATCCGTCCTTTCCGCAAAGATGTTATTTCGAAATTATATGGCGGAGATGTTACGCGAAAGAGAAAATTGTTGGAAAAACAAAAGAAGGGAAAGAAAAAGATGAGGAATATTGGAAAAGTTTCCATTCCGCCGGAGGCGTTTTTATCGGTGCTGAAGAAATAGTTGACTTTTTTGGCGATAAGGCGTAAGATATCTTTTGTATAACTCGCATTTAATTTATTTGAAAAATATGTTGGCAATTATTAAAACAGGCGGAAAACAGTACAAAATTGAAGAAGGGGATAAAATTAAAATTGAAAAGATTGAAGGAAAAGAAGGGGATGTGATCTCTTTTGATGAAGTCCTGTTCGTTGGGGATGAAAAAGATGTAAAAATTGGAAATCCAATGGTTGCCGGTGCAAAAGTTGAAGGAAAGATTGTCCAGCAAACACGAGATGAAAAAGTTTGGGGAATCAAGCACAAGGCCAAAAAGCGATACAAAATGAAATTCGGACACAAACAATTTCGAACTGAAGTGGAAATTACAAAAATAGCCTAATAAAAAAACTTTCAGAATAAAAAATACCTTGCAATTTGCGCAAGGTATTTTTGTTATAATTCTTTTCTATTAGAAAGGGCACTGCAGAGCGTGGTTTCGTCGGCATATTCAATGTCGCCCCCGGTAGACATTCCGCGACCAAGCCGGGTGATTTTTATTTGAGCGGGTTGAAGTTTTCTTTTTAAGTAAAGGGCGGTAAGGTCGCCTTCGGTTGTTGGGTTGGTTGCCAGGATAACTTCTTTAATTTTTTCAGTGGCAACCCGCGTTAGAAGCTGGGGAATTTTCAGTTCATTCTTTTCCGATTTTCCGGATGATTGCATCGTCCCTCCCAATACATGGTAAAGTCCGCGATAAATTCCCGTGCGTTCAATCGAGATAATATCCAGAGAATCTTCAACAACACAAATAACATCCTGAACTCTTTGTTTGTCGCGGCAAATGTGGCAATGGGCATTTTCAGAAATGTTGAAACATTTTTGGCAAACTGTCAGATTTTTCAAGGCGAGCAAGCTCTTTGAAAAGTCGTCCAGGTTTTCTCTGTCTTTTTTGAACAAAAACAAAACCAGCCTTTCGGCCATTTTTGGACCGACAGAGGGAAGGGAAGCAAAATGTTCAATTAAATCTTTGAATACTTTCGGGTACATAATTTTTTAGAATAAGCCTCATAGGTCTTATGTGTCGTATGTTTTTTACGTGTGGATTTTTTCCAGGTTTTTGAACGTGGTGGATTCTTCTTTGAAATACAATTGCGCTTTTCCGAGCGGTCCGTTTCTGTGTTTTGAGATAATCACCTCCACGATATTTTTATTTGGCGTATCCGGTTTTTCCCGGTCTTCCCGATAAAGAAAGAGCACCACGTCGGCATCTTGCTCGATGGATCCGGATTCACGCAAGTCGGAAAGTTTTGGAATTTGGGGACTGCGTGATTCAACTGCGCGAGAAAGCTGGGAAAGTGCCAGCACGGGAACGTTGAGTTCGCGCGCCAATTGTTTGAGAGCGCGAGAAATTTCTGAAATTTCTTGAACACGACTGTCTCCCTGCGTTTTTCTTCCTTCCATTAATTGCAAATAATCGATAATAATCAAGCCGACACCATGTTCTGATTGCAATCGTCGCGCCATGGTGCGAATTTCCATAATATTGGCGCTTCCGGCATCGTCAATGTATATCGGTGCTTCACTGAGTGACCCCATCGCATTTCCAATCCGCTGGAAATCATCGTTGCCCGCATCACTGCGAAGCCTTCCAGTGCGGAGACGCCAAAGATCAACATCCGCTTCAGCAGCAATCATCCTATCAATTAATTGGTCTGATGACATTTCCAGTGAAAAAATTCCTACCGGAGTTTTTGTTTTGGTTCCGATTTGGCGGGCGATATCCAATGCGAATGTTGTTTTTCCAATAGAAGGCCTGGCAGCTAAAATAATCAAATCTGATTTTTGAAGGCCGGAAAGAATATTATCTAAATCCGTGAATCCGGTAGGAATTCCGCGAAAATCATGTTCTCCTTTGTGAAGTTCGTCAATGCGATTAAAAGCGCTTTCAAGAATTGATTTGATCGGAGTAAAATCTTTTTTGGCATATTTTTGAGAAACGCTGAAAAGTCTTTGCTCTGCCATGTCGAGAGTCTTTTCCACATCTTCAGATTCTTGGTAGCCGATTTCAGAAATATCATTAGCGACATTTATGAGGCGACGCAGAATTGCTTTTTTTTGGACTACCTTTGCGTAATGAGCGATATTGGCAGCCGAAGGAACAGTATTTACCAAAGAAGCCAGATAGCTGGAACCGCCGATGAGTTCAAGTTTTTTGCTTTCTTCCAGTTTGTTGGAAAGGCTCAAAACATCTATTGGTTCCTTGTATTCATAAAGCTTCAACATTAATTCATAAATAATGTTGTGAGTTTCTTTGTAAAAATCTCCGACAGCCAAAAAATCCGCCACTTTGATAATGGCGTCTTTGTCCAGCATTAGTGATCCAAGGACTGACTGTTCCGCTTCAATATTATGAGGAGGAACGCGTAAATTTTCGCTTGATTTTTTTCCAGCCATAAAAAATATTGAATTTGAAGTTAATAAGTGGAAAAATCGATCATCTGTTTGCTTATTATATCAAGCTGAAATTTAAAATCAATCTCTTGACAATTAAGGGCGATATGTGTTATTCTAGTTTGACAACAAATATTAGAAATCAGCCTGCTTAAGGGCTGTTTGAAAGAGTTGTGAATTTTAAACAATTTTTTATTTTTAGTTAAAAATATGAATAAATCAAAAAGCGTAAAAATATCTGAAAAAAATGAACCTTTGGCAATCAAGTCCATGAAGGTTGTTTTGGATTTTCTTCCAGAAAGAGCGGAAAAAATCTTGAAAATGAGATTCGGAGTTATTAATGGTCATCCAGCAACACTGGAGGAAATAGGAAAAAAATATGGAATAACCAGGGAAAGAGTTCGCCAGATTATAAAAGAGGCATTAAATAAGGTAAAAAGAAAAAAAGTCAAAAGCGGAGCTTCCATTGAACAGGAGATTAAATTTGCAATCAATAAAAGTAATGGTATAATCAGAGAAGAAAAGTTATTGAACCAAGTAAGTGATAATGTCAAAGCTCAAGGAGCCGTCAAGTTTTTTTTGAAAGTTATTGACGGGGTGAATTCCAGGTCTGCCAGCGCGGAGATGGAAAAAGTTTTTTATGTGAAAGATTTTGATTTTTCAAAATGGAAAGATTGCAAGGATATTGCAAAAAAGATATTGGAAAAGAAAAATGTTTCAATTCCGTCTGATGAAATCGTAAAAGAGATTTCCGCCGCAGATGCAAATATTGAAAAATCCGCAATTTTGGATTATTTGGATGTTTGCAAGGAGGTAAAAATCAATAATTTTGGAAAATGGGGAATGATTCAATGGAGCGATATTACTCCAAAAGGAACAAGAGAAAAAGCTTTTCTCGTAATGAAAGAACATGGAGAACCTCTTCATTTTACTAATGTAGCGGAGTTTATTGACAAATACGGGTTAAGCAAAAGAAAATCTCATCCGCAAACAGTGCATAATGAATTGATTAAGGACACTCGGTTTGTTTTGGTTGGCAGGGGCGTTTACGCTTTGGCAGAGTGGGGATACAAGAGAGGGACGGTTAAGGATGTGCTCGAGGAAATTTTTCGAGAAAGCGGACAGCCGATGAGCCGGGATGAAATTCTGAACAAGGTTCTGTCCAGTCGAAAAGTCAAGAAATCCACTATTATGATAAATCTGAACAATTTTTTTGTTCGAGTTGATAAAGATAGATATGCAATAAAAAAATAAAGCAGTCTAGCGGTTTATTTTTTATACCAAAAACAAAATAAATGTTTGAAATAATCAGGGAATCTTTTCTGAATTTAGGCGAAAGCATTTCAGGTGGGTGGCAAATATTGTCCCATATCTGGTTTATTGTGCTTCCGCCTGTTTTGTATTATTTGTTTAAATTGATTTGGATGGATTTTGTCCAAAATAAATTTCTCGGATCATTGCAATGGGTGATGCTGGAAATTATTCCTCCGCGGGAAATTGAAAGAAGCCCCCAGCCGATGGAATCAATTTTTAACGGATTGACCGGGGTGTACAAAGGTCTTAATGCGAAAGACTTGTATGTTGACGGCGCGCTCACATTGAGTTTCAGTCTAGAATTGGTAAGTGACGCCGGACAAGTGCATTTCTATATCCGCACCACAAAACAAAACAGGGGGCTTGTCGAATCCCACATATACGCGCAATATCCGGATGCAGAAATTCTGGAAGTTCCCGATTATACAAATGATGTTCCGAAAATTATTCCAAACAAGACTTGGGAGCTTTGGGGAACTGATTTTATGCTTATTAAACCGGATGCTTATCCGATCAGGAGTTATAGCTGGTTTGAAGAAAGTGTAACCGGAAAAATGATTGATCCTTTGTCCTCATTGGTTGAAGCGATGGGAACAGCTGGTCCTGGACAACAACTCTGGTTTCAAATTATTATTATCCCCGAAGAGTTGAATTATTATAATTCCGGAAGAGTATTGATAGATAAGCTGGCAGGAAGAGTGAAAAAAGAAAATCCAGGAATTTTGAGCGGTGTTGGAAAAGATTTCGTTGATGTTATAAAAGGAGTTTTTCAGGGAATTTTTTCTCCGGTAGAATTTTCTCCAGCAAAGGAAAATAAAAAAGAGGAGGTTCCATTGGAATTCCGCCTTACTCCAGGAGAGAAAGACGCAATGAAAGCAATTGAAGAATCAATGGGGAAGGCTGTTTTCCTGACAAAAATTCGTTTCCTTGTGGTTGGAAAAAGACAAGGATTCGACCGTTCGATAATCGGTGCTTTTATGGGAGGCGTCCGTCAGTTTTCTGATTCCAATTTGAATGGATTCAAGCATGATAATACTTCGAAAACTTACGGAATTCATTGGGGCGGAAAAATGCGCACACTTTATCGTCAAAGAAAAATATTTCAGCGTTACAAGGATCGTGATCCTACCGGAACGAAATTTTTTCTCAATACTGAAGAGTTGGCGACAATTTTTCATTTTCCGGATATGGCCGTGGTTGCGCCTTCAGTGAGAAAAGTTGAATCCAAACGTGGAGGAGCTCCATCAAATCTGCCAATTTAATGGTGAAGTTTATTGATTTGATTTAATGTTTTAATAAAAATAATATGTCTGATATAACATTTTTTGCCAAAACAAATTTTCGCAATAAAGAAACTGAATTTGGGATAAAAACCGATGATCGACGGAGGCATATTTATGTGATTGGAAAAACCGGTATGGGAAAAACCAATTTGCTTGAGCATTTGGTTATTCAGGATATTCGTAATGGACATGGAGTGGCATATATTGATCCGCATGGTGATACGGCGGAAAAAATTCTCAAAGCTGTTCCATCGGAAAGAATTAATGATGTGATTTATCTCAATCCGTCAGACGCGGAATTTCCAATTGCTTTTAATATCTTGGAGGCAGTCGACGAGGATAAGAAAAATTTGGTGGCATCCGGAATGATGGGAGTATTTAAAAAGATTTGGCCGGATGTGTGGAGTCCTCGAATGGAGTATATTTTGAACAATACAATTTTGGCGCTTTTGGATTATCCAGGGTCAACAATGCTTGGAGTGAGCCGGATGATGTCAGATAAGGATTATCGGAAGCGGGTTTATGTAAAAATCAAAGATCCGGTGGTAAAATCTTTCTGGATTAATGAGTTTGACAAATGGGAAGATCGTTTTCGAAAAGAGGCAGTGGCGGCGATTCAAAATAAGGTTGGACAGTTTCTTTCTTCATCCGTAATCCGGCACATTGTAGGACAGCCGAAATCGACGATTGATATGCGCGATATTATGGATAATAAGAAAATTTTAATTGTCAATCTTTCCAAAGGGAGAATCGGAGAAGATGCAATGCGCCTTTTGGGAGGAATGATTGTGACAAAAATTCAGCTGGGAGTAATGGGGCGCGTGGATATTCCGGAGGAGGAAAGAAAAGATTTTTACTTGCATGTGGATGAATTTCAAAATTTTGCCACTGAATCGTTTGCCAGCATTCTTTCCGAGGCGCGAAAATACCGCTTAAGCTTGACCTTGGCGCATCAATATATCAGCCAGCTTGTTATTGATGGAAACGCGACAGTTCGCGATGCGATTTTCGGAAATGTTGGAACGCTGATCGCTTTTCGTGTTGGAGCTGAAGATGCTGAACAATTGGAAAAAGAATTTGAGCCGATTTTTACTGCTAATGATATTATTAATTTGCCGAAATATCACGTTTATTTGAAACTGATGATTGATGGTGTGGCGGGAGATGCTTTTTCTGCGACTACTTTGCCTCCGGTTGAAATAAAATCAACAGAAAAGAATTTTGAAAAGATTATTCGAAATTCCCGCGAAAGATATGGAAGCAATAAAAAAGAGGTGGAAGATCGGATTGCAAGATGGAGCGGAATGGTTATTGACAGCGGAGTGACTTTCGACGGCGGAGAAAATATGTATGAAGATAGGAACACAAATCCACAAAGAAATTATCCGAAAGAACAAAGACCTGAAAAACAGCCATCCGTTCAGGCGGTAAAAGATCTTCCGGAAAAAGTAGTTGCGCCTCAAAAATCTGAAACTGAAGAAGTTGAGCGCGTTTTGTATGATGCCAAATGCGCCACTTGTGAAACCACCATCAAAGTTCCTTTTCGTCCGGATGGAAAACGTCCAACTTTTTGCAAGGATTGCCTCAAAGACTATCAACGGACGGTGGCGAAATCTAAACAGCAAATGGAAGAAAAGGAGAATTTCAAAAAAGAATCAAAAAAAGAGGTTGAGGATCCGCGGATAATTGAACGGGTAGCATACAAGGCGCCTGAAAATCCGGTCAAGCTCTCCCAATTGAAAAATGTCGCTCCGAAAAAATTCAAGAATCTTCGCAAGAAACCTAATGTTGATTTGAAAGGAATACGCGACTTAATCAGTAAAAATCAAGAAAAAAAATAAAATAAAAAATTAATATAATTTTTTTAAAATAAAATGGATAAAAAATCAAAGGTACTGATAGCAGTTTTTGTTGCGTTAATTTTTATTTCCGTCGGAGCGACATATTGGAGAATAGTGATTAAAAAGGACTATATCATTGAATCGCAAGTTGATTGTGATCCATATGAAGAAGAGTGTTTTGTTTGGGAATGTGATCCGCAGTCTTCTGTTGAGGGAGAAGCGTGCACCGGAAAACCCGAAGAAGATGTTTGGTATTTCAAAGTTGTCAGAAGAAATGCCGGCAACATTCCTCTTTGCGATCCGGATGCGGATGAAGAATGTGAGCCGTTTTTGTGCTCTGAGGATGAGAAAGATTGCGAGGAGGAATTCTGCGCCGAGGAAAATATGGAAAATTATTCCGCGGCAAGTTGCAATGATCCTGCTATTTTTTCCGCTCAAAATCCGATTGAAGAAACCGACGAATGCCTCGAGGAGGAAGATGATTGCGTAAAAGATGCGGAAGTTTTGGAAGAAATTGATAATGAAAAGGAGATTGATGTGCTGGAAAATCAGGAGGGGATTTTGGATGCCGAAAGTGATACTTTAAAAGATGATGATGCAGAGGAGAATATGCCAATGGAAAATGCTGATCAAGCCGTGCCAATAGAAATAATTCCTTTGTAAATATTTATAAAAGTTAGAGAATCTAAATAAATATAAAAAGGAGGTATGTGATTAGGAATAAACAATATTATCCTTGTTTTGTTTGACTTTTGCCTTGCTTAATGATACTTTGAATAAAGTTAAATGGAGTATAATTTTAAATTTATGAACAAGAAAAATATCATTATTTTAGCAGTTGTTCTGACAATCATCATTGTCGGAGGTTTTTTGGTCTGGAAAGGTGATCAGAAGGTTGAAGTTATTGAGGAACAGGGTCAAGATCAGAATCAACAGCAAGGAGAAGATCAGCAGACGGTGGTTGATACAAGTGATTGGAAGACTTACAGAAATGAAGAATATGGGTTTGAGATTGAATTGCCTGGGAATATGAACAAATGGAATATAGAAAAAAAAGTTTTCCCTAAGAGCGATATATATAGTGCGGAAACAGTAGCCTTGTATTTAAATTATGATTTAGATACGAGTATTCAGCGCGCAGAGAATGATTCAGCATTAGGAATGATAAATGAGATGGGTTTGTATTATATAAGTATTATACCTATAGAGATATGGAGACAAGATATTTGTGATTCTGTGAAGGATGGTCCATGCTATCAGGGAGAAGTGTTGGGAAAAAATAATTTGTACGTTTTTGAGTCAGGGTTTACAAGTATCGAAGGTGCTGGCTATTTGTGTTTAGAGAAAGGCAATATGCAAAAAGAATTTTGTGCCGTAGATAAAAATTTTGGCAGAGATGATATTATAAGTCGGTTAAATTTTAGATTAATAAAGGAGTGAGTAAATAGATATAGTAGTATCTTGAAAATTTAATAAAATCAGGGAGGTGCTTATTGAGATTGAAAGGACGTTGCCATTTTTGATTCAACCTCCACAAATCCATACGGTCATGTTGCTGTTATTGATAGTATCAATGGGGATCAAATAACTATCAGTGAGTGGAATTATGGATCGCTGTCTTCTGATTCAGCAAAACGTGCCTGTGGTGTGACTAATGAATTTGGTGTGTTGCATAATCCTGTTCGCACAATATCCAAAAGTAGTGTGTCCAAATTTTGGAGGCCAAATTTTTCTAGTGATTCTATCTCTATGGAAGCTCAAATGCGCGTTGTCGGTCAAATCGGCTGGTATCCGGCTAATAAAACCTGCATTAACGCGGATTACTGGGCGCGAATAGTAGATAATAAAGCTGTTCAATCTCTTGGAGACTATTCCGCTTGTTATGAGGTTGGGTTGGGATATATAACCAATCCTGAATACGCGGATATTCTTTTTGGAACTGGCGATTTGCCGGAAATTTGCATTCAATAAAACGAGGAGGATTACCAATGAAAGTAAAAATAATTTTACTGATGATACTTTTTGTATTATCAATCCCTCTGTTCATATTTGCAGCGGAGTGTGGAAATATGGAAATAGTTCAGTTAGGTTCGGAAAATTCCGATAACGACAGTATTTCTATCCCCACCAAAAATTCCTCAGTCAAAGTCCGCGAGATCCAAATCTCTGACGATGACGACAAGATGATTTCTCATTCCCTCATCAAAGAGCCGGATCAGAAATATCACATCCATTCGGTTCTTGAAAACACCGGAGACGATGATGCCTATGACATCGAACTCCAATACTGGATTTCCGAAAACAAAACTTTCGGCGACGATGAAGACGAATACCTCGCCTCCGATTGGATCGACCAAATCGACGCGGGAGAATCCCACGAAGACAGAAAAACCCAAGACGAAAACGGCGATCAACTCAGAACCCCCAACCAAGAGGGGCTTTTTTATATCTTCGCCATCGCCATCGTTGATACTGATAACTCGACCAACATCTCCGACAACAACGATGACGATGAGTATTCCAAACTCACCGTCAAGGAGTACATTCCTCCGCCACCTCCAATGGAAATTAAAATCACCGATCCTTCCAGCGGAGAGAAGTGGAAGACCAGTAGCGGTCATTCTTTGAATTGGAAAACCACCAACGTCCCCAAGGGATGCCACGTAAAGATTGAGTATTATCTTTACGAAAAAAAGAAGTGGTACGTCCTGGACGACTCCACCCCCAATTCAGATGGAGAAAAGAATTGGGATATGGAGAAATCTCCATACAAAGACATCATCAAAAAGGATACCGACGCCAAAGTCAGGATTACTGTCGTCGAGTATCCGAAAATATCAAATGAAGTCAAATTCAAAATTGATCACAAGAAATGAAGCATATCAATCTTGAGTTTGACTGCCAACGGAAAGTCTCGAAAGAGGTTTTCCGTTTTTTTTATTACTCACTTTATTTTTTGAAATTTTTTATGTATAATAAAATGCAGTGGGCGGATATTGAGGTTTGGTTGATTTGAAATTAAGAATAATTTAATGGAAGAGAATATTGCGAAAATTTTGGGAGTGGTGGCGGTTATAATACTCGGAAGCGGACTGATATTGGGCGAAGAAACTTTGCGGGAAAAATTTTTACGGACAAAATCAATTGTAATCCGCTGGGCTGTTTACTCGATTCTTGATTATGGATTAACAGGACTTAGTATTCTCTTGGTAATCATATTTAAGCAAGCAGGATCGGGTTTTGCGGAAGCATTTTTTGCGATGTGGGCTTTTGATTTTATTTCAGCCGTCTTACTTCTTGTTATTTGCGTCAAGTCAGGAAAAGATTTGACTTTGGGACAAGAATATCGAAGGTCTATTGGGAAAATTTTTTTCAAATCAAAAATGGTCGGCGTGGTTTCTTTCCTTGCCTTTGCGCTGAAGGCGTCTATTTGGGATGGCCCGGAAAGGATGGTCGAATACTTTAAAAATGAACTTAATACTATCCTTAAAAAAGGATTGGTTATCTTTTTTATGACATCACTTCAAGCGGTATTTTGGACAGGAGCTTATTCTTTGGGGTATGATGGGATTATGAGATTTTTAAATAATATATAATCAGCTTATTTCGCGGTTTTATTTAGAATCGTGCAGAATTTTTTTATGAATATACTTTTTGTTTCGAGAGATTTGTCGGGAGGGGATTTGGCGTATAGGTTGAAAAATGAGGGCAATGACGTGCGACTTTTCATCGATGATCATGATTTGAAAAAATGTTTCGATGGAATGGTTGAAAAAACGGACAATTGGGAAAAGGATCTTGAATGGGTTGGAAAAGAGGGAATGATCGTTTTTGATAGCACTGGATACGGAAAAATTCAAGATGATTTGAGAAAAAACGGATATTCCGTTATCGGAGGATGCGAAATGGGAGATAAGCTCGAGCATGATCGGCAATACGGACAGAAAATATTTTCTGCTTGCGGAATTAATATTGCTCCAACGGAAAGATTTGATTCATTGGAAAAGGCTGTTGCATTTGTGAAAAATAATGAGGGACCTTGGGTTGTTAAGCAAAATGGACATCAAGATAAGACTTGTAATTATGTGGGAGAATTTAAGGATGGAAGGGATGTTATTGATGTCCTTGAATCTTATTTTAAAAATAAAGAAAAATGTATTCCGGTAGATTTGCAAAAAAGAGTATATGGAATTGAAATTGGCGTAGCGAGATATTTTAACGGAAATGATTGGGTTGGTCCTATCGAAATTAATATGGAACATAAAGATTTATTTGCAGGATGCATAGGTCCGAAAACCGACGAAATGGGAACTTTGATGTGGTATGAAAAGGATGAAAATAACAAATTATTCCAGGCTACGCTGGAAAAATTAAAACCATTTTTTCAGAAAATAGATTTTCGTGGCGATGTCGATATAAATTGTATTGTCGATAAAGAGAAAATTTTTCCATTGGAATTGACAACAAGATTCGGCTGGCCTGCCATTCATGCACAAGAGTCTTTACATATATCCGATTGGAGTAAATTTTTAAAAGCGGTGGCGGACGGAGAAAAATACGAGTTAAAATATAAAGATGGATTTTCTATGACTGTTTTAATTGCGGTTCCTCCTTTTCCATATAAAATTGATAATGGAAAATATTCATTCAGGAATAAGGAAATTTATTTTTCATCCAAATTAACAGAAGATGAGATTAAAAATATTCATTTCGATGAAGTTTATAAGGATAATGAGGGGAAATTTAGGATAGCAGGGGATTCCGGATTTGTTTTGAATGTTGCATGTTCAGGCGAAACAGTCGGGGATATTAGAGAAAATATCTATGGAATAATCAAAAAAATTATAATTCCAAAAAAATTCTACAGAAACGATATTGGAATAAAGTTTGAGCAAGAAGATCAAAAAAAACTTGAAAAGTGGGGATGGATACAAAAAAGAAGCTTTTTCAGTTTTTGTGGTATAATTAAAAAATAAAAATTAAAAAATTAAAAAATGTTTTGTCAAGATGCCTCGGCTCCATTTTTATTTCTTTTTTCCGACATAGCTCCTCAGTTGTTATATTATTCACACTTTACCGGAATAATAGCAACATTGGTTATAGGATCCTATGTTTTTTTTAAGAATATTTCTTCCATAAGCGCGTTTTTGATTTTTATTGTGGCGATTTTGTTTTCTTTATGGTCGATTTTTGATGTAATTACTTGGGTTAATATCGACAGCAGGATTATAATGCTTTCCTGGGGATTGATGAATTTGGTTGAACCTTTGATATACCTGACTCTTTTGTATTTTGTTTCTCATTATCTGAGAGAAAAAACCGATTATCGATTCAAATTTGTTGTGGCTATTCTTTTTCTGCCGATCTTATTTTTACTTTCGACGACATATAATTTAAAGCATTTCGACCTTTCAGTGTGCGAATCAATACAGGGAGAATTGATGAAGTATAATTATTCTTTCGAAATGTTATTATCCACTCTGATTATCTATTTTATTGTGAAGAATTTAATATTTGTCCGTGAAGAGATGTCAAGGAAGCACATTGTAATATTTTCTTTAGGAGTTATATTTTTTATTATTTCTTTTTCGTGGGCGAATATAGTTGGAAATATTACTACCAATTGGGAAATAACTCAATACGGACTGTTCGGAGCTCCTGTTTTTATGGGTGTTTTGGCATATTTGATTGTTCGTTATAAAGCCTTCAATGTAAAAGTATTTGGGGTGCAGGCTTTGATGCTCTCATTGATCATTATTATCGCCTCTGAATATTTTTTTGTTGATTCTTTGGTGAATTTTGTTTTGGTCGGGATTACCTTAATTTTGGCACTTGGATTCGGATATATCCTAACTAAATCGGTCAAAAGGGATATTGAGCAAAAAGAAGAATTGGAAGTTTTGAGTCAACAATTGGTAGCGGCGAATGTTCAGCTTAAAAAACTTGATAAGGCAAAAACGGAATTTATCTCCATTGCCTCCCATCAATTGCGAACCCCGCTTACTGCCATTAAGGGGTACACTTCATTGATCATAGAAGGATCGTACGGAAAAATAAGCAAGTCAGTTGAAGCTGCATTGAAAAAAACATATAGCGCTAATGAACGTTTGATTTTGTTAGTAGAGGACTTGCTTAATGTTTCCCGTATTGAATCGGGGCGAATGAAATATGATCTGGCAGATGTTCGCTTGGAAGATTTGGCAACTCAATCGTACGACAGTTTGATTTTAAAAGCTGAAGATGAAGGATTATATTTGAAAATCAATCTTCCAAAAAATCCATTGCCGGTTTTCCATATTGATGGGGGAAAAGTGCGAGAAGTTATTTCCAATTTTATTGATAATGCGGTTAAATATACTGAAAAGGGCGGAGTGGAAGTGAGTTTTGAAATTGATTCCCAGTCGGCGAGAATTGTGATTTCCGATACTGGAATCGGAATTCCCAAGGAAGAGCTCGCTTATCTTTTTAAGAAATTTTCTCGCGGAAAAGACACTTCACGACTCAATGCGACTGGAACAGGGTTGGGGCTTTTTGTCGGAAAAAACATCATTGAAGCGCATGGCGGAAGGGTTTGGGTTGATTCGGAAGGAATAGGAAAGGGTTCAAAATTTTACATCCAGCTTCCGCTTAAATGGGTTGATCCAAATAAAAATTCTGGGGTCGGAATGAATGAAGAGGTAAATAAAGGAAAATAGTTTTTTTTGTCTATTTTTTAAAAAAGCAGACTTTTTACGAGTCTGCTTTTTATATGACATTATATTAAAATAAGCACCCTATTTTCTTTCCTTTTCGAGTCGTTTAATTTCTTCAAGAAGAGCGGGGAGAATGTCTTTTTCCTTAACGCTTTTGATAACTTTTCCTTTGGCAAAAATAGCTCCCATTCCTTTGCCACCTGCCACACCAATGTCGGCTTCGCGCGCTTCGCCAGGACCATTAACCACGCATCCCATTACAGCCACCTTAATCGGTATTTTCACCTTCAAAAGCGCTTGCTCGACTTTATTTGCCAGTTCTATTAAATTAATTTCTGTTCTGCCGCAGGTAGGGCAAGAAATCATTTCCGGTCCGCGCCGTCGCAATTCAAGCGATTGCAAGATTGCCCAGCAAGTGTCCATTTCTTCCAGTGGATCAGCCGTGAGAGAAACGCGAAAAGTTGATCCGATGCCTTGATTTAACAAAACCCCGATTCCAATGGCGCTTTTGATAGAACCCTTAAAAGCGGTTCCTGCCTCGGTAACTCCAAGATGGAGAGGATAGTCTACTCTTTTAGCGAGCATTTGATATGCTTGGATCATATGTGGGACATTGCTGAATTTAATGGAGATTAAAATATCTTTAAAATTAAATTTTTCCAAAATCCTGACATGGCGCATTGCCGATTCAACAGCAGCTTTCGGAGTAGCTCCATATTTATTCAGAAGGTCCTGTTCGATTGATCCTGAATTAACTCCGATGCGGATAGGAATTTTTTTCTTTTTACAAGCATCAACGACAGCTTTTATTTTTTCTTCCGATCCGATATTTCCCGGATTGATTCTCACTTTGTCGATTCCCTGATTGATTGCTTCAAGCGCCAATTTGTAATCGAAATGAATATCGGCTACTAATGGAATATGGATTTGTTTTTTAATTTTTCCAATTGCTTTGGCGGCAACCATATCCGGAACAGCTACGCGAATAATCTCACAGCCGGCTTTTTCCAGCGCGAGAATTTGCTTGACAGTGTCTTTGACATTGCGAGTGTCAGTGTTGCACATTGATTGGATGCGGACAGGATTATCTCCTCCCAACTTCAAATTTCCAACTTTGACTACGCGAGTTGTGTATTTTTTCATATTTTTCTTTAAAAAATTTAACCGAAAAATTCTATTCTATAAAGAAAGGTAGCATTTAATCGGAGTATTTTCAAGCCCTTGCGATTTGATTTTTTGGCGTTATCGGGTAATATTAGATTATTGCCAAAATATGGATAATAAAAAATTCCAACGGAATATCGAGGATTTTGTTTGTGGAAATTGCGGAGCTCAAATTGAAGGGAATGGATATACCAATCAT
This sequence comes from uncultured Bdellovibrionales bacterium, assembly GCA_964605525.1. Lineage (GTDB taxonomy): Bacteria > Patescibacteriota > Minisyncoccia > Moranbacterales > UBA9337 > UBA12151. Next base: position 75,715 of record CAZSCV010000002.1, read on the forward strand.
TGCCCGTTTTGTTTGTGGAGCAAGCATGTTGACAAAAATCCTGGCGATCGGGAGGAAAAATGCCATGGAATGATGAAGCCGGTTTCTATCCAAATGAAAAACGGCAAGCAAATAATTATTCACAAATGCCAAAAATGCGGATTTGAAAAATCAAACAAAGTTTCAAAAACGGATAATTTTGAAAAAATATTGGAGTTAATGAAGGGAAATTTTAACAGTTGAGCAAAATAATAAAAAGTGGTAGAATATGTTTTGTCGGAGTAATTAATTTTAACAGATTGAATTAATCTGAAATATAAATAAAAATGAATCCAATTGATAAAAGCAAACGAAACAAAAAAAGGAGTGTAATCGCAATTGTTGCAATATTGATGGCGGCTGGAGCGGTCTATTTATTTTTAAAAGCTGATAAAAAAGATATCCTCATGTCTTCCATTTCTGCGATTGAAAAAGTGTCCCGATTATTGCCAATAGAAAAAGATACGAAAGCGGAAATTTCCGCCATAGACAAATTATCCCAAGAACTTCTTAAGAAAGATGATGTCGAAAGAAGATATTTGATTTTGCTTCAGAATAACATGGAATTGCGCCCCGGAGGAGGATTTTTGGGTCAATATGCGATTTTAAAGGTGAAAAATGGCGAGGTGGCATCCACTCAAATTGAAGACGCGAATTTGCTTGACCAGCGGATTACGGCGAAAGTAACTCCGCCATATCCTTTCAAGCAGAAAATGCAAATCAAAAAATGGAAATTCCGCGATTCCAATTTTTCACCGAATTTTCCAACTAATGCCGAGAAAGCCAAATATTTTTACCGCCTTAGCGGTGGCAATGATAATTTTGACGGAGTAATTGCTGTTAACTCTGATGTGTTTTCCAATGTCTTGAAACTGACCGGTCCGATAGTGGTTCCTGGTTACTCAACTGAATTTATCAGTGAAAACGCAGTTTTAAAATTGGAAGAAATTGTTGAAAAAGCATATATTAACAATGCCGCACTTGATTCCACTAACCGAAAATCAATAATGAAAAGTATGGGTCCGGTGATTATTGAAAAATTGGCGCACATTAATAATATTCCGAAAATTTCCGAATTTGTTCTTGAAGAGTTACGCAATAAAAACGTGATGTTTAACTTTCGCGATGAGCAGTTGCAGGCGGAAGTGGAAAAAGTGCATTGGGACGGAGAAGTGGAGCAGGAATGGAGCGATGATTATTTGATGATGGTTGATGCGAATATGGGAGCGCTTAAATCCGATTATTATATGGACAGGGAAATTAGTTACAATCTTGATTTGACAGCAGAAAAACCAACAGCTGAATTGCGTATTTTGTATAAGCATAATGCAACTTATGGAGATTGGAGGACTAGCGATTACCATTCATATTTGCGGGTATATGCGCCAAAAGGGTCAACTCTTTTGGAGCGGAAAATGATCAGCTCTCCTTTGACACAGGAGGAATTTGGAAAGACTTATTTTGGAGCGATGGTGGATGTTTTGATTGGGGGACAGACGGAAGCATATCTTAAATATGAACTCCCGGTAGAATTTAAAAGTAAAGATTACCGGCTATTAGTCCAAAAACAATCAGGAGTGGGGGATGTTCCAATTAAAGTTCATATGAAAAATAACGATGGAGAATTTGATTATGAGGGAATATTGAAAAAAGATTTGCATTTGGAATTTGGAAAAGAATAAAAAAATAGATTTTATTTTTAAAATTTGTTAGAATATATTTATTATGAAGAACAAGAGATTTCGGAAGAATATATATAGGATTTGGGTGGTTATTTCCCTTTTTGCAGTTATTGCAATGATTGTGTTTCTGATCGCGCCTCTTTTTTTGTATTAAAAAATAAAATTCCAACTGAATGAAAAAGACGGGCTTAATAATTTCTTTCGGTGTGATTTTCGGCGGATTAGCTTTAATAGCAATGTTGCTTTATCCTTCATATAAGGAATACGAAAGAAACAAGCGTATCAATGGTGAAATTGAAAAATTAAGCCAAGAAGCGGAAAAATTACGGGAGAACAATTCTGAATTAAGCGAGAAAATCGAGTATTTTAAAACCCAGGCTTACAAGGAAAGGATTGCAAAAGAGAGATTGAATTTGCAAAAAACAGACGAGCAAGTTGTTGCCGTTAAACCCAGTATTTCAAAAAACGAATCTGTCGAAGTTTTGCAATTAAACAAGGGTGATGAAAATAAATTAGGCAAAATTGAATCTCCGAATTATCAAAAATGGATCAGGTATTTTTTTGGAAATTTATAAACAATGGATAAAAAAGAAAAGAAAGAAGGAAAGAGAAGAGTGAGTTTTCCGGCGATGCTGGGTTCTTTTGCAATGTTTGCTTTTTTAATCCTGCTTTTTTCGGGTTTTTATGCCTCTCGGAATCATGACGGTGAATTTTCAAAAAAAATAACAAAATATGTTCCTCTTCCACTGGTGGCTGTGGATTATTTTAATTTCATAAGCCTTTCAACTTTTAACGACGACTTGAGGTCATTGAGAAGTTTTTATGAAAATCAAGATTTTTCAGATTCAGGAATGCGAGTAGACTTTTCTACGGAAGATGGAAAAAAAAGATTAAAAATTAAAGAAAAAGATATCTTAAATAAGCTTATTTCTGATAAAGTAATTGAAATAGCTGCAAAAAAAAATGGAAAAAATATCTCCAAGGAGGATGTTGATCAGAGTGTTTCCAGAAAAATCAAGGAATTCGGCGGGGAAGATAAAATAAAAGAAAATTTAAAAAAATTGTATGGCTGGAATCTCGAAGATTTCAAGGAAAAAATTGTCAAACCGAGTCTGTATCGTGACGAAATAGAAAAAATTATCGCTTCTGAGTATGGACAAGAGGAGAACATACGGCAAGAGAATAAAATTAAAGAGGCTCAAAACAGGCTGTCCGAGGGGGATGATTTTGCCGGGATTGCCAAAGAATTTTCCCTTGGCAAAACAGCTGACCAAGGAGGGGAATTGGGGTGGTTCTCTCGTGAGCAAATTTTGGACGGACTGGCTGAGACATCATTTTCCCTGAAAGAAGGTGAAGTAAGCGACGTATTAGAGAGTGAATTGGGATATCACCTCATTGAATTAGAAGAAAAGAAAAGTGATGGAGAGCAAGAATTGATACGGGTACGGCAAATTTTTCGTCCAAAAATGACAATGGATCGCTGGCTCTCCGAAGAGATGAAAAAGCATAAAGTTTGGATCTTTATTGATGGATATAATTGGAATTCTGAGCTTGATCTGGCTGATTTTTCCAGCGAAGAACTTCAAAAATTCGAGCAGGATCAAGGCATGGAAATTTTGCAGTAAAAAAACCACTTGATTCGAATTTCATATTGCAGTAAAATAGCAGAGTAAAAAATAATTAATAAATTTATTAAATAAAAAAAATATGTCAAAGCCAGTTGTAAATGAAGATTTGTGCATTGGTTGTGGAACATGTGAAGCTCTTTGCCCGAATGTTTTCAAAATTGAAGATGGAAAATCCCACACTATTTCCGAGGATTGCGATGAATGCAATTGCCAGGAAGTGATTGAGAGTTGCCCAGTGAATGCAATTTCAAGCGAGGAATAAAACTTATCGACGAATTGTTCATTTTTATTTTCTGCAAGTGATATGTTTTTTTGTTAACATAATTATTAAGTAATCTATGCTTATTTGTTATGGAAAAATTAAAAAATAGTGAAGAAAAAAATGATATTGTTTCGCAATACCGCGAGGATGATTATGAAAGCGGGGAAAAAATAAATGCTCAAAAAAGAGGCTTGAGAAATAAGTTTTTTATTGGCGCTGTTTTAGTTGTTGTTGTTTCTTCTTTTTTTGGGGCATCGTTCGGATTCGTTTCCGGCTTGATTGCGTCAAAATATCTAAACAAAAAAGAAGAAATCCAGAAAAATAATAATGAGAATAATATCCTTGGCGTGATGGATAATAATGAATCAGCTGTGATAAATGTGGTTGAAAAAGCAAATCCAAGCGTTGTGAGTATTGTGGTAACTAAGGATGTTCCGAAATTCCGCAGTTTTTTTGATAATCCTTTCGGTTTCGGTCCTTTTTCTTCTCCTTTTGAAAATAACAACAATGATGGCAGTTCGATGGAAAAACAAGAAGTGGGCGGAGGTTCTGGGTTTATCGTATCCGCCGATGGAACGATAGTTACGAATAAACATGTTGTGAGCGACAGTGAGGCGGAATACACAGCAATTACAAGCGATAATCAAGAATACAAAGCTAGCGTAATTGTGCGGCATCCCACGATGGATATCGCGCTTTTGAAAATTGAAGGGAATGATTTTCCGGCGATTGATTTGGGAGATTCAATGAATTTAAAAGTCGGGCAATTTGCGGTTGCAATCGGAAATCCTCTCGGAGAATTCTCAAATAGTGTAAGTTTGGGAATAATTTCCGGATTGAAAAGGGATATTGTTGCCGGATCAACATTTGGTGGCGATGCGGAAAAACTTTCCGGTATTATTCAAACTGATGCGGCAATAAATCCGGGAAATTCAGGCGGACCACTTTTGGATTTAAGTGGAAAAGTTATCGGAGTTAATGTGGCAGTGGCGCAAGGAGCGGAAAATATAGGATTTGCTCTCCCAATTGAAGTTGTGAAAAAAACACTGGCCCAGATGAATGAAAACGGAAAAATATCCGTGCCTTTTCTTGGTGTCAGATATGCCTTGATTAATGAAAAAATAAAAAAAGATAATAATCTGCCATTTTCCTATGGAGCTTTGGTAGTGCGCGGAGAACAAATTTCTGATTTGGCAGTATCTCCCGGATCCCCTGCTGACAAAGCGGGAATAGTCGAAAATGATATCATCCTTGAAATTAATAGTGAAAAAATTACAGAAGAAAAAACGCTCGCAGATATCATTTCTCAGTATGAAGTGGGCGAAGAAATTATTTTAAAAATTTGGCACAAAGGAGAGGATAAGGAGGTAAGAGTTAAATTGGAAGAAAAACAATAATATAAACTTTATGAATATAAACAAATTTACAAGCAGAAGTCAGGAGGCTCTGCGGATGGCGCAAGAAAAAGCTTTGTCATATAACCAGCAACAAGTAGATGTCTTGCATCTGCTTGTTGTTTTAATCGGACAAAATGATTCGGTGGTTCCAGTTGTTTTCAGAAAGATGGAAATTAATATTGAGGAACTTTCAATTTGGCTCACGGGGGAAATTGAGAAGCTTCCCAAAGCCCCAGGGGGAATAATCGGGCAGATTTTTGTCAGTCAAATGCTAGTTGAGGTTTTGGATCAAGCAGAAAAGGAAATGAGAATAATAAAAGACGAATTTATTTCTACCGAGCATCTTCTTTTGGCGATTTTGGCTGTTGGTAATACAGCCGGTAAAGAATTGGAGCGCAGGGGCGTGAGTCGAGAAAGAGTTTTAGAAATACTTTCTGAGGTTCGTGGCAGTCAAAAAGTCGATAGCCCGGAACCGGAAGGAAAATTCCAATCTTTGGAAAAATATGCAATCAATTTGACTCGCCTGGCAAAAGAAGAAAAGCTCGACCCTGTTATCGGAAGAGATACTGAAATCCGCAGGGTTATTCAGGTCTTAAGCCGAAGAACAAAAAATAATCCGGTTTTAATCGGAGAGGCGGGTACCGGAAAAACTGCCATCGTTGAAGGTCTGGCACAAAGAATCGTTTCTGGTGATATTCCGGAAAATCTTCGAGATAAGGAATTGATTAGTTTGGATTTGGGGGCGCTTTTAGCGGGAGCCAAATTTCGAGGAGAATTCGAAGAAAGACTTAAGGCAATTTTGAAAGAAATTGAAAGTTCATCCGGAAGGTATATTGTTTTTATCGATGAGTTGCATACGCTGGTGGGGGCGGGAGCTGCTGATGGAGCGCTGGATGCGTCAAATATGCTCAAACCTGTGCTTGCGCGCGGTAAAATGAAAACAATCGGAGCAACTACAACTAAGGAGTATCAAAGATATATCGAAAAAGATGCCGCTTTGGAAAGAAGATTCCAGCCGGTTCAAGTTCTGGAGCCTTCCATTGAAGATGCGGTAGCTATTTTGCGCGGCATTAAAGAAAAATATGAAATCCATCACGGAGTAAAAATTACCGACGAGGCAATTTTGGCGGCGGTTAATCTGTCGGTTAGATATATTAGCGATCGTTTTTTGCCGGACAAGGCAGTTGATTTAATTGATGAAGCGGCTTCTTCCTTGAAAATAGAAATTGATTCAATGCCGGCAGAAATTGATCAGATGGAAAGAGATATCCGTCGCTTGGAAATTGAGAGAAAGGGATTGGAAAAAGAAAAAGACGGAAAGAATCGAAAAAAAATCAGCGTTATTGCCAAAGAACTGGCCAATCTTCAAGAAAAATCAAAGAAAATAAGCTTGCAATGGAAATCGGAAAGAGATCTCATTATGATTATTCGAAAGCAAAAAAAGGAAGTTGAACGCCTCAAATCGGAAGCGGATGTTTTGGAAAGGCAAGGGCAATTGGATAAGGTTGCTGAAATCCAGTATGGAAAAATTCCGGAAATTGAAAAAAAGATAAAGCAAGAAGGTATAAAATTAAATCATATTCAAAAAGATGGTGGGATGCTCAAGGAAGAAATAGATGCAAATGATATCGCAAAAGTAGTTTCCCAATGGACGAATATTCCGGCTTCGAAAATGCTTCAAGGCGAGGTGGAAAAATTAATTAATGCAGAAAAGGAATTGGGAAAAAGAGTCGTTGGACAGGAGGAGGCGATAATCTCCGTGTCTAACGCGATCAGGAGGTCGAGGGCGGGTATTGCGGAAGAAAACAGACCGATTGGTTCATTTATATTCCTAGGTCCCACTGGTGTCGGAAAAACCGAGTTGGCAAAATCTTTAACCGAGTTGCTTTTTAATGACGAAAAATCATTAGTCAGATTGGATATGAGCGAATATATGGAATCTCATTCGGCGGCGAAAATTATCGGTTCTCCTCCCGGTTATGTTGGATATGAAGAAGGAGGACAGTTGACGGAAATTATTAGAAGAAAACCTTTCAGTGTTATTTTATTTGATGAAATTGAAAAAGCTCATCCCCAAGTTTTCAACATACTTTTGCAAATTCTTGATGATGGTCGGCTTACAGATGCAAAAGGTCGGATGGTAAATTTCAAAAATACGGTAATAATAATGACTTCCAATATCGGATCGGATTTGATTTATCAAATGCAGGAGGTTGGATTTAGGCATGGAAAGAAAAAAAACAAAGTAGATGAAAAAGAGATACGTGAAAAGATAATGCAGAATTTGCGCAGCAATTTTAAGCCGGAGTTCTTGAATCGTCTTGATGATATCATAATTTTCCATCCATTGGATAAAAAAATATTGGAAAAAATCGTAAGTATACAACTTAAAAAGGTCCAAAAAAGGCTGGGAGAGAAGAATATTGTTATTAACTTTTCTGACGAGGTAAAAAAATATCTCACCGAAAAAGGCTATGATCCGGTCTACGGAGCAAGGCCCTTGAAACGGGTTATTCAAACTGAAATTTTGAATGAGTTGGCACTTTGGATAATTGAGGGTAAGATAAAGGAGGGAGCAGTTGTAAATGCGAAATTTGCGAAAGGTCGGATAATTTTCCAATAAAATAACAATAACATTGTGTTTTTTCATTTTCAATCATTTATTTTTTCTCTGATTTTTGCATTAGGATTGGAACTTATTGCCTTAAAGCAAGAGTCGTTTTTTTACGTCTTGTTTTTCTTGATTTTTCTTTCGTTTTGGGCTAATCAAAAAATTTATCGGAAGATTTCTTTCGCGGTTATTCCCATCCTTTTTTCACTGTCATCAATGCTGATGTTATATTTGATCGATCAAAGCGTTGAGAAACAAGTTTTCATCGCACTCAGTTTCTTTATGTATTATTTGACGTTTTTGAGCGCGTGTCGTATAAGAAGGTATAAATTGGACCAAACAGCGAGGGGATTGCTGGCGGCTTCCTTGATGGTGACAATTTTTTTCTTTTATACTTCGGTTTATGGAGTTTATTTGAATTTTGCAATCTCGCTTTGGTTTTTAATGGCAGTTTTTTTAGTAGCAACTTTTCTGGCAAGCTACCAATATCTGGAAATAATCAATTTGGAAAAAATGTCAGTTTGGAAATATAGCGTAATATTGGGGTTGATTATGTCGGAAATTTCCTGGGTGGTAAATTTTTGGCCGTTTGGATATCTGACGACTGGCGTAATCCTGTTAATATTCTATTATATAATATGGGATATTATCCAGAGTTATTTCTTGAAATTGCTTTCCAAAAAAAGAGTTGTCGCGAATATGGTGTTTTTTAGTTTGTTAATAGGAATAATATTGCTTAGTTCAAGATGGCTTCCGAATGTTTAAGTCTAAATTTTAATTTAAATAATATTAAAAAATATGGATAATGAAACTGGTAATTCCGGAAAAAATAAATTCTTCAAATTTATTTTTCTAGTGGCAATGATTTTTGTAATCGGTGGGGTGGGGGGTGCTTTTATCGACCGCTATCTTTTTCCTGAATTGTCCCAATATCCATTTTTTTCCAAATGTGCTTTTTTGCGCAAGGCAAATGAAAGCGTTACGATTATTGAAAAAACTGAACAGGTTATGGTAAAGGAAGATGATTCTATCCAGAAAATAATCTCCCGTCCAAGTTCCGGAATGGTCAATATCTTGTCTGTTGGAAAAGATGGAACAAGTAAAAATGGCTCAGGATTTGTAGTTGCCAGCGACGGCTTGATTATTACGTATGCGGATGCGATTTTAACAGACAGCGATTCATACAAAATTTTTATCTTTGACGGCTCTGAATATTCCGCTGATTTGGTTGGCATAGATAAGTATTCAAATTTGGCGTATTTCCGAATTCAGAAATCAAACCTTCCGGTGGTTTCTTTTTCAAATTCCGACGAAATAAATATCGGAAAGAAAGTGATTCTTTTGGGAAATTCCAGTGCGGAGTATCAAAATCAAATAAGCGCGGAAACCGTAAAGTCGTTTGAAAACAATTTTAATTTAGCAGGAAAGGCGATGTCTTTCTCTGACAAGCTTGAAGGAGTATTTGAAATTGGAGCGGAAGCTTCCGATCATTTTGTCGGCGGACCGGCAGTTGATTATAATGGCGACGTCATCGGCTTGATTGGAAAAATAAAAATCGATAATTCGAATAAATATTTTATTATTCCTTCAAATGAAATCAACCGCTCAATAGATCTGATAATTGCAAAAAAAATCGATACACGGGCCACGTTGGGAATTTACTATATTTCCCTGAATAAATCATATTCTTTCGCCAATGATATTAAACAGGAAAAAGGAGCATATATTTTTTCTCCATCCGGACGAAAAAGTCCGATGATTTTATCCGGTTCCAAAGGAGAGGAGGCAAAGTTTATGCTCGGGGATATTATTATTTCTGTCGATGGAAAAGAAATAAATTCCAACAACCCTTTGTCTGAAATCATCAGTCATTACCAAATAGGAGAAAAAGCGAATTTTCATATTCTCCGGGCAGAAAAAGAAATGGACATTGAAGTAGTTTTCTGACGATTATTTGCCAAATAGCTGTAAAAAAATCGCCCCAGCAGTGGAGCGATTTTTTTTATGAAAGTTTTTTGCGGTTATTTCTTTTTTGGCTTGGCTTTCTTTTCTTCTTTTTTTGCGGTTTCTTTTGGCGCCTTTTTTTCTTTTTTGGCTTCGGCCGCTTCCGCTTTTTTGGCTGCTGATTTTTCTGCTAATTTCTTGAAACGGTCAACTCGTCCGGTAGTGTCTATGGTTTTTTTCTTTCCGGAAAAAAACGGATGGCAACTGGAGCAAATTTCAACTTCCATATTTTTGACAGTCGCACCGGCTTCCAAAACCGCTCCGCAAGCGCAAGTAATCTTGGCATCAGTGAAGTATTTCGGATGTATGTTCTTTTTCATGATTTTTTAGATGAAAATTATTAGTTTTTAATTACCCAAATAGACTAGCATAAAGATTTACAATTGACAAGGGTCCCGTATCTGCTATACTGTTAGACATGCCCGCGTGCGGGCAAATATACATATTTTCCCTTAATCTCTTCCTGTTTAGCGGCCCCGAGTGGCGCTGAATGTGAGATTGTAAACAAGGGATTATAGACGTTTTTCTTGGAATTTTCCAAGAAAATTAATTAATTTAAAAAAGGAAAAAAATGACCACAAAGGAAAAAAAGGCCGAAAAGGCTATTCAAGACGAGAGCGTCAAAGAAGCAAAAAAAACAACCAGTGATTTTTTTGCTGATTTTAATTTGGGAGAGTTGAAAATGAGTATGGAAGAAATGCTCAAAGCGGGAGTTCATTTCGGACACAAAAAAGCCAGAAAGGATCCGCGGATGGAAGAATATATTTATGGAACCAAAAAAGGCGTAAATATCATCGATTTGCAGGCGACTCAAGAAAATTTGGAACGGGCGCTGGCGTTTATTGAAGATATCAAGAAAAGCGGAAAGAAAATTCTTTTTATCGGAACAAAGAAGCAATCCCGAGATCTCGTAAAATCAGCCGCGAAAAGATGCCAGATGCCATATGTTATCGAAAGATGGCTCGGAGGGACATTTACCAATTTTTCAAACATAAAGAAAAGAACTCGATATTTGAAAGATCTTGAAGGTCAAATTGAATCAGGAGAATTGAAAAAATATACCAAATTCGAACAATCAAAGAAAAAGGAAGAAGCGGAAAAACTTGAACGAAGAATGGGAGGAATAAAAGAAATGACGGAATTGCCGGCAGCAATTTTTGCAACGGATGTGAATGAAGACAGTCTTGCAATTCGTGAAGCGATAAAAATGGGCATTCCAGTTGTTGCTTTGGTGGATACCAATGTCAATCCCGCTCAGGCCAATTATCCTATTCCATCTAATGATGACGCGGTTTCATCTTTAAAATTGATGCTTGGATATGTTTGCCGGGTGCTGGAAAAATAGTTATTGGCAAAAAATAAAAATTAAGAAGTGAAAAAATATGAGTTTGGAATTAGTAAAAAAAATAAGAGAAAAAACAGGAGCAGGAATGGTTGATATTAAAAATGCTATTGATGAGGCAGGCGGGAATGAAGAGAAGGCGATTGAAATTTTGCGAAAGAAAGGGCAAAGCAAGGCAGCGAAAAAATCAGGACGCCAGGTAAAGGAAGGAATTATTGCTTGCTATATTCATTCAAATGGAAAAATCGGATCAATGGTGAAATTATATTGTGAAACTGATTTTGTCGCGCGCAATGAAGAATTTGTGAATCTGGCAAAGGATATCGCAATGCATATTAGCGCAATGGATCCGAAGTTTTCTTCTCCCGAAGAAGTGCCGGCAGAACTTGTCGCGAAAGAAAGAGATATTTGGAATGAACAAATGAAAGGAGAAAATAAGCCTGAAGATATTTTGAAAAAAATTCTCGAAGGAAAAGAAAAGAAATTCCGGGAAGAAATGTCGCTTTTAACACAATCATTCATCAAGCAGCCGGAAAAGTCCGTCGGCGAACTGGTAAATGAAAAAATTGGTAAAATAGGAGAAAATATTCAGATCGGAGAGTTCGTTCGTTATGAAATGTAGGCATTTTTTTTTGGTAACCTCAAATTGAACTATGTTTAAATATCTAGTTAAGCTGTATGATTGGGAAAATCCCCGGCTTTGTTCCAGTAGCGCTGAATTTTCTACCGGAGATAAGGTGATAGTCAGTTCTGATTTTGGAAATGATCTAGGTGTGATTTTTGATTCCAAAGTTGAAACAAAAGACGAGCCGACAAATGCCATCGTGCGAAAAGCCACACCTCGAGATCTCGAAGTTTTCAATGAAAACGGCAGGAAAAAAGTGGAAATCATCAAGACCTGCCAAGAGGAAATTCACAAAGAAAAACTTGAAATGAAATTGATTGACGCGCATATTACTTTAGGCAAAGGTAATATTCTTATTGTCTTTACGGCAGATGGAAGAGTTGATTTTCGCGATTTGGTAAAAAATCTTTCAGGTTCTTTCCATCGAAGCGTGAGGATGCAGCAAATCGGTTCACGGGATGAGGCCAGGAAACTTGGGGGATGCGGTATCTGCGGAAAAGAACTTTGTTGTACACGTTTTTCCGGAAACTTGCCAAGTATCTCAACCGAAATGGCAAAAATTCAGCAGATTTCCCATCGCGGGTCAGATCGAATATCCGGACTTTGCGGTCGATTGATGTGCTGTCTTTCATATGAAGTGGATCAATACCGGGAATTATTAAAAGGTATGCCTGAAATGCATAGTATCGTTAAGACGGAAAAAGGAAAAGGGCTGGTTATTGAAATAAACGCACTGATTCAGAAAATAAAAATAAAGTTGGATGACGGGCAAATAATAACTGTTGAAAAAAAAGAAATAAAATAATGTCTTACTTATATTTAATTATTCCACCGGTTGTAATTATTATCAGTTTGTCAATTCTGCTTGTTTTGGTGTCTCGTCGATCTGGAAAAATCCTTGCGGAAAAAGAAAGAGGGGAAGGCGGTGGCATGACGGATGGAAATGGGAAAAGAAAGAGCGCCCTGGAGAATGGAGCGAGTGGATTTAATCGGTTTTTTTTACGCATATTGGAAAAGGTTGCCCATAATTTCAAAATTTTTTCATTAAAAATCCACAATTTGGTTGAAATATGGTTGCATAATATCAAAGAAAAAAGAGCAAGAACCCAAAAGGAGTCTGTGATTAAAGAAAATCGCGAAGAAAAGATGATCAAAGATGGAAGCGTTTCTGCTTATCGGGGCGCAGAGGTGAAATCCGCGAAAAAAATGATGAGTTTTTCCAGATTTGGAAGAATAACAAAAGACGCGGTAATGGAATCACCAAAAGGAATGGTTATAAATGAGATAAGAAAAGAAAAAAAGGACGCTAAGGAAATTTTCGTGCAATCGGAAGAGAAAAGAGCCAAGGGACCAATGGTTAGCCGAGCGGCGGTCTATCCTGAAGCGGTTAAAATGGAAAGAAAAGATGAATTGGAGGAAATTTTGATTGAAAGAATTGCATCAGATCCCCGGGATGTGGAAGCGTATGAGCGGTTGGGGGATTATTACTATGACCGAAGAAATACCCGGGACGCGGTTGATTGTTATAAGCAAGTATTGAAGCTCAGTCCGGTTAATCGGGCGATCCGGGTGAAACTGCGGAGAGCAGAAAGAAGCCTCCGGAGCCTATGATGCGCAAAGTTTGATTTTATCCGCAATACGTGTATAATAAAGAAGTTTTGAGCGGATATTTTAATTAATGCCACCTTAGCTCAGCTGGTAGAGCGGCTGTTTTGTAAACAGCGGGTCGTCGGTTCAAGTCCGGCAGGTGGCTCAGGGTTGAAAATTGAATAGATAAAATGGGTCGGTGGCAGAGCGGTCAAATGCATCAGACTGTAAATCTGACGTCTTCGGACTTCGGGGGTTCGATTCCCTCCCGGCCCACTTCGACTTATTGAGTAAATTAGGATCAAGTCGATAGACTAGTTATGTTTCACAATGGAGTAGATTTTTTATTGTATCTTTTTGTGCTAATATAGTTTACATGAAGATAACAAAAGAAAAATTAGAACATTATTATTTTGCAAAAAAAATGTCGGTCAAAGAAATGACTAATGTTTTTATAAGAAGTGAAACATGTATTAGTTATTGGATGAAAAAATATGGAATAAAGAAAAGAACGATAAGCGAATCTGTATATTTAAAAAATAATCCGAATGGTGATCCATTTAAGATAAGGAAGGATTTAAACAGTGAGTTGACGGAATTAAAAGGAATAGGTATAGGGTTATATTGGGGTGAGGGAAACAAACGAAATAAAAATTCTATAAAAATTGGGAATACTGACCCAGCGTTAATAAAAAAATTTATAGAATTTTTAGTAAAAATTTTAGGAGTAAAAAGAAAAAATATACGTTTTTCTTTGCAGGTTTTTAGTGATATGAATTCAGAAAAAGCCAAGAGATATTGGTTAGAAGAATTAAAAGTTGACCCTGCGCAATTTTCAAAAAAAATAACCATAACTCATTCCGGAAAAGTCGGTAATTATAAAAGAAAAACGCAATACGGTGTTCTCACGATGTATTATCACAATACAAAGTTGAGAAATATTTTAATTGCAATGTTGCCGTTGTAGCTCAGTTGGTAGAGCACATCCATGGTAAATTAAAAACTGCCCATTGATTAGGAAACTTTTCATTGAATCCCGAATAACGGTTAAAGACCTAGCACGAGGTTCAGACCGTGGCGAAATTTTCGCCCGAACGACTGACAAGGGGGACTAAGTCTTTGGAATACATTGATATGTTCAATATACAGTCTAGTTCTCTTATATAGGTGTTTTAAAAAAAAGAGATAGCAATGAAGGATGAGGTCCGCGGTCCGATTCCGCGCAACGGCTCAGAGGAAGGTAAATATGTTAATATGTTAAAATGTAAAATATTATGGCAAAGACAAAGGAAAATCTGGTTAAATTCAAATGCAATGAGTGCAAAAAAATAACTCATTATTCTAATCGTAACAAAAAGAAATTGAAAGAGAAATTGGAAATGAAAAAATATTGCAAATTCTGCAAAAAGCATACTCTGCACAAGGAAGCGAAATAATTTGACAAAAGTCCGCCCTGGCGGACAAAGGCGGGTGTCGTACAGTGGCAGTACGTTGGTCTCCAAAACCAATAACGGGAGTTCGATTCTCTCCACCCGTGCATATCAATTAAAAAACGCTTGAATAAGGCGTTTTTTACGTTTTTGCTGTAGGTTTATTTGACACACAATGATTTTTATGCTATCATAAGTAGTTATTGAGGAATAACCCTCAATACAATCCTCAGCGATCGAGGGATCACTCTCGACGCAAAAAAGGAGGCCAGTTATGGCAAATTTAGTTCTTATTGGTAAAGAAGGACAAATCAAGGCAAAGTTATCCTGCTCTGCATCCTTGCCTCCGGACTTCAAAGTTCCGGAAGGCTGCATTTTAAGCTGGGATGATCAGCCGCATCGTGCCGAAGGATGGTATAAGGGCAACCAGAATCGTGGTCCGGAAATCATCAAGCACAGGAGTGCAAGCGCAGTACTGAGGAACTACCATCCTACAGTTCATATTCGAATCGAGAGTTCGGATGCCAGAGATCTGTTTGAGCTGATTGAGATCGTATGGCTGCACATTGGCGGAACAGTTATCCCTGCCAGATGGCCAGCCGAGAGAGATCAATCGTTTATCGCTGGCGTTCAGGGTGATTGCAGGCGATTGAAGGATGGGATTGTTCGGGTCAAACAAGTCATTGGAATGAAACTCGCCTCTCTCTAGGGGGGGGTGGCATAAGCTAATGATGCAAACGAAAGGGTTCTCTAGCCGAGCTAGTTGATCCCTTTTTTGTTTATTGAATGATGGGCCAGTGATTTACAACAGACCATCACTGGTCTTTTTTATTTCATCAAAACCATCGCTCTCTCCAATCTAATTTCAATCACATCCCAATTCTCCAATATATTGGTTCGAAGCGTGTACCCTAGTCTGTGCAAAATAAAGCAGTTTTCTTTACGGAGGCTGTTTTTTTTGTCAGAAAATCTTTTTTAGCGTAACTTCTTTTTCTTCCATAGCGTTAATTGAGTTAACCCTCCAGTTTACCAGAAAAAGGGGCTTCGGGGTTTGAATTCGGGCCATGGCTGAGGGCTGGACATTTTTATTTATTTGTGCAATAATCAAATGTTGCCAAATGATTGGCATCCCTTGAATGCAGGTGGCATTCACAGTTCCTAAAACCCTAAAATGGGAAAGGAGATGCTATGAAAACGAAAGGGGAAAAAGATGGCTTGTTGGGAGGTGCAATGGCTTTCTATCATGATAAGGGCTTTGTTCCTGCATTTAAGCAAGCAATGCGATATGCTGCAGGACGTGCTGGCCGAGTTGGGACTATGCTGGACTGGGTGGATGCACGATTAGCAATACCGCCGTACGAAAAACTGGGCATGCATGACACATCAAATCCAACTCCTTGGGATCAGTACTACACAACCATGTCTGCTGAGTATGTTGGTATCAGCAAGGGTGGAACCAAAATCTTGATCGTTGCTCATGGTATCGGACCAATGGCAACACTTGATGGTGTCGTCGAAGCATATCGATATCATTATAATGATAAGACACGCCGGACTGAGGGTGGCCGTATTTCAGTGGAGGAGTTCCGGAAGCTTGAGAGTGGCATCTATGGTGACGTGGTGATTGTCGATCTTGAAGAGTATGTATTTGAGCGTGAGTATCCGTTCATTGCAACTCTCCACTATTTTGATGCACTGGATGACTCAGTGCTTAAGGCTCGCCTTGGCTCAAGGGCTGATGAGTACATTGAGCAACATGCAAATTATGCAAGGAAATACCATCTGGATGCTCATCAGCGTATGATTATAGATCCCTACATTATAGGGAACGAAGGACCGGGAATGTACTGGGTCAAAAATACCAAGCCCGAAGATGGTCTTGCATATGCTCATCTTCTGAGCGTCGGTGCGATTACGAATTTACATGTCAGCCAAAGCGAGCATCGGGTCCCCAGCTGGGTGTCTGATGTGAACACACATGGTTGGTATGACGGTACTCGCCTGATTGGTATTCCTGAGGGTAAGCTTGCATCTATCGGCAAAGGCCCTGATGCATATCGCCTGCTGCGCAAGCACTGGCAAGAGCTTTTTGAGCCGAGTGGTCTCAACCGCTCACCCGATGGGCTCTTCGTTCTGATGCAAATGCCGGACAAGACGTGGTTCACGCAGTTCCAGAAGAAGGGAGCTAGCGCTGACAGCTACGAACCGGAATTCCGTGTGACGTCGATGGAGAAGGTGGGGGAACTTGCTCGGTTTTACACCGAGTCGAACTATCCCGTCCCGATCTTCCGATACGACATCCGCGAGGCGCAGGCTGTGCTTTCCAAAGAAACCAATGCTTACGAACTCGTTGGTGATCCGACCAAGACAGGTGGTGCTGATAGTCAGGAGACCTGTCTCGTGCAGGGCTATCGCATCGAAATTGACCATACGCAACGGCTTATGCGACAAGAAGTATTGGCCAATAATTACGAAAAGATGATGCAGCTTCACGAGAAGTAAAAGCATCGAAATCCTGCGGAGCCGCACCCACAGCAATATGTGGGTCGCGGCTCTTTTTTATTTCATCAAAATTCTTACTTGCTCTAATTTTGCCTTAACACTTTCCCAATTTTCCACCATTAAAGTTCGAAGTATATACCTTCTCCTGTGCTGATGAAAAACGAGGCTTATTTGAGCTTTGTTTTTGTTTGGGGACTGGACATGATAACTTCTTTTAGTGTCTACCAACGCGCATTGAATAAAGGCAGGAACTATGTTAGTATCGAGGTGGATTATAAATTAATTCACCTTGTTTTTATTAGATTAAAAAAATGCAATATGACAAACAAATTAGAAAAATGGGAGGAAATTTCCAGAGAGGAAATTTTTAGTAAATATGGGAGAGGCATTGAAAAAGTTGATTTCAAATTGCCAAATGGAGAAATCACTGATTTCTATATCAAAAAGGAAAGTGTTTTCGTGGCTACCCTAGCGATAACCAAAGATGAAAAAATCATTCTTGTTAAGCAATTCAGACCAGGACCAAAAGAAATTCTTACTGAATTGCCTGGTGGTTATGTTGACAAAGGCGAGATTCCGAAGCAAGCGGCAGAAAGAGAACTTTTAGAAGAGACTGGGTATAAGGGAAGCGCAGAATTTGTAACATCTATCATTGGCGACGGTTATTCTACGATGGAAAAAAATTGTGTCGTGGTGACTGATTGTGAGAAAGTTTCCGAACAAAAACTTGAAGAAAATGAATTTACTGAAGTTGTGTTGATGTCAATTGCAGAATTTAGAGAATTGCTTAGAAGTGGAAAAAGCTCAGATGTTGAAGTCGGATATCTTGGTTTGGATTACTTAGGATTATTGTAGATAAAAAAATAGTGAGCAGGAGAGTGGGGTAATTTATATTTGCTGGCTTAAGTCTGGAATATAAATATATTCCTTTCTTTTCATAAAAATAGTTCTAACGTCCTTTACTACCCCGTGCATATAAAACAAGGCTTATTTGCTAGAGTCTTGTTTTCGTGTCTTGTGGATTGGGGTTAGAATTGTGATATAATGGGCATATGAAAATAAATAAATTGACTCCGGAAGAAAAAAGAATAATTATCGACGCGGTAGCTACCTATGAGTAAAATTGGATTAGGTCTATAAAGTGGTTTAACAACGGGGATGGGCGGGTGTAAGATATTAGTATAATCTAAATTATACTAATCTGAATTATAGATATTATAAAAATACTAAGAATTCAGGAATTTCAGCCAAAGACTGATCCGCCTATGGCGGAAATTCAGTAATAAGTTCAGTAATAAACTTATTAAAACAAAAAAATGCCAAGAAGAAAATCGGAAGATAATAATATCAGGAAATTGACCAAATCCGGCAACGGGTCAATTGGGCTAACGCTTCCGATTGAAGTTGTTCGCGAACTTGGTTGGAAAGAAAAGCAGAAAGTTTACCCCGTAGTCAGCCCCGATGTACTACTGGGGTGGTAGTCAAACGAGTCCGTGGAGGCGTGCTGGTTAAGGACTGGAAAAATAAGATTTTATAAAAACTATGGCAAGCGAAAAGAAAATTGAGGCTTTTGAAAAAACCCTTTTTAAGGTGGCAGATAAATTGCGAAAAAAATATAAATATTATGGATATAAGCGAAATTAAAAAAATAATTAATAGGGCTTTCGATGCTCGTTCAGAGCTAAGCGGAATAGAATTTAAAGATGCGCGCGGTGGATTTCCAGCAGACCCAACGGCAAAAACTCTTTCTGCTTTTGGCAATACGAAAGGTGGCGTTATTGTATTTGGCGCGTTGGAACATAAAGATCGTTCTTTGGAAATTGTTGGCACGCAAAATTCTGCAGTACTACAAGAGCGTATGGCACAGTTGTCATCTGAAGGCATGAGTGAAGTATTGCGTCTGGAATATCAAATCCTTTCTATGGAAGGAAAAACAGTTTTGGCAGTAGTTGTTCCGGAATGCCGTAGTCATGTTAAGCCATATTATGTAAAAAAATTTGGTATGGATAGAGGTGCATTTGTGCGTGACGGTATTACGGATCGTCAGATGACAGCCGAGGAAGTGCGAAGTTGCGTGCGTAATGCGCAAGTTGATGATTTTGATGGAAATTGTGCGGATAATCTAATCAAAGAAGATCTATCGATTATAAAAATTGAAAATTTTCTCAAAAAAAGTGCAAAAAAGGTTGGACGTATTTTTGATAGTGTTGACGATGTGCTTCTTAAAAATATCGGCGTGGCACGTGAATGTGGTGGTGTTTTACGCCCAACAATTGCAGGTTATCTTATTTTTGCAAATCAAAATCCGCAAAACACTCTTCAGTTTGAGCGTTATAAGATTAGATGTGTCAGATTTAAGGGATCAGGAGTAGCGAGTGATATTATTGATAAAGCAGATATCGTTGGCACACTGGATGAACAGATTGATGTTATGGAATCTTTTGTATTACGCAATATTAAAAATAGTGCTGAAATTGTAGGCACTAAACGAGTTGAGAGATATGAATATCCGGAAAAAGCAGTTCGCGAGATTTTGGCTAATGCTGTTATTCATAGGGATTATCGTATCACAGAAACATATACGCAAGTCAATATTTTTGACGATCGTATAGAAGTATTTAATCCAGGGAACTTGCCTCCGGGTGTAACAGTGGAAAATATTAAGGATGCGCAAGAGAGTCGCAATCGCATCATAGCAGCTCGTCTTAATGAAATGGACTATCTTGAAGAATATGGTCGTGGTATCGATATAGTTTTTACATTGATGTCAGCATGGGGATTGTTGCCGCCAATTTTCAAAAACTCATCAAATAGCTTTAAGGTTGTCCTACCAGGTGAAAGATTGAGTAAATTAAATGATCGTCAGATTAAAATTTGGCAATATTTGATGGACAACAATAGATTAAATCGTAAGGATGTTGAAAAGATATTACCAGATACCCCCGTGGAAACTATCAAATATGATTTACGAAAAATGAAGGATATGGGTCTTATTGGCCAACGAGGCGAATCTATTAACACATATTATGAGGCAGCCTTTTAGAGGAATTAACCGCAATTAACCGTAATAGTAAAAAATGGCTTAGGGAGGGGGAGGGGGAGGGTGTATAATGCCTAAAGGAATTAACCGCAATTAACCGTAATAGTAAAAAATAGCTTAAAATAAGGATTTTAAGGGTATGGAGTTTTAGACGAAATTAGACGAATTAAACGCAATGTCGAAAAAGGCTTAAATAAAAGACTTATGATCGTGTAGCCTTTTAAATTAAAGAATCTTAAAGGAAACATTGGAGATTGGGGAAAGGGAGAAATATGAAAAGAAGATTGGGGTGGCCAAAAAAGAGGGTCGGAAATGCCGGTCTTTTGGATATAATCGCAATCATCTGACTGGATTACAAACTGGAATTGCTGCGAAGTTGCCCTTGCGATGCTCATTTGAGAAAGTGTTGAGTAATCAGTTGCTTGATGGTATTATATAAATATAATAACATCCCTTAATTTCAACAAATATGGAACGAAAAGACATTATTAAAAAAATTGAGACATTGCGAAGCTCAAAGGTGATAACCTACGCAACCAGTGATCGGCAAGGTCCAGTCAATGCTCGGGTGGCGATGGATATTATTCCGATTATCAGCTCGCAACTGCGAAAGATTGGGAAGCAAGAAAAGATTGATTTGGTGCTGTATAGCGCAGGAGGCGACACCATGGTGCCATGGCGCTTGGTTTCGATGATTCGCGAGTATTGCGACCAGTTTTCTGTAATAATCCCATATAAAGCCCATAGTGCGGCCACTATGATTTCTTTGGGAGCGGATGAAATTGTGATGAGCGATATGAGCGAGCTTTCACCGATTGATCCGTCCACAGCCAATGTTTTCAATCCGATTGACCCGCAAAATCCGCAAAAACGCATCCCGATTTCCGTGGAAGAAGTGATGAGCTATTTTGATTTGGCAAAAAACAAGTTTGGAATCAAGAGCGATGAGGAACTGACCAAGATTTTCAACAAGTTTGTGGAAAGCACACCATCCATCCATCCTTTGGCTTTGGGTAATGTTAATCGAACACACAATCTGATTAAAATCCTAGCGAAAAGATTACTTAAGAGCCATAAGGAGTCGATGAAAGAGGATGAGGTGGAAAAAGTGATTGAATTCCTGACGGAAAAATTATATTCACATCAATACTACATTGGAAGAAAAGAAGCCAAGGAAGATCTCGGCATTAAGTCTGTGGTTTTTGCTGGCCAAGATCTTTCTGATCTGATGACGGATATTTATGAAGAGTATGAAAAGGAAATGAATATGCGAAAAATGTGGAATCCGGAGAATGAAATCGGCGGCAATGCAGAAACTAGAAAAGAATATAAAATCGCATTCGTCGAAAGCGCGGAAACGAGCAATCATTTTGGAATCAATATGGAATTTAAAAAAGTCCAACAAAACATCCCACAACAAACTCCGCAAGGAATCATTCAAATTCCACAGGAGCAAATTGTTTGGAGAATGATTGGACAGGGGTGGAAATAAAATGAAAAATTTAATCAACATAGAAATCAAAGATTCATTCAACAAGAAGGATCACTCATACAAAAAAGATGAAGATATTTCCAATCATGTCTCCACGCTAAATGATACAAAAAACATTTTGGAAACTTATTCTGCTAGTGTGGGATCGATTACGGGACATCATTTTGATGGAAGTATAAATATTGTAAAAAATCAAGGAAAAGGAATTTGGAGAGAAATTATTATTGGAACTACCAGTGCAGTTCTTGGTGCAGTTATAAGTTATTTCATTTTTGGAATTAAGTAATAAAATATGAAGAAGTATAAAATTGATATTTATGTATTGTTGCCTGCAATAGCATTCTTGGTGGGTTGGTTTTTAAAAGGGCTCATAAATTTCAATATAATCAAATTACTAAATTCAAATTTTTTTGTTGCTCTTATCACTGCAATAGTGGGCTATACTGCTATCCATTTGTATAAAAAACAGCAAGCAGATAATAAGAAAAATGCTGCAAGACTTATCATACAGGAAATAAGATATGCGGAACAACAAATACGAAATGCAAAAATGTTGACGCCTGCAGTAGAAACCAATTATTATTTGGCATTAAAATTATTACCAACAAATAGCTGGCATAAAAACATACATTTATTTGTTGAGGATTTGCAAGAAGAAAATCAACTTGATCTCGTTAGTCAATTTTACTCCCAAGCAGCTTATCTGGATAGCGTAATTGAAATAATTTCCAACGAAAAAAACAAGACATGGAATGTTGTAAAATCCTCACTTCTTGCAAATGAAAAAGGTCAAATGCAAATAGCAATGGGGCTTATCCTTCCCTCTGGACATAGTACATTAGACGCTTCAAATGAAAATTTTAAAATTGAATTAAAGCTTCAGGCCAATCAAATTTTATCTGATGTTACAGGCAAAATAGAGTTTATATATAATTCTTCTGCTGTGGATAAATTAAGATCTATTGCTAAAGGTAAGTTGTAAAAAATATTAATTATGAAAAAGGACGACCAGCGATGGACACGAGAACAGACAATAGTCGCTTTTAACTTATATTGTAAAATCCCTTTCAATAGAGTTACTTCAAGTCACCCTGAAATAATAAAAATCGCCAAAATTATCGGTCGGAGTGTAAATTCGGTAAAAATGAAAATAGGCAATTTTGGAAGTTTTGATCCAGAGCTTAAAAAAAGAGGAATTGTTGGACTTACCAATGCAAGCAAGCTGGATGAGGTTGTTTGGAATGAATTTAATAATAATTGGGATGATTTGGCTTTCGAAAGCGAAAAAATATTAACGAGCTTTGAGGGAGGGGACATTTTGAAAAATGCACAAGCCAGTGAAGATAATTTTTGTTTTGTGGAAGGAATTGAAAAGGAAAGATTGGTAAAGACAAGGGTAAATCAAAGCTTTTTTCGCCAGACAGTTTTATCTGCGAATAATTCATCCTGTTGTATTACTGGAATAGATATTCCAGCACTTCTTATTGCCAGTCATATAATTCCTTGGAGCAAAGCGGCCAAAGACAGGCTAAACCCACGAAACGGATTATGTCTGAATGCCCTGCATGACAAAGCTTTCGATAAAGGACTGATGACTATTACCCCTGACTTTAAAATAAAAATATCTCCAAAAATACTCGAGAACCCGAGTGCGCCAATTGAAAAATGGATAGCCAGTTTTGAAGGTAAAAATATAATAATTCCAGAAAGATTTGTGCCAACAACTCAAATACTTGAGTATCATAATAAAAATATTTTTCAATTATGATTGCTAAAACAACATATATTCGGCCGAATATTACGATTGAATATGAGATTATCGGATCAAGAAAGTTTTACATATATAATTACAAGGGAATCCATTATAGGGTTTTTTGTTCGTTGAAAAATTTACGAAATTTTATTACAAAGGCATGCGAAACATGGATTTTTGAATGTGGCACTGAAAATGAATTAGAAAAATATTTATACAGCCATATCCAAGCACATTAAAATCAAGAATTTTTTGGTTGCGATCGCGTTGGGCATGACACCAAATAAGAAATGGGACGGCTTCACTAAGGCGCACGGCGGCTATATTATTGTCAGGGAGGACGGGGAACTTGTTTGTTATCATCTCTATAATAGAGATGAGTTTCAAAATTATCTTTACAAGAATACCAAATTGGATACGCCAAGCACAACCAGACATAAATTCGGGAGTATTTATGAAGAAAACGGAGAGAAAAAAGTAAAATATAATCTGCAAATAAGGTTTATAAAATAGTATTCAAATCATGGCAGATATTTTTTCAAAAAATAAAAGATCCGACATAATGTCCAAAATCAAAAGTAAGGAAACGGGAATTGAAATAAAACTGAGAAAAGAACTGTGGAAGGCGGGCTACAGATATCGGAAAAATGTATCAGGCTATTTCGGAAAGCCTGATATTTTATTAAAAAAATACAAGACGGTTATTTTCGTTGATTCCTGTTTTTGGCACGGATGTAAAAAACACGGATCAATGCCTCAAACTCGCAAGAAATTTTGGAAAGAAAAAATCGAGCGAAACAAAGAACGAGACAAAGAGGTTAATAAGTATTACAAAAAAATAGGCTGGAAGGTTATCAGAATTTGGGAGCATGATATAATAAATGGCTCATGGATAAAAGGGGTCAGGCACTTTTTTGAGAAATAAGATTAAAATAAAATTATGACACCAAAAAACAAAAAATTTTCCATTGCTCTTGCCGGCTGGCGCAAGGCTCTGAATTGTCCGTAATTAATTCCTGAATTCCTGCCCGCCTCTGGAGGGAATTCAGTAATAAATAAAAATTAAAATAAATAAATAAAAAAAATATCCAAACTCATCATTTACTCTTAATTATTTAATTTGGATTCTCAACTAAGATGTCCCAACAAAAAATAAAAATCATCACTGTAAATGACAAGATGCAGTCAGGATACAAATATAATCTGACTGAGTTGATGGGGAAGAATTTTGATCCGGCGTTCAAGCCGGAGCTGACTCCCAAGGAGATGCTGGCGCTGGAATTGTATTCAAAAGCGTGAAAATGTGAGAATTTTAATGATTTTTCACGATTATGTTGACAAAAGCGTGAAAAAGAGTATAATATTAACATATGGTTAAAATACTAAATGTCTACAATAAAATAAGTTTTCTGCGCGAGCGATACTATGAGGCATCTGCCGATAAAGATGCGCTTATTAAGCTTATTGCTGAAGCTGAAGTGGCTGAACAGGTGTATAACTCCAATGCCATCGAAAACAGCACTCTTTCACTTGAAGAAACGGAAAAAATACTTTTACAGATTGATCTGGATAGATATATTTCTGAGCGAGAAATTTTTGAAGCCAAAAATTTGGCACGAGTTGTGTCATACATTGATAAAAAATCTAAAGAGCAAGAACTCACTCTTGAGGTAATTTTGTCATTGCATAAAATGCTAATCTCCAATATTCGCGATGACATTGCTGGCAGATTCAGAAAAGATAATGAATTTGTGCGAGTTGGAAATCACATTGCGCCTAATCCAAAAGAAGTGGTTGAACGATTAGAAAAAATGCTGGCTGAATATAATGCTTCAAGTCACGAAAATATTATAAAGCGTATTGCAAAACTGCATTTGACTTTTGAATATGCTCATCCATTTTGTGATGGCAATGGACGCATTGGGCGAGTTATTAATAATTATCTGTTAATGCGAGAGGGGTTCGTGCCGATAAATATAAAATTTATTGATCGCAAAAAATATTATGAAGCGTTTCGAGAATTTGATGCAAATGGATCGACTGCTATTATGGAGGAAATAGTTGGCAAAGCTTTGACTAATAGTTATCATAAGCGGTTGGCATATTTGGAAGGCAAAAAAATAATTACCTTGGTTGAATATGCAAAAAACAATAAGCTTTCACATTCTAATATGATAAATAAGGCTAGTAGACAAACTATTGAGGCTTTTTTGGAAAAGAATGTTTGGAAAATTGGGATCAATAATGATACAAAATAATATTTTATAAACGAATCAGAAACAAGAGCTGAATATATTGATCCCAAGTTGAAAACCAGTGGCTAGGGAGAAGTTGAAGCTAAAAGGTATACTCAATTCTGTGCTGATGTGATAAAATTCGAAATAGTTTGGTAGTGTCCCCGATAACATCTGCGTTGCAGACTGAAGGATGCTAGGGAATTGGCTCTGGTTTTCCCGGACACTAAAAACGCACGGTCCCCAGCGGTCATGGTCCACCGTATAGGCCACGTTGCTGAAATATGGACTTGTTTACCGGGATTTGAGCAGGAATGCTATTTATTAAAGCTTCCTGATACTCAGATCCCGTTTTTTATTTCATCAAAACCATCGCTCACTTCAATTTAATCTCAATCACATCCCAATTCTCCAATATATTAGTTCGAAGCGTGTACCCTAGTCCGTGCAAGTACTGAAAAATGCCTTTAAATTGGCATTTTCTGCGTTTTGTTTTAAACACATTCATTTGGGTGTGTTTTTGTTTTTGGGAGTGGGGGCGAGAAGAAAATAATCGTGATATAATAAGAATATTGAATAATAAGTGAGCGAGTATTTTTTGTATGAAAATTTTTAAAAGTAAGGTTTGCAAAATGATGCTACTTGGCGCACTGGGATTGATAGTGATTATTGGTTGGTATTTTCTGGACAAACCTCCTTTGCAGGGCGATTGGCAGGAGCAATTAGCGGTGGCATCAACTGCAGAATTCAATGGTGATTTCGTGACTGTTAAAAATGTGCGAAATTTTCGATATTATCCAACTGAAGCTGATATGCATCCGGATTATTATGACAAAACCTATAATCTTACTCAAATAAAAAAAGTTTGGTACATAACTGAGCCGTTTAATGAAAACAAGATTGCCGCACACACATTTGTTTCTTTTGAATTCAATAATGGCGACTTTTTGTCTATCAGTATTGAAGCTCGCAAGGCTAAGGGTCAAACATATAGTACTTTGAAGGGTATGGTGCATTCCTATCCGCTTATATATATCGCGGCCGATGAAAGGGATGTTCTTTTAATGCGGGCTAATCTGCGCAAAGATCAGGTCTATGTGTATCCGGTGAGGTTGGAAAAACAGGAGAATGCCAGATTGCTGTTGGTCGATATGCTAGGAAAAATGAATGAATTGACTTCGACTCATCCAGTCTGGTACAATACGCTTTTTGCCAACTGCACTTCCAGTATTGCTAGTCACATAAACAAGATTACTCCCGGACGCATCTCTATTTTTTCTTGGCAACTCTGGTTAACCTCATCAGCAGATGAATTGGCCTTGGAACGTGGTCTTCTGGACACTGATTTGCCCATTGAGCAAGCTCGGGAAAAATATAATATAAATGCAATTTCCGAGAAAGTCGGCGACATGGAAAATTATTCGTCCGAGATCAGAAGGGGATTGAGGTAAAGATTAAAGGAATGTAGGAATCTGGAATTTTTTGTGATAATATTGAAATATTAAAATTAAAATAAAAAAAGAATTATTTATACTGGATTAACCCAAGAGCAAGCCACCGAGGCTTTGCAAAAAGACGGATTCAATGAGTTGCCTTCACAAAAAAAGCAGGGCGTTTTTGTGGTATTTTTGGAGGTGATAAAAGAGCCAATGTTGTTCATTTTGGTGATTGCCGGTTTTATTTATCTGGCAATGGGAGAATTGCAAGATGCTTTGATGCTTCTTTCTTTTATTGTAGTGGTTATCGGAATAACTTTTTATCAAAAGCATAAAACAGAGAAAACTCTGGATGCCTTGCGCAATCTTTCCAGCCCCAGAGCGTTGGTAATTCGAGATGGCAAGCAAATACGAATTCCCGGGCGGGAAGTTGTGCGTGGTGATATGATTATAATCCGTGAAGGCGACCGTATTCCCGCAGATGCCGTGATTTTAGATTGTGAAAATCTTTCTGTCGATGAATCGCTCCTGACCGGAGAATCTGTTTCTGTGCGAAAATCCGAGGGTAATAAAAAAATGGAATTCAAAAGACCAGGAGGAGATGATCTTCCTTTTGTATACTCCGGATCATTAGTCGTGAGCGGACGGGGTGTTGCAGAAGTATTGCGCATCGGAATTGAAACCGAGATCGGCAAAATCGGAAAAAGCCTGGATTCAATAAAAAACGAGGAAACTAACTTAAACAAGGAAATATCCAGAGTTGCCAGCCGAATGGGAATTTTTGGAATTATTGTCTGTCTTATATTTATTCTTGTTTATTACATTGTTAAGGGCAATCTCTTGGAAGGATTTTTGGCCGGATTGGCACTGAGTATGTCAATGCTTCCGGAAGAATTTCCCGTAGTTTTGATAATATTTATGACATTGGGCGCTTGGAGAATTTCAAAAAAACAGGTTTTAACCCGGCGCGCATCGGCAATTGAAACTCTCGGCGCGGCGACCGTCCTTTGTACTGATAAAACCGGAACTTTGACAATGAATGAAATGCAATTATCTTCCCTGTATTCAAAAGGTGTTTTCCTTAAAATAACCAACGCTAAAAAAGATAATTTGCCGAATGAATTTTCAGAATTGCTTGAGGTGGCACTGCTTTCAAGCCAACAAGATCCATTTGATCCCATTGAAAAAGAAATAAAAAGAACGTACGAAAAATATTTGACCAGCAAAAAAGAATCCTTAAGTGGAATGTTTTTAACAAAAGAATATTCGCTGTCGAAAGAATTGACTGCGGTGTCGCATGCTTGGAAAACAAGGGAGGAAGATTACCTGATTGTTTCAAAGGGCTCTCCGGAGGCCATTTTGGAGCTGTGCCATACGGGCAGAGGAGAAAGGATGGAACTTCTGAAAACCATAAATGACATGTCAGCCAAGGGCTTGAGAGTCCTGGGAACCGCCAAGGCGATTTTTACCGAAAAAGAATTGCCAGCCAATCAGCATGATTTTAAATTTGAATTTACGGGGTTTTTGGGTTTTGTTGATCCGCCGCGAGATTCCGCTTCGCTGGCAATCAAAGAAGCATATCAGGCAGGTATGCGAGTAATAATGATAACCGGAGATTATCCCGGAACGGCACAATTTATCGCTAAAAAAATCGGCATCAAAAATCCGGAGCGGTTTATTACGGGAGATGAAATAAGTAGAATGAATCCGGATGAATTCAAAAAGAAAATAATCGGGGTAAATATCTTTGCGCGTACTGCACCGGAACAAAAACTTCAAATTATCAGTGCGCTTAAGTCTAATAATGAAATCGTTGCCATGACGGGCGACGGGGTCAATGATGCGCCGGCTCTCAAGGCTGCTGATATTGGAATTGCTATGGGAAAACGCGGAACCGATGTCGCGCGTGAAGCTTCCGCGCTTGTACTTTTGGATGATGATTTTTCTTCCATTGTCGATGCTGTCCGTTTGGGTCGCCGCATTTATGCCAACCTGAGAAAAGCTTCCGGATATATCTTGGCGGTTCATATTCCTATTGCCGGAATCTCTCTTTTACCTTTGTTTTTTAATTTTCCTATAATTTTATTGCCGGCGCATATCGCTTTTTTGGAATTAATAATTGATCCAGCTTGTTCAACTGTTTTT
The DNA here is from genome assembly GCA_964605525.1 of uncultured Bdellovibrionales bacterium. Taxonomy (GTDB): domain Bacteria; phylum Patescibacteriota; class Minisyncoccia; order Moranbacterales; family UBA9337; genus UBA12151. The sequence continues at coordinate 104,903 of CAZSCV010000002.1, forward strand.
GAGGCAGAAAAAGAATCTCCCAATACGATGCATAGGCCGCCCAGGAGCATCAGTGAATCTATTTTCAGCAGGAAAAATGTCATCCTGAGCCTAATGCAAGGTTTTGGAGTTTTGCTGGCTGCCTTGTTGTCTCTTTTTTATGCCATTAAGACAGGCAGGAGTGAAGAAGAAATCAGATCATTTGCTTTTGCTTCGCTTGTTTTGTCTAATATTATCTTAATAACTATTAATCTCTCTTGGCATAATAATATTCATAAAATTATTTTGTCCGGAAATAAAATTTTATTTTTTGTTGCCGGCGGAGCAATAGCTTGCCTTTTGGCTGTTTTATACATACCTTTCTTTTCGAGATTATTCCATATGGCGCCAATTGGCACCGGAGAATTTTTTCTTATCGGAATTGCTTCTATGATTAGTTTGTTTTGGTTTGAAATACTCAAGATTTTTGCAAGAAAATAGCGTCGTTCTTGCCTTGTTTTGTGTTTTGGAATAAACTGAACGGGGTAGGTAAAAGTGGCAAAAAGCGCTTATTTATTATTTTTTTATACCAAGTGTTAAATTATATGGACATTAAGGAAGAGCTGAAAAAATTCAAAGATTTGTTGGATCCGAAAATTGAAATATATCTGGACAAAGCCGTCAAAGAGGCGGAAAAAGAAGATATCTTTATTGCCGATGCTTTGCGCTTTGTGAAAAAATATGTGCTTTCCGGAGGTAAAAGATTGCGCCCAGCACTCATGTATTATGGCTATTTGGCTGCTGGAGGAAAAGAAAGAGAAAAAGCTCTCAAGACCGCAGTAAGCATTGAACTGATTCATGCTTTTCTTCTTATTCATGATGATATTATCGATAAGGATGAGATGCGTCACGGAGTGGACACGGCGCACTATCATTTTTCCAAATTAGGAAAGAAATATTTTCCCAAAAAAGATAGCGCGCATTTCGGCAATTCCATTGCGATTATTGTGGGGGATATGGTAGGAGCGATGGGAAATCAAATTATTTTCAATTCTGATTTCGACACAAAAAATATTATGCGGGCGCTGGACCGTTTGCAAGGAATTGTTTCAATGACGGTTATCGGGCAATCTCAAGATGTGTATATCGAATATGCGGGAAAGGCGAGTGAGAAAGAAATCTTGCAAATGTACAAAAATAAAACTGCCAAATATACCATCGAGGGTCCGCTTCATTTGGGAGCGATTTTGGGCGGAGCTGGCGATGAACTTTTGGAAAAAATCACCCGTTTTTCCATTCCAATCGGAATCGCTTTTCAAATTCAAGATGATATTTTGGGAATTTTTGGATCAGAGAGGAAAATCGGAAAACCGGTTGGTTCAGATATTCAAGAAGGAAAACAAACAATTTTAGTGGCGCGCGCTTTGGAAATTGGAAAAGCTGATCAAAAAAAGGTTATCAAAAGTTTACTGGGGAAAGAGAAATTAACATCTAAAGATATTGATGAATTCCGTCGGGCGATTATTGCTTCTGGTGCATTGGAATATGCGCAAAAAACAGCTACTGATTTTATCAAGCAAGGAAAAAAAGAAATTGAGAGTGCGCAGATAAAAAGCGAAGCCAAAGAATTTCTCTTAGGAATGGCTGATTATATGATGAGCAGGGATGTTTGATGAAAAAATAATTCAAATAAAAAACTCCCGGCGTGCCGGGAGTTTTTTATTACTTGGAAATAGTTTTTATGCATTTGGCGCAAACTTTTCTCTTTTTTCCGTCAATTTTTTTTGACTGGACATTGATTTTGAATTTTCGATTGGAAGCAATATTTGAATGGCTTCGAGAATGACCGGTTTTAGTCCCGCGTCCGCAAACTTCACAAGTTCTACTCATAATATCATATACCATGGAATATGGAGCATGGAACATTTGCATTATTGCTATGTGTTTCACGTTTCATATTTCACGAAATTGGGTTGCTTTATTACAGAAATTATCTTATCATAGTAAATGGGTTTTGGCAAGGAGATTGTGTTTTTTTCAGAAAACCATAATTTATTAAAAGGGTAAAATAATATGTCTGGAGAAATTGTGCTAATTATTTTTCAAGTAGCTATTGTAATAATGTCAGTAGTTGTTCATGAAGTTTCCCACGGATTAGCAGCTTTTTATTTGGGCGATCCAACCGCAAAATATGCCGGGCGCCTCACTTTGAACCCTTTCCACCATTTGGATTTGTGGGGATCTGTCTTGGTACCTATTTTTATGATTTTTACGTTTGGTTTCGGTTTTGGATGGGCAAAACCGGTTCCATATAATCCGTACAATTTGAAAGACCAAAAAAAAGGTCCGGCATTGGTCGGATTGGCCGGTCCGCTTTCAAATATCATTCTGGCATTAGTTTTTGGACTAGCCGCCCGTTTCATTGCCATCAACTATTTGGGGAAAATAGATATTCTTAATAACTTGCTCCAGGGGGATTATTCAAGTCTGGTTCTTGCGGTTTCAGGTTCTCTTTCTTCGATATTTTTCCTTTTGTTTACAATGATCGTGGTAATAAATGTTTTTTTGGCGTTTTTTAATCTTATTCCAATCCCTCCGCTGGACGGTTCCAAATTGCTTTTTTACCTTATTCCAATAAAAACAGAAACGAAAATAATGCTGGAGTCTTTCGGATTCGTTTTTCTTTTGGTTTTTATCTTCTTAGCGTCTCCGCTTTTGGGAAGATTCCTTTATGGAGCGTTGGATATCTTTTTTCATTATGTAGTGGGAATATAGAACTAAGAAAAATTTCCATAAAAAAAATTGCATTTTATTTTAAAGAATAATGCAATTTTTTTTAGTTATTCTTTGGCTGGAGTTTCGGCAGGAACAATTCTGATAAAATTATCCGGCCGGTTATCAATATTCAATTCCCATTCCGGGAGGGAACTTTCACTGTAATAATAATGCGCCGAGAGAGTATCTTTGTTCTTTTTTTTGTTAGATTCCAGTTTTTCAAAATAACGCATTTTTCCTCTGCGAGTGATGACAAAATAATCTATGGAATTTTTTGTAGAATTTACCGAATAGTTGGTAGTGCAAGTGCCTGAAAAAAATTCACATACTCCGTAATAATCCGACCAGACAGTCAATTCTTTGGCGCCAGGAAGGCTATTGAGGTATTTGGCGGCCTCAAACCCTCCATATCCCCAGGAATCAGCTATAATGTATTTTTTGGGCAGTAGGTTATTTGTGTAATTGAGATAGAAGGGCTTGGCAAGAATTATTGGAAGTGCCAAGGAGAAAACAAGAGCAACTGTCAAAATAAGCTTGTTGCCTTTTTTAAGTACAAAAGCAGATGAAAGCATGGAATAGAAAGAAATCGCCGCTAGAAAATATGCCGCTGGATACAATATAATATCATAGCGAATTATGGCAAATAAATTTTTCGAAAGAACAGCTCCAAAAAAAGATAGTATGAAAAAAGAAAGTGAAAATGAAATAAAATGAAATGGATTTTTCTTGAAAAAAATTGACCTGATCCAATGTGCCAGCATTAAAAAAATAACAACAGGTTGGAGGGAAAAAACAAAAATTTTAAATTCAAGCATGACTTTTTCAAAAAAAGACGTTCCTTCGGGAAAAAATTTCACATCAAATGGAATTTCGCTTATTTGGAGAAAATTGCCCCCAATCGACCAATTCAGTAAAACTGCAAGAAAAATAAATGCCAAAACTGAATAAACGACTGAAGAAATAACAAATCTGGCTTTGTGCAGAAAATTTGATATTTTCAAAAAGAGGCTTGCTTTTATTTTTACGCACAGAATCAGGATTATTAATAGCGCAAGTATGCAAATAAGAAATACGGGAATTCCTTCATATAGTAGCGTTCCTTTTAAAAGAATTGAGAAATCTAATAATGAAGCCGGAAGAAATATGGCGAACACAACCACTGAGGTCAAAATTGTCAGCACGTAACCTGTGATAAGTTTTTTTACATCCCTTCCGAGAAGCTCCGCATCAGATGAAGATTTTCTAAAGAAAAATATCCAGGCAAGTATGATGGAAAAAAAATAAATGAAAAGAAAGGTGCTGGTATATTTGCAAAGCAAGCTTAATCCCAAAAAAATACCGCTCAAAAAACTCAAAGGAAATTCTTTCTTGATTATAAAAGCGAGAAATAATAGAACAGAGGCAAAAGTGCAAGACCAAATTAAGGCATCAGGATTTATGACCTGGGAAATTCCGACAAGAATAGGGGATAGGGACATAATAAAGACAGCCAAAAAAGAAAACGGCTTATTTCCGGTCAATTTGTTGGTAATCCAATAAAAAGATAACAACGAAAGCGCGGACCAGATCAACAAGGGGATTCGGAAGAAAAAATTTCTTTTTATTGTTGATTTTTCCCTGGCTTCACCGAAAGATTCACTGTCGCCGGAAACAGTTGTTTCTCTGGGAAATTGATTGAAGTTTCTGTTTAAAAAATAACCGGCACCGTCTATGAGGGCTAATGTGATTCCGGGCTTGTCATTTATGTAGGTTTTTTCAAATTCTCCACTGGAAATACCCTTCCAATAATGAGGAATTCTTTCATATTTCCAAAGCTGTTCATCTGGGGATACGAAATTTGTTAAATGAAAAAAACCGAATGATAAAAATATAAAAGCCGGCAAAACGGCAAAAATCGCGGATTTTTTTTGTAATAATTTCAGAATACGTATGCGCATATTAATATCAAAGCAAGTAGACAACAAGGATAGCAAATACCAGAAAGACGGCTGATTATGGAAATTTTTTTTATTCCATTATTAATAGCTGTTTGGCGTCAACAACTTTGACAAAATTATCCGGCCGACCGGCTATCTCCACCTTAAACGCATAATCCTCCGTGAGGTAGGCTTGCTCGAGGTCGATATAACTTTTGGCTGAGGTTTCAGTTTTGAAAGTTTTAGACATCCGGCCGGTTGAAATAACGATGTAATCAAAATCTTTTCCCTTGATGTTTTTGGGATCAAGTCCAATTTCACAGCGTCCGGAGAAAACCGCGCAAACAGCGCCTTTGTCCGACCAAATGACAAGATTCTGCGGATTGGGAAGAGAATTTAAATAGGCTGCGGCTTCATATGATCCATCCCCCATATCTTTTAAATTAACAACATATTTTTTGGGAAGAATCTCAGAATTATATGCAAAATAGAAAGGCTTGATTGAAACAAGACTGTAAATCAAGGAAAATGCAAATAATATTGAAATTATAATTTGATGTTTCTCGAATCTTTTAATCTGGACAAAATGCGCAAGTGCCATTCCGGCAATAATAAAAAAGAGGGGATAGAGCATTACTTGATAACGCACCACCGCAACAGCGCCACTAGCAGTCGAGGCAATGTAATAAATAAAAATAAACAACAAGAAATAAAAAACATTTTTTATTGCGTAAATATCCTTTTCTTTATGCCAAACAATGAGAGCAGTGATGTAAGAAATAACCGAAACAAGTACCAGTGGAGAAACAGCAAAAATAAGGCTGTACACTTCCGCCAATATTTTCCCGCTAAATACTGCCGGGGAGAACAAGTCGTTCGTTCCCTTTGGAGAAGCGATTATTTGCATAAAGTCGCCAAAGCGCATTCCCGAATAAACATTAACAATTACGGCAATCATCAAAAAAAGAAAAAATCCTAAAAATAACAATACCAGAGTTTTTCGATAAGGGGTGATTTTTTCCAAAATTGTTTTAATTATCTTTGATTTCAGAAAAAAGAAATCCAATCCGATAAAAAACAATATAGCACAAAATAAAGGCAGGAATGGCACAAAGGTTTTGTTTAAAAACGTTCCCTCTAGGAGCATTATGGGCTTTACCCAAACGGCAGGGAAAAAAATGAAAAAAGTCGCCAGTGAGGATGCAATCAAAATCAGATAACCAATCATTTTATTCCTCAAATAAACAAAAAATTCAGTTTGCTTTGCGGCAAAAATAAAATCAATGAATATGAGCAGGAAAAAATAAACATAGAGAACATTGGACACATATTTTGTAAGCAGAGAAAGACCCAAGAAAATTCCAGCAATAGCGGAAAATTTAAATTTATCTTCTTTTAGGTACGCCAAAAAAGAAAGCAACGCAAGTGGCGCAAAAATCCAAATCAACGAATCCGGATTAATAATAAGCGACATCCCCAGAAGAATCGGAGAGAGTCCTATGAATATGGTTGAAAAATTAGCCGTGGATTTTCCGAACATTTTTCGGATAAAAAAATAAAACAAAGGAAGAAAGAGTAGTGAAAGAAGATAAATCGGCAGGCGAAAAAAGAAATTTATTGAGTTGATAATTTCCAATTGTTCTGAAGTTTTGGGTTTTTGCCTCAGTGTTTTGTAATCCATCGGGTCATATTTTAAAAGACCCAATCCGGAAAATATTGCGACAGTCACTCCCGGCTTGTCATTAATATTGGTTCGGCTGAATTTCGGTTTGGTTACTCCGCTCCAAAACTTCGAAGTTCTGTCATAAGTCCAATATGGCTCGTCCACCGCGGAATATTTGTCCAAGCGCGGAAGTCCGAAAAAAAGATTAACAGCAATAATCGAACTAAGCAACAAAATCGCCCCTAGTTCTTTTTTGAAAAAAATTTTCATATACTTTGCCGCATCATCTGATAATTTTCTTAGTGTTTTCATAGATAAGTTTTATCTTAATTTTATTATGCGAACATACTGACTTTCACGATTATTTATTTTTAATTGCCAGAAAATATCATTTCCTTCAAGCTCATAGTATTGCCCGAAGCTCAATGGATCGTTGGGTTTTGACCGACTTCTCTTTTTTGTCCGGCTTTCTCTTCCTGATGAAATAACTACATATTCAATTTGAATATTCTGAAGTTCCAGCTTGTCATATCCAGTATAGCAAATTCCTGCAAAAAAGTTGCATACTCCGGATTTATCCGTCCAAATAACCGTTTCTTCCGCGTCAGGAAGTTGATTAAGAAACTGCGCCGCTTCATATGACCCACTTCCCATATCCTTCAAATTAAGCGAATACTCGCGAGGAAGGAAAACGGAAGCGTAGCTTAGATAAAAAGGATGATTCAGCCAGAGGGAGATAATCCCAGCAGAGATTATTAGCAAGATAGGAACGATTACTAGAGAAAGAATACCTAGTTTTATACGCTCAAACAATGTTTTTATTCCCAATCCTGCGGCGGTTAAAATTAGCGGGAAAGCCATTATTTGATAGCGGGTTATCAATGCGACATTGGTCATAATTGATCCGGCATAATAAAGCAGAGTAAAAAATATGAGAAAAATAAAATAGCGTTTTTGGGCGGAATATTTCTTGGAAAAAGCAAAAAATAATCCGCTTGCAATTCCCAATATTGCAATGGGATGGATGGCAAAAATTAAAGCATAAAAATCAGCAAAAAAAGTATTCAGGGAGCCGATTTTTTTGATTGATTTTGGGGATTGGAGAATTTCTTCAAAATTCCAAAAATGCATTCCGAGATAAACATTGAAAAGTACGATTAATATTGAAAGAGTAAAAATTGATCCAATAAAAATAAAAATGAACCTTCTTTTTTTTGCAAAAAAACTCAAAATTGAAGAAAACAAGATATTTTTAAATAAAAAAGTGTCGAATACTAATAACGCAAAAAAAGACAACAGATATGCGGAAGTTGATTGAAATGCCTGGCTGTGGATGGTTGCTTTTAGGATTATTTCCGGGTTAACCCAAGATGCCGGACAGAAAAGATAAAAAACGGCTAGAGAAATAAAAATTATAGAAAGATAGTTATAAACCGATTCTCTTAAATATATTTTTAAAGAAGGGTATTTTTTTACGTTTAAAATATATTCAAGAAAAATAAGAAAAAAGAAAAAAATGAAAAGAATATTAGCGACATACTTTGTTAGAAGTGCCAATCCTAAAAATATTCCGGACCATAAAATAAAAATTTTTGATTTTCTTTTTAAATAAGAAAAATAAGAAAAAATCGACGCGGAAGTAAAAATCCAGAGTAAGGAGTCTGGATTGATTATGCGGACCATCCCGATCAATATCGGAGAGAGTCCGATAAATGCGATTGAATACAGCGCTGATTTTTTTCCGGAAAAACGTTCAATGAAAAAATAAAGAATTGGAATAAAAAATGCAGCGAAAACAAGGATGGGGAAGCGAAGCGCAAGATTCATTTCTTCAAAATTTTTCGTTGAAGCAAAAATTCTACTACTCCATTTAATTGGAGCGTAATTTTCGGGCGTTATCCAATTCAATCCGATCCCTGAAATAATTGAAACTGTGATCCCGGGCTTATCACTGACAAAGGTTCTTTCCCATTCATGTTTTTCAAGTGCCAGCCAATATTTCTCAATTCGGCCGAAAGTCCAAAGAGCTTCATCCACGGCTGCAAATTTTTGCACATTAAAGCTTGAAAATCCAAAGAAAGCAAAGGCAATCAAAAAAACGGATGCCAGTGTTAATACTCCTTGTTCCTGCAACCAATTTCCAATTGATACCGCAGTGGAAAATTTTTCCGGCTGATGTTTTTTAAGCAAATACTTCCAAGATAAAAAAATAACCGCCACCGCTAAAAAGATATTCGCAAAAGCAAAGACCGCTAGGTGGAACTGGAAACCATTAACTGCGACAAAAATTTGAGCAGGAAGAAGAACGAAAACGGTTTTTTTGAAAAAAATTTCAAATGCAAACTTTTCTTCAAAATAAGCAATCAAACCTAATGATACTATTAAAACTGTTAAGTAAAGGAAATATAGGATGTCACCTGGAATTAAAACAGGAAAATAGGGGTTTTTCTCCATTTTTATCAAAAAAATAAAAAAAAGCATTAAAATTGAAAAAAATGCCAGAAGTTTGGGATAATAGTTGGAAAATATTTCATTCAAAAGCTTGTTCATGTCTATTAATATCGCTTTTTTAATAAAAATATGTTAAAATAAGTAGGAATTAAAAAACCTTATTTTCCATTATATCGCATTTACAATGATACGCAAACTGTCAAGTTTCCTCAAAAATAATTGGTTCGTACTTCTCATCTCTGTCATTTTTTTGGTTGGAATTTTTTTGCGTTCTTTTCATTTTTCCGATTGGATGCATTTTGAATTGGATCAAGAGAGAGATGCGCACCTAATCAGCAAAGCCATTGAAAATGGTCCGGCAGAACTCCCGCTTCTCGGTCCGCGGGCGAGCGGATCATTTTTGCGCCTCGGTCCGGTTTTTTATTACTTGGAATACCTGAGCGCACTGGCATTTGGAAATACTCCGCAAGGAATTGCCGGGGTTGTTTTGCTTTTTTCAATCGCTTCACTTCCTTTGTTTTTTTATTTCTTCCGAATATATTTTGACAGGAGAATTTCTTTGATGCTTCTTTCTCTTTATGCGGTTTCTTTATATTTCGTGATGTATTCTCGATTTGCTTGGAATCCGAATTTGCTTCCGTTTTTCATTCTGCTGTTCTTTTATTCCTTGCTAAGGATAATAAAAACGGATGAAAAAAATAAAGGCAAGTGGCTTTTAATATGTTCATTTTCCTTGGCAATCACTACCCAGCTTCATTTTGTAGCATTCATAAGCTTGCCGGTGATTTTTGCTTTCGGAATAATATTCAAACGAACAAGAATAAATTGGCGCTATTGGTTGGGATTTATTTTCATTTTGCTTCTTTTTTATTCTCCAATGATTATTAATGAATACAAAACAGGGGGAGAAAACGCGCAAGAATTTTTCAAAGCAATTACAGAGAAATCGGGAGATGGCGAAAATGTAAGCATTGTTAAAAAAGCAGTCATTGATTATATTAAAACATCTCGTTATTATTCTGTTCTGTTGACTGGAAGGGATGACAGTGATTTTTTGAGAATAAATTTTGAAGATATAAAAAATCAGAATACGAATTGCAAGTATTGCTGGAGGGATTTTCCGTTGGGAATAATGAGTTCGCTTTTTTTTCTGGTTGGGATATGGCTGTCTGTTTGGATATGGAGAAAAGAGTCTGATGAACAAAAGAAGGATTTTATTTTACTTAATTTGGTTTGGATATTTTTTGTTTTTCTTTTATTTGTCCCCCTGGCACTTGAAATATCTCCGCGATTTTTCTTATTATCCGCTTTTTCCCCATTTTTTCTTCTGGGCGTGGTTTTGAATTATTTTTTTCGAACAAAAAAGGCTATCGTTTCTTGGATAATCTTCCTGATTCTCATCTCGCTTGGCATTCAATCAGTAAAAATGCGTTTTAATGAGCTTTCCAGGGCGCCATTTGAAAATATTTGGAGTCAAAAAGATGTGATTCTTAAAGAGAAAAAAAGGGTGACTCTCGAGCAAGAAGAAATGATTATTGCTTATATGGAAAAAATAAGCCGGGAAAACGGAGAGCCGATATTTTTCGAAGCCGATCCGGAATATTCCAATGCATTTGAATATTTTCTGGAGAAAAATCCGGCGCTTTTTGATGACATTAGCAGTAAAAATATTTATCGGCAAGGAAATTATTTCTCAATTCAATCGATTAATAGTCTTGAGGAAGTATATTTAGGTAAGCTGTCCAAAAAATTCACATTGCTGGATGCCACGCAATTTGGAACTCTCACGGTAGTCCGGATGCAGCCAAAAGAAGAGGCTATTACGGAGGATGCGAAAGATTTTAATGAGCCACCTAAGAAAAAATCCAGGTCGAAAGCTCCAAAACGTTATGTGTGGAGAGAAATATTTGACCAGGGTTTTATTAATGAAGATGATGAAGATGAATAATAAATTTTATTCGGGAATGTTGGTATTTTTTGGAATTATTATTCTAGTTGTTTTTTATTTTTTTCAAAAAAACAATACTGCTAATATCCAGCGGGAAAATGAAGATAAATTTAAAGATATTGCGGTAAATATAGATCTTGAAGCTTTAAAATTCAAGCCATTATCCTTTCCTGACCGGGAATGTAATATTTTAAATTATGGAGCCGAGGAAAGTGGAAAAAAACTGGCAACTGAAGCCATCCGGCAAGCCATAGATGATTGTGCCAAGCAGGGCGGAGGAAAAGTTGTTATTCCGACGGGAAAATGGAAGACAGGCGCAATTCATCTTAAAAGCAATATCAACTTATATCTCGAAGATAATTCCCAGTTAATCTTCAGCTCAAACCCGCAAAATTATCTGCCGGTTGTTTTCTCGCGCTTTGAAGGTATGGAACTTTATAATTATTCGCCATTTATTTACGCGAAAGATTGCGAAAATGTAGCACTAGGCGGAAAAGGAGAAATCATCGGGCAGGGAGAAAAATGGAATGATTGGAATGATAAACAGAAATCCGCAGTCAATGAGCTTTATGATATGGCAGATAAAGATGTTCCGGTCGAAAAAAGGATTTTTGGGACTGAAAAAGCCGCTTTGCGTCCAAATTTTATTGAGTTTGTCGGATGCAGGAATGTTGAAATTTCCGGATTGACCATTATTGATGGTCCGATGTGGACGCTTCATCCTCTTTATTCGGAAAATGTATATATTCACGATTTAAATATAAAAACGAAAAGCCATAATACGGACGGAGTTGTGATTGACTCATCAAAAAATGTCTTGGTGGAAAATTGCAAATTTGAAACTGGCGATGATGCGGTTTCAATAAAATCCGGATTGGATAATGATGGATGGCGGGTCGGCAGGTCGTCTGAAAACATCGTTATTAGAAAAATTTCGACAAAACGAGGGCACGGAAGCGTGAATATCGGAAGTGAGATGTCGGGCGGAGTTAAAAATGTTCTTGTTTATGATTGTGATTTTTTCAACACACAATCGGGAGTTCGAATAAAAACTTTGCGGGGGCGAGGGGGATTTGTGGAAAATGCCACTTTTTATGATATAAGAATGTTGGACGTTAATGATCCGATTATTATGGACTTACGTTATCCGGCATATACAGTTACTCCGAAAACCAAAGCTATGCCGAATATAAAAAATATTTTATTTAGCGATATTAACAGTATCGCTTCCCGGAACGCGATTTTTATCAGAGGTTTTTCAGAAAAAGATAATCTGAGTGAAATATCCTTTAAAAATATTTCAATGAAAGCGCTGAACGGAGTATTAATAGACGGAGCGGAAAATTTAAAATTTGAAAATATCGACATAGATATTGAAGTAAAAAAAGACAAATCGCTGGTTTCTGTCAGCGAGAGTTTCAATTTAATATTTAAAAAAATAAAATGCAATGATAATATTGAAATATGCTTCAGGATATTGGGAGAGGAATTGGGAGGGATTGATCTGAAAGAATCCGGGATTTCAAATATCAATGAAAGAATGCAATTTACGCAAGATGAAAAATTTTTTGAAAATTAAATAAAAAAATAATATGCATAAATTGCAAAAAAACCTCGGGGAATACTGGAATAAATTCAAATCGTTGATAGCGAAAAATAAAAAAGTTGTGGTTATTGGTGTTGCATTGGCGGTGCTTTTACTTTCCGGTTTTTGGGTTTGGAGGGAATGTGAAGTTAATCGTCCCTTAAAAATTGGGATTATGTCTGACATTCACGCCGCTAACGACAAAGTGCGAATGGCTGACAATGAACCGGCGGGCTATCCGAGAAAATATAAGGAATATTTTGCATCCGCTTTGGATAAAATGAAAGAAGAGAAGGTCGATGTGGTATTGGCACTAGGGGATAACACTAATGTGGGCAATCCAAAATATGCAAAAAGTCTAATGGAAATTATGGCAGAAAAAAAAGCGAGTGTTATGTGGGTAAAAGGAAATCATGACCGGACAAAAACCAAAGTAATGACCTATTTCGGAATCGACAAGACATACTATTTCCAAGATGTTAAAAATTGGCGTATAATTGTGCTGGATTCTTCATTTACCGGAAAAGATTATACTGGCGAAATAGACGCGGAGCAGATGAAATGGCTCAAGGAAGCGCTCAAAACCGACAGACGCGTGATTATTGCAATGCATCATCCAATATTTAACAAGGAAAATTTGGAAAATATTTATCCGATTTACAAAGATTTTGTGGAAACTATTTCAAATAGTCACAATGTTAAGGATGTGTTTTTTGGACATTTTCACAAATATGATATGGTTAAGGAAATAAACGGAGTAAAATATCATCTCGTCCCATCATTGACCGGAAATGAAAACGAACCGATTTTTAAGATCATAGAATTTGAAGAATGAAATTATTTATAAAGCAAAAAAATAAAATATTCATTACCTCGGTACTTTTTATTTTTGTGATCATTTTATTTGCAGGAGCATTGAAGATTGTGTTTTTTTGTGCAAGCAAAAAACATACGCCTGTCAAAATCGGGTGGGTAACAGATATTCATGCCGGGGGGCAAAGAGAGCGGAAACAAACAGAAAAGAATATTACATTTCCGCGGGAATATTCCAAATATCTGGATGCTGTTTTTAAAAAAATGAAGGCTGAGGGTATAAATTTTGTAATCACTTCCGGGGATAATACTGATAAAGGAGAAAATAAGTATGCGGAAAAGCTTGTCGCTATTGCCAGGGAAAATGAGATGAATGTTCTCTGGACAAAAGGCAACCACGATAGGGAAAAAAATGGCATAATGAAGCAACTGGGATTGGAAAAAAACTATTACACCTTTGATATCGGCAATGACGTAAGAATAATTATTTTAAATAATGCAAAAATCGACACTTATCCGAATGGTGAAATCGACGCGGAACAATTTGAGTGGTTCAAAGATGTTTTGAAAAATACTCGCAGAGGTAAAAAAATAATCATATCAATGCATGTTCCAATAATAGAACCGACTAAAAATTTTGTAATCACCCCTCAATATAAAGAATTTGAAAAACTGCTGAGAAAGAATAATAACATTATTTTTGTCCTATTTGGTCATCGGCATATGGAATTTAATGCGAAAATCAACGGGGTGCATTATTGGGCGGGAAATCCATTGACACTCAAAGATCACTTGGGAAGTTATTATATATTGGATATTGATAATGAAATTGTAATCTCTGCTGATTTAGCAGGTTTGGAATAAAAAAAAATTATGAAAAAAAACAAAGCAACTATCTTAACTCTCGCGTTAATTTTATTTGTAGCAATATTTTTGCGGACATATCATTTCCATGATTGGCTTTACTTTAAAATGGATCAAGCGCGTGATTCTCTGCTCATCAGCCAGGCTATTACTGAAGGAGCGGGAAGTCTTCCTCTTTTGGGACCACGCGCCGGGGCGACGGATGTAGGTGAGGGTTTTTTGCGCCTGGGACCAGCTTATTACTATTTTCAATATCTTTCCGGAAAAATCTTCCATTCCACAGATCCTGAAATTTTTGCCTATCCGGATTTATTTTTTTCTATTGCGGCAATACTACTTATTTTTTTCTTTCTCCGTTTGTACTTTAATAATTTTATCTCTCTTTTGCTTGTCGCCTTGTATTCATTTTCTTTTATCATAATCCAATATTCGCGCTTTGCTTGGAATCCAAACTCTTTGCAATTTTTTGCTATTTTGACTTTTTTCGGACTTTTGAAATTTTTTCGCGAAAAAGATAAAAAAAGAAAGAAATGGTGGCTGGCACTTTGGGCAATCGGACTTTTTATCGGCTCCCAATTGCATTTTTTCGGCTTCTTTATGCTTCTTGGCGCATCTGGATTATTTATATTATTCAAATTCCAGCCTTGGAAAAAAGAAAGTTTCGCGCAACTCGGAAAAAAAGAATTTATCCAAAAAATTTCTACTTATACTTTGATAATTTTGGCAGTATTTGCCGTTACATATTCCCCCGTGATTATCAGTGATATTAAAAGGGGAGGGGAAAATACTAGAAATTTTGTTTTGGCACTTTCTTCAAAACCGGCAAACAAGAAAAAAACTTTCGATGAAAAACTGCAGCGCGGATTTGATGAAAATATGAAAAATTATTGCTTAATTATAACCGCCGATTGTTATAACGGGAAATACAAGGATTGGGGAATGTCCATTAAGTTTACGATTTTTTTAATCGCATTTGGAATAGTTTTGACCATCTGGAGGATAGCAAAAACGTCAAATCAAGACCAAAAAGACTTTCTTATGCTTGTCCTGATCTGGCTGGGCGTGTTCTTTGTTTTGACTGTTCCGGTTTCATATCAAATCCGTCCCAGATTTTTCATACCCGTTTTCTTGATTCCGTATATCTTAATTGGGATATTTTTTCAACTGTTGCAAGAAAAGGCAAAAAAGGGCGGGATCTTGATTATCATCGGTGCTACGATCCTCCTTTTGAATGTGAATGCCGAGGGGACTCGCGCTTGGTTTGGCGAACAGTCAAAAGCGCAAAATAAAAATATATCGCCCGCAAGAACGCTTATTTTAAAAACAAAAGATGGAGTGACTCTTGGGCAATTGGAGCGCGCGGCGGATTATATTTATGAAAACAAGAAAAAAGGAGCAAATATTTATTATTACATAAAACCGGAGCACATCGCCCCCTTTAAGTATCTTTTCCGCCAAAAAAACGATCCATCCTTTGTTTTTTTACCTTTAAAAATAAACACTGATCCAAACGCCCAATATTTTGCCATCATCCCTTCAGATGCAGAAAGCCAGAGCTATATTGAAGGTAAATTCAATAGTGAAATAAAAATATTTTCAGAGAAGCAATTTGGTCAGTTGAAGGTTATTGAAATTGATGTTCTTAATCGATCAATCTCTCAAGATTTCAGGTTTAATCAGGAAAGCGGATTATCGGACAGAATTTTTTGGTCGGATATTTTTGGCAAGAAAATAAATCGGGATATATTGCAAGAAGAGGGGATTAATTCAATCGAATAGAAAATATGCTTAATTTAAAAAACGGAATAAATTGGAAGATTGCGTTGTTCTGGGCGGTAATATTACTGGCGATTTTTTTGCGCGTTTACAATTTTAACGATTGGCTTTTGGCAAAAGGCGACCAAGTGCGCGACGGGATAAAAATTTCACGGGCTTTTGAGGGAGGTGTGGGAGATTTGCCACTTTTGGGACCGCGCGCCGGAGGAACAAAACTGCATCTGGGACCGGCTTATTACTATCTTCTTTATGGCTCTAGTATTATTTCCGGTAATGTTTCATTGCCGACTACGGCATATCCGAATTTAATTTTCTCGCTCCTTTCAATTTGGATTTTTTATTTTTTCTCCAAAGAATATTTCAATAAAGACCAGGCGATGGTTTTAACAGGAATATTCTCCCTTTCATATCTTGCCATTGAACATGCCAGATTTCCCTGGAATCCGAATTCAACAATCTTTTTTTCACTGCTTTTTGCTTTTGCTCTGCTGAAAGTATTCAAATCCGGAAAAGAAAAAAATATTTGGTGGGCGGCGCTGGCCGGTTTTGCTTATGCTATTGGATCACAGTTGCATTTCACTTTTTTTGTGGCTTTTCCGATAATCACCGTCATCTTTCTGACCTTTAACTACAAAAGAATTTCTCGTTCCATATCCTGGAAACAAGCCGGATTGTTTTTTTTGGTTATAATATTTTTTTATATCCCGGTAATCGTGAGTGATGTTTTAAATAATGGAGAAAATCTTCGATTGTTTTTTTCTTCAATCAGTTCGAAGTCATCAGATCATTCATTTTTCAAGAATTTGCAAAAAGATTTTTATTATTTCGGGAAATATATCTTCAGAATAATAACCGGATATTTCGGGCCAAATAAAGTGCTTCATTATGCGGGAAGTTTTCTGGCAGTATTGGGATTGGGAGTCTTGGTCGCATTGCTAAAAAAAGAATCGGATGAAAATAAAATGAGCTTTCTTCTGCTTAACTTGATCTTATTTTTCACTTTTTTCCTTGTGTATATTCCGCTGGCATATTCAATCGACAAACCTCGCTTTTATCTGCCAATTTTCTTTGTTCCTATTGTTTTTCTGGGCTTGATTGCCGGAATAATTGTTAAAAAAACACGAGGCAATATTATTGCAAAAATCTCTCTTTTACTTTTGGCAGTTGCCCTTATTTCCAGTAATATTTTTTTTGTGTCCGCTTGGTTTAGCGAGCTTGGAAAATCAACGCGCAAAAGCGTTAATCCGAAAGATACCCTCATCCTGAAAACAAAAAAAGACAGCGCTTGGATACTCTGGGAGCAACTTACGTCTTCTGCGAATAAAATAAAAAGAGATTGCCCGCAAAAAAATATCTATCTCTCTTTTTCCAAAAAAGTTGCCGAATTTGAAGATACTCTTGATTATGCGCTTACTTATAATGATAAGAATTTGAAATTACACTTATTTAAGCTTGGTAGCAACGCTCCTTTTGATTCCAGTGCTTGTTATTATTATATTTTTCGAAACGGGGATGAGGCACCGAAAGATTTGAATGCGTATTTTAATCAAAAAGAAGACTTTTCTATGGGAAGTTTGGGGATATTAAAAATTGAAATAAAAAATACAACCGTTAAAGATGACTTGTCGGAGAAATCAGGAAGCACTGCGGCATCTGAAATAGAAGATATTGCCGGTCAAAATGAATATTGGAAAGATGTTTTCCGTAAAAAGTAATCCGTTTATTTTTTTCCAGCAAGCATTTTTCCAAAGAAGACAAGGTCTTCTTTTTTTATTTCCCCAATAAAATATAAAATTCCGGCGTAAATAGCAAATAAAATCACCGACCACACAATAAAAATATATTGCCCTTGGGAGAAAAATCCGGCAATAAAATACATAATGATTCCTGCTGAAATTATTTTTAAGTAATTCTTCATTTTCAAAGTAATCCCGAAATCGCGATGAATAAAGTAGAGCGCGATTAGCATGACAATAAATGAACTGACGGATGTCGCAATCGCACTTCCAATCAGAGCATATTTTTTTATGAGAATATAATTAAGAATGGTGTTGACAATCAATCCAAAAATGGAAATAAACATTGGTTGCTTTGTTTTCCCGGCTCCATTACTCACAAAACTCATCACATAAAATATCGTCAGAAATCCCACTCCGACAGCAAGAATTGCCATTGGGACGCTAGCCTCGATATATTGCGAACTGTAAAATATCTTGATTATCGGGCGGGCAAAAACTGACATCAAAACCACGCTTGGAACTAAAAGTATTGTCATAATTCGGAGTGATTGGCTGATTATTTTATTGGTTTCACTGTGATTATTTTGCGCGGTGGAATTGGAAATTTTCGGAAGGAGGATTATTGTAAGAGCGTAAAAAATATAGTAGGGGATACGTCCAACCGTAAGGGCGGCATTATATATTCCAGTTTGGTAGTCGCTATGTAAAATTCCTTTAACAAGATAGAGATCGATACTGATAAGAAGCTCGTATGCCAGAAAAAATAGGATTATTTGCCAAGCGTAATTTGTGAGTTTTTGCCATGGAAATGAAGCGGTTTCAAGTTTTTGAGCGGTAATTTGAGCGCGAATTTTTTTTGTAACGCTGAATTTGTCGATCAGCCACGCAATCAAGAAAACTGATGCCGGAGCAACAATATATCCAATAATTGATCCTTTGAGATGGAAAAAATATGCCAGCGAAACGATAGCGATAACTTTTACTGCAGAACGGGAAACTTTGAGAATCGACTGTAAATTGAAAAGATGCAGTCCTGTGTAATATGAAAAATAAAAAGAAGCCGCCGCAAATGCCGGAATAATCAAGGTTGAGATGCGGAAGAGGTGAGTAAGCGTTGGATCACCCAATATTCTCGCAATTAATGGCGAAAGGAGGTAAAACAGCAAGGTTATGCTTCCAATGACAATGCTTTGCAAAAAAATTGCCCGCCGTTTGATTGCCAAAACCATTGCCGGATTGGAGTCAAAGATTTCGCTGATATATTTTGCCATCGCGGTAGGAATTCCGTTTCCAATCAAGATAATTACCATTGTGGTAAGCGTAATGACCAATCCGTAGCGTCCGTAATCCGCCGGACCCAATATCCTCCCGACAACACTATGGATAATATAGCCGGATAGATTGAAAATGATTTCTGAAATTACAACCCAAAGTGCTGATTTTGCAATATGTTGTTTTGACATTTTTTTAATATTATTTTAATATGAAATACTGTGGTTATTTAAATTAGCAGTTCTTTTTATCAAAATCATTAGGAGGGGGAGGAGAGATGATAGAAGTGTTGGGAATAGAGGGTGTAGAGATGTTATTATTGTTGATGTCCTTGTTGATAGTTTGCTTTTTTATGGAGAGAATTCTGCAACAGATGTTTTTTCCAATGATTGCCCTTTCCAGTATTCCGCTTGTCTGCGACACTATCATCCCGGTGTATTGTTTCCTTGATAAGTTCAATGGACTTAATAAGGAAATGGCAACGATGTTAGGATGGGCGATTGCGTTCGTGGCAATATTTTGGATTTCTCTTTTAATGTCGTTTCTGGTTTTTAAAAGAAATATCCAATAGAGAACAATCCTTAATCGACAGCAGACCGTTTCCTTGTAATTCAGGGAACGGTCTGTTTTTTTATTTCTCCATTTTTATTATATCTTTAATTTCTTCAAAAATCACATTCTGATCCCTGTTTCCGTCAATTGTTTTTAGATCCCAAATTTTTACCGCCGCGTCATACAAAGATCTTTTTTCTTTGAGATATTCCACTCCTTGGTCAGGCTTGCGCTGGCGATTCATGATAATCTTTGGATCAACTGCAAGATAAATCCCAAGAAATGGCTGCTCGATTTTATAATTTTTCAAATTTTCTGCATCGAAATTTTTCAAAAGATATTGGATGTTAATCGCACTATCATAAAAAAACCGGTCGCTGAGAATATAATTAAAATCTCGGCTTTCCAATTCGCGCTTTAATTTTTCAAATCTTAATTGATCGATTTTTAGCGCCAACTTGCGAAGCTGGATTTGTATTAGATTGGCTTTCGTGACACTTTTTTTCATATTCGGTTGAATTTGGCACAAGCCTTTGATTTTGCAAATCAAGCAATATTTTTTCTTTAATTCCGCCAATTTGGTGGCGATGCCGAATTCGATGGCATGGAAATAAAAAACCCGCTTGCCTTGCGACTGGAGATAAGTTTTGAGCATTTGGATCTGGGTGGATTTGCCCGACCCGTCCAACCCAGAAATGGTGATTATTTTCATATTTTAGTAAATTTATGGTAAAATGTATTCATAAGGCAGTATGATTACATCAAAATCATACCACAAACCTTAATTTGAGCCAAATTATAGGCAGGTACGGATAAAACTAGTTCGGGGAAATCGCTCGCTCGGACTAAGGTCCTCGCTCGCTCTGATTTCCCCGAACGGGCGCGGCTTACAGCCTCGTTCTCCGATGCCGCTCGCAGTCCTGCGGCCTTGCTCTGCGACATCTCCGAACTCGGCTTATGCGAAATGCCTGTCGAAAAATTTCATTTTTCTCCAGACACATCGCATAAGCCGCGCCCGTTATCGGAAATGAATTCATTTTTGTCCCTTTAAAATATAATAAAAAATTAGAATTGGGCTAATATACGGAGGGAGGATTATGAAAAAGAAGGAAGAAGAATTTCCAGGTGTTAATTTCATGAATCGTTTTTGGGTGGCAATACTTGTCATATGTATAATGTACATTATATTTTTCGTTGAATTTCCAAAGTAACACCCTCACTATTCTAAGGCGGAAACATCTGCCGTGATAAAGCGTGAACGAACAGCCCACGTTCACGCCCAATTCTAATTTTTTATAACCAAAAGGAAGGACAAAAATAAATTTACATCCGACAACAAAGAATATCTGGTTCAAAAAATTTGCCGCAGTTAAAACTAAAAGGAGGGCAAATTTTTCTCTCCCAAATCCCGCACTTTTCCGTTTTGCTGCAATTTAGAGTATAATTAAACTAATAAAGAAGTAAGGATATTAAAGTTTTGTGCCTATAAACCAAAGTGCAGGACTTCAGATATTCTTAAACGTTGGACGAAATTATAAATTGACCCTTTATTTGGTATTGTAATACGGATCGCATGAATACATTTTTTTATCTACTATTGATATACATCATCTTTTGTAAAGTTTGGCCATATTTTTTTTATCCAAATTATTTGAAGAAATCAAAAATTGAAAACTATCCTGAATTAAAAGAATTATCTTCAAAACTAACAGGAAATAGTAAGCTTCAAACTGTTGAAAATGTGTATGAATATATGCGACAAACTTATTCCGGCAATGACGACGTTTTGAAGATAGAAAATTTATTGAGCGTTTTCAATTTTGGTGATTTCTCAACTAAGGGCATCTTGGATAAAAAAATATTTCTATGGTGTCATGGACAAAATCGATTACTCAAGTCTGTTCTGATTAATACTGGTTTGTTTAAAGATGATGATATAACTATTCAAAAAAGATTATTTACATCGTTTTTTATTCATCAATGGTTGGTGATAAATATTGACGATAAAAAAATAAAGGTAGATCCATATTACAATATTTTTAATAAGGAACTGGTCAATTTATAACATCGTCCAACACCAAATATCTGGTTCCAAAATTTTTCACTTTATAATATAATAAGGTAAGAAAAATTTTCTCTCCCAAATTTGCTTTCGTTACACTCCAGCAAACTTCAGATATTTGGATACGTTCGGGGAAATCGCTCGCTCGGACTAAGGTCCTCGCTCGCTCTGATTTCCCCGAACGGGCGCGGCTTACAGCCTCGTTCTCCGATGCCGCTCGCAGTCCTGCGGCCTTGCTCTGCGACATCTCCGAACTCGGCTTATGCGAAATGCCTGTCGAAAAATTTCATTTTTCTCCAGACACATCGCATAAGCCGCGCCCGTTAGACGAAATGCCATGAAGAAATTAAGGGATGGCACATCGTCCAACACTGTATATCTGGTTTCGCAAAAGAGAAAATCTGCATAATTCTTTTCTTTTAAAATCAGCTTTTTTGTATTTTTTTGCCAAAAGAAAACCCCAGGGAAGTGTTATCCTGGGGTTCGCGTGTGTGGCAACGATTTGCCCTTTACTTCTGCGGTGACGGCTCTATTTCACGCATTGTCCATTCATCGTCGTAGCGTATGGTGTGTTTTTTTCCGATTTCAAACACCATTCCCAGGATTATTCCCCGGAAGGTTACGACTCGGCCGTCCTTGAAAGTTACGACCGTCATGTTTGGCGCTCCGAGAATGGATTCCCTGGGGATGATCTGAACATTGGAAATAACCCCTGAGACTTCATGGAGATTTGCCGCCTCCACGACAACCACACTTGCTGTTGCAATGATGAGGGTCAGCACGAGAGTTAAAAGAACGATAAGCTTTTTCATGTCATTTCTCCTTTTCCGTTGATGTTGGTGAACTTCTGTATGACTCTATATGCTAGCACAAGATGATGGTCTTGTCAACTCCAATTTGGCAAAAAAATACAAAAAAGTTTTAAAATAAGGTAAATTATACAGATTTTCTCTTTTGCTTCACCCAAATTTTTGCTTCTTTTATCTATTTGGAATAATATTAAGGAAGCGAGGCAAAAACTTCAGATACACAGATACGTTCGGGGAAATCGCTCGCTCTGATTTCCCCGAACGGGCGCGGCTTACAGCCTCGTTCTCCGATGCCGCTCGCAGTCCTGCGGCCTTGCTCTGCGACATCTCCGAACTCGGCTTATGCGAAATGCCTGTCGAAAAATTTCATTTTTCTCCAGACACATCGCATAAGCCGCGCCCGTTGTACGAAATAGCCAGAAATTTCTTTTTATTTTTTAGATCTTTTGGCAAATAATTTTATAAATCATTAATTAATTAATTAATTAATTTAAATAATAATATGTTTGGAGAGCCAAAATTTGAAATGAAACAACCGAATGAATTTAGGGATTTGGTTGAGGACTTAGTTAAAAATAGCGAAACTCTAAAAGACAGGGTTATCTCAATCGGTGGAATTGA
Organism: uncultured Bdellovibrionales bacterium; assembly: GCA_964605525.1. Classification (GTDB taxonomy): domain Bacteria; phylum Patescibacteriota; class Minisyncoccia; order Moranbacterales; family UBA9337; genus UBA12151. Next base: position 127,707 of record CAZSCV010000002.1, read on the forward strand.
AGAAAAAATAAATATTCTTGATGCGATTGAGGGCAAGGGATTGACTGATTATGCAGATGGCGCAGACGACAAAACATTAGATGCTATTCATTGTCTTATGGCTATATATGACGAGCTAAAGAAAGATGAGCCGGATGATGATTTTATTGAAGAAACAGTCGAACGTTTAAAAGAATATTTATAAAATTATTTGCCAAAATATTAATAAGGAGGAAAAAATTTCTAGCTACATCGCACAACACCAAATATCTGGTTCCAAAATTTTTCACTTTATAATAAAATAAGGAAAGAAAAATTTCCTCTCCCAAATTTGCTTTCGTTACACTCCAGCAAACTTCAGATATTTGGATACGTTAGCTGAAATATTTTTTCATCTTTGGTGGTAATTTGTGGATTTGTGATTTAAACAAGGATAGAAAATTTGATTTTTAATTTATTTACAGAGGGGAATAAGAATGTCCCTTAATAGTTCAAAAATAAAAAACGCCCGTGGTGCTCATTGAGTCCACTGACGGCGAGATTTTCCAAATTAATATCTTGGAGAAAGAGGTGATGGTTCGGGATCAAGCTGGCAACATGAACGGTCAATCCGACCAGTTTTGCCACCATAGTATATTTCAGTACACGCTTGAATCTTATCATCTTTGGGGGATTTTATTGTGACTTTTCTGACCAATCTCCTCCCGTTTCCTTGCCATGCTCCAAATGTTGTTTGCGGAGCTCCGTGGGTCGTAAACTCCCTCATTTCCAGCATTTCAATATTATTTCCAGCACCACTGCTAATAGGCACGGAAATGATGAGGAATAAAAAAATAATAGAAAGAACTTTTGGTGTTTGCATAGTCATTATTCTCCATGGTTGCATGTTGTTAAAAGATAATTTACGATACCAAACAACATAAGATACTAGCATATGAAATAAATAATAGCAAGGCAATGTGTAGTTGATTGGCTAGATTTTGGCTAAAATAAAGACCAATAAGGAGTTTTGGGTTTTGGGCATTCACCCCTGACCCCTCTGCCCAAAATCCAAAACAAAAATCAAATTTTCTTAGTAATAAAACAAAGTTTAAACCAATAAAAATCGAGATAAAAAATTTACATCGCATATGATTAAATATGTTAGGCGACGGAGCTAAAACTCCAACACGGCGATCCATAGCCCGCGTCATAGCCCGCGACTGTTAAAAGCATACCAAATATGGTATGCTTTTAGTATACGAACACCAAATATCTGGTTTCACAAAAGAAAAATTTAACGGATATTTTTTATTTTTAATTGGCTCTTTTTAATTTTTTAAAAAAAGAAGTGTCTACACATGATATACACATGAGACACTCATAGATTACTCGGACAATCTTATTGCAGTCCGACCACTGACTTTACTGCGATTACCCATGTTGAGTGCGAGGTAAAATGTGATGTCTTGAGTGCAGGATCTGGTTCTGACAGATTCTCCGCAGTTGAATCACTGGTCTTTTTGTAAAGATTGTGATTGACCTGCTTTTCTTCGTGCCAAAACATCATTCCGAAGCGTCCTCCAAACACTTCGTAGATTACAAAAAGGTCACCTACTGCCAAATCATCAAACTCCGGAAAACGCTTTTTCTTTTCCATCTTACTCCTCCTTGTTTGTTGTCAGAAATTTATGAAATTCATTGACTCAGCACTATACTCCAAAACCAAGAAAAAGTCAATCCCCGCGCCTTTAAAAAATTAAAAAGAGCCTTTATTTAATGTAAATATTCGTTAAATTTTTCTTTTGTTCCACCCAAATTCCGCGCTTTACGCTGGTTATAATCCAAAGTATAATTAAACTAATAAACCAAGAAGAATATCAAGGTTTTGTGCCATTAAACCAGTGCTAAACTTCAGATATTTGGATACGTTATCTGATGTTTATTTTTATATAATGCAATTATTGGGGGATATTTATTTTTTAACCCAGAATTCAATGAAGAATAAACAAGGATATATTTTTGTTGGACTAGCATCTCTGCTCTGGACATCAACCGCAGCAGTTAGTAAATTGCTTCTTGCTCATTTGAACGCCAGTACGGAAAAAATACCAGTCGCGGACGCTTCTTTTGAATATATAGTGGAATTTGACTTGAGCGAAATGAGCAAATTGAAATATAAAAAATATATATTAAAGCAACGAAAATTAATTAACGAATCGGCTTATTCCGATTATTACAACAAAGAAAAATGTTTGAATCTTTTTGATAGAATAGAAAAAATTATCAACGATGACAGTAACGCTTAGATGTAAATATTTTTTGATCCCACCTCGCTGCGTCGCGTCAATTTTGCGTCTGGCGTGAAATGGGATAAAATTAAAACTAATGTGGATGAAAAATAAAAAAATAATATTCGTTTTGATTTTCGCCGTTTTGCTTGCGATGGTTTTGATTATTGTCGGCATGGGAAAATTTTCTTCGATGGAGCCGGACGGGGATTTGTCCGGATATGACCGGCGGGATTTCAATTTCACTTTGGAGCACGACGGAATGGAGCGGTCGTATATCGTCCATATCCCCGCCGGTTATGACAGGAATTCCGAAACGCCTTTGGTCATCGCCCTCCATGGCGGAGGAGGCGACGCCGCCAACGGTCCGGAATATTTCGGACTGAACCGGACATCCGATGAAAAAGGTTTTATTGTCGCGTATCCGGAAGGAAGCGGGAAGGAAGTTTTCGGGAAAACATTCGCGACTTGGAATGCGGGCAGGTGTTGCGGCGACGCTTTGCGGGAAAATGTCGATGACGTCGGATTTATTGCGGCGATGATCGGAAAAATGGAAACGGATTTTAATATCGATGGAAAAAGGATATTCGCGACCGGGATGTCCAACGGCGCGCAGATGGCGTACCGGCTGGCCTGCGAACTGTCGGGGAAAATCGCGGCGATCGCGCCCAGCGGTTCGCAAGGGACGTTTGATGATTGCCAGCCGGAAAGAGCGGTTCCGGTTTTCCACATCCAGGGAAAGGCCGATCCTTGCAGTCCGTATTGGGGCGGGACGTGCGGAAGGTGTATGGCTGATTTCTGGCGGAAAATCGGCGTGCCGGCCCGTTATGACGATTGGCAATGCGTTTCCATACCGGACTATGTCGATAAGTGGCGGACGATGAACGGCTGTTCCGAAAAAACAAATATAACTTTCAGAAACGGAGGCGCGGTCTGTTCGACATATGAAGGTTGCCAGCAGGATGCGGACGTGACCTTGTGCGCGGTTGACGGCTTGGGGCACAATTGGGCGGGAAGGGAAGGCTATAGCGTCCAAGCCTGCGAAACGGACCCGAGCGGAAAAGTATGCCAAGAGTGGGAAAGCGCCGTCGGTCCGTTAAGTCAAGACCTTCCGGCCAATGAAAAAATTTGGGAATTTTTTGAAAAGCACCCGCTGCCTTAATATCAATACATCAGCACCGCTACCGGTTGCATTTTGGCTACTGATTTTATGATCTTATTTTCTTCCATTCCGGAAATCACTTCCTCGACATCTTTGTAATAGGAGCTGTCTTGTAAGACTACTCCTTTGGAAGCGGCATTGTATAATTTGACATGACGTTTTTCCATTTTTTCAAATAATTCTTTTTTGCTATGCGCGGCATCTTCTTGGCTTTCGGCGCGTTTTCCTGTTCCATGGCTTGCTGAAAAAAAGGATGAGTCATTTTCATCTGTTCCCACTCCCAAATAGGCAGGAGTACTCATTGAAGATGGAATGAAAACCGGCTCTCCGGTTTGGGAAAACAGAGGATGATTTTTCATTCTTTGCGGACCATCGGCGCTTACAGTTCCATTGCGATGCACCCAAACATCTTCGCCGAAATGATCCTCTTTCCGATTGAAAATATGCGGAGTATCATAGAGCAAATCCAATTCAACTTGTCTTCCGAAAACTCTTTCCAAAGCGCGATCCAGATTGTCAGTTAGAACTGCCCGATTGGCAAATCCGAAATTGGCACTGGCTTGGTGGGCGGTGAGATACATTTTTCCTTCCAGACTGTCCGCTTCGTAGCCCAAAAATTCATCAGAGTTTTGATATTTTTTTATTTTTTCGGCGATATTTTTGTATACTTGTTTTTTCTGGCTGTCGAAAAATGTTGTTCCAATCTTGAGCATCATTTTTTGACTGAAATGCTCTTTGGTTTTTGGCGTGTACATATATGACGCATATTGTCCGAAAAGTCCCGAGCCGGTGTGCATCAGAAAAATATATTGTCCGACCTTGAGGTTGAATTTTTCCGCAATTTCATTGTCCTTGATTTCTGTTATTTTCATCAAATCCAAAAAGTGATTTCCGGCCGCTCCCAAAATTCCGAGGCGATATTTTCCCACGTGAAAAAAGAATTTCGGAATCGCATCAAAAATATCCCGCTGGCTGATTTCTGCTGGCACCATATTTCCATTCATTGAGGAATTTTCCAATTCGTTTTTTGTTCGACTTTTCAGGTGAGAAAGCAATGGGTTAATTCCTTTGTGGGCAATGTCGACTGCCAATTGGTATGGAATCTTATTGCCGACATATTTTTTTGTCGGAATAACCTCGATCAATTCTTTGAAAAGTTCGTCGATTTTTTCTTCTGTCAGATTCTGGTCATTCAAATCGGTACGCAAAAAACGCATTCCGCAATTAGGGGCGGTATCATTAATCTGAGGAAAGAGATGAGTTTTGCTCACCACGATTGTTCCAGTTGGATTTTTGCGTCCCGCCTTGGGATGCACGTCGCTCATTGCGGCAATATGCGAAAAAAGACGCTTGTCTTTTCCGAGGTTTTCCAGTTGGTCGAAGGTGTGCTGGTTGGGCAAAAGAGCATCCGAAGTGTGAAAAATCACCGGAACACTCATTTCCTTGGTTTGAAATTGCTGAAGATGCGGGTTTATTTTTTTTGTTTTAGGCATTGACATAAAATTATTTATGTAGTATTATATTGAGTTAATAGAGTTCGTTACCAATTTAAATGGAGGCATTGCTATGAAATATAATACCATAGTTGCCTCAGAAACGGAAGAATATACTTCATGAAAAATAAAGGAGGGGGGATGAGAAAAACTTGTTTTTTAATCGCGGGGTTGTTGATTTTTGTCTGTATCCTTGGGAATAATGCAGATAGTTTTTTTCCCAAGAATAAAGTTGCTAATTTAAACGGAGGGGTTGTTGCGGTCTTCATGACAATCCCCGATGGGGATATCATTGTTGAAGATCGGGCAAAATATCTCAACCTCCGTCCGGAGGATGAGGTTAGACTGCCTATCTCTGGAAAAATGGTTTCGGTGAAGTTTATCAACTTTTTCTTTCGCACATTCGACGAGGATGGCGCGGAAGTTTTGAGATCAATTCGATAATCCAGTCGCACAAGCTTCTGGCAAAATTTTAAATGGGGGGATGGGTTGAGATGAGTATCTGTCAATTTTCATTGGGTATTGTCCTTGCATCAATATTTCTTTGGGTCTCATTGATGTATTTCAGGCGCCCGAAGGATATCAATGAATGGGGAATTGGTTTCGGAATTTTGGCCGGAATATTAATCTCCGCAGCTATGTTTATTAATAGCTGCCCATTGCGTTATCATTCTCTGTTGGAAACTGAAATCGTTTCCATGATCGTCGCTTCCACAGGAATAGTCGCGGCGTATATAGCATTACTTATTCTCTTGGTAAGTTGTTTGAGGGAGAGTCGTACAATAATTGCGCGATTTATGAAAAACGTCCGAAAAAAAGAGGAGGAGGCTTCATGAAAACATGCACAAGAATTTTATTGATTATAGCAGTATGTTTTATCTTTTCTGGTTGCGCTTCGAAGTCAACTCTTTATGAACCTTGTGAAGGGGAAATCGGTGAGGATGAGGATGGTGCGGCCATTGGCAGAGTCGCACTCTTTTCGGTTATTGTTAACGGAGAGAAGGCAACTCTCCGCAATTATGCTCCGGAAACATTGGGTGATCTTCGTCCGGGAGAGGAAGTTTTTTTCACGGATATCAATGGTAAAAAAATCATCCAGGCCATTTTTACTGGATACGAAAAGATAATTATAGATGGGGTATCTGAAATCTCCATCCCAGAGGAGGAATAAACATGATATGGAAGGATATTTTAATCTTATTGATTATCTTGATTTTAACATTCGGTCCTTTTGTTTCATGGGTTATATCATTAGATCGTTACGTAAATGGATATCCTGCCAGATTTAAGCCAATTTTCGTATTATGGCTCGTTATAGTGTTTTATTTTTTTTCGATCTTGACTCAGTGCTATTCATTGTCCGGATTATATCCTCCTCAGAAAGATGATTATGTGTTTAGTATTAAGTTTTTGCTCTGCGTTGCCAACGCATCATTATTTCTGATGTCAATATTTTTTATTGTTTTAGTCTCAAAAAACAATAAAGGGATAGAAAAATGGAGGAACAAGTCATTATTAATTAGCAAAAACTGACAAGGAAGGCTGCGGTCAATGACCAACGCCTTTTTTAATTTTCAGAAATATTTGTAGATTTGTGACAGAGATTTGTATGATTTGTATGACCGTTTATATTTTTTCGTAAACCTCCGCGTATTGTTTGGAAACATTTTTAATATCAAAGTTTTGTTTGACATATTCTCTGGCGCTGATGCCGAGTTTTTTTCTTTTTTCCGGATTATCGTGCAATTCCAAAATCGCAGCGGTGAGTTGCTCGACATTTCCGGCTTCGATTTGCACCGAATTTTCTTTGTTGGAAAATTCCTCAAGAATCGGAATATCGGAAATTATCACCGGCTTGGCGCACGCCATCGCTTCCACCACCACCAACGGCACATCGAATTTCCCGCGCATATTTTGTACCGGAAAAATCGAAATATCCGCCAAGTTATAAATATCCGCCATATTGAATTTCCCGTCGTCATGAAAAACAACTTTTTCCAAAAGGTTGTTTCTTCTTAATTTTTCAACAACCCTTTTTTTCTTATCAGCGTCTTTTTCATTTTTCACCCGCACCGCCATCGACAATTTTGCCGTCGGAATTTTCCCGGACACTTCGATAAAAGAATCCACGACGTCATCCATCGCTCCCAGGCGCGTGTATTCTCCCGCAAAATTGATCACAAAATCATCCGAAGCGTATTTTTTGTTTTCCGCCCTCGTTTCTTTCGGGGAATAATTTTCCAAATCTATTCCCGGATAAATCCTCTCGACATTTCTTATTCCTAACGAGAGTAATTTTTTTTTGGCAAAATCGGAATAGGTGATAATCAAATCTCCGAACATCAAATTTTTTATCTCCTCATCAGAAAACAAATCTTCACGCAAAGTGGCAACGGTTTGGATTGATTGGATATCTGTCATCCCGGAATTTTTTCCAAAAAATATCCGAGATCCAGAAATATTAAGTACAAATCTCATCATCCCCGTATTGAATTTAGTCGGAGTAAAAAGCAAGTGTAAGATATCAAATTTATACGCATTTAAAATTAAAAACCAAAATAACCGCAATTTCTGAAAAAATCCGAAATCATTTTGCGAATGAGTATATATCTTTTCCTGAATAACGGAACTTGGCAATTCATCAACTTGTCCGTTAGTCATCAAGTGGAGCTCCAAATTTTTGTTATCACTCAAATCTTTCGCCAAGGTGAAAGCGAAATTTTTCGAAGCTTCATCCCACGGCGGAGCGATGGGGCGGGTGGTAAGAAGTATTTTTTTAGTCATAATAAATAGTAAGTATATTAAATAATAGAAATCGGATCCCGGTCAATAATCCATCCCGGACCAAGCGATTGGATCGCTTTTTTTATTTTCAAATCCACATCTTTTGTTTTGTATTTTATGATAATCTGCCTGCGATGTTTTCCGCGAATATTGGAAAGCATGCAATTTTGCGGAGGATATATTCTTGTTCCATCCAAATCTTCCCCAACCCATTCCAGTGTTTGAAAAACGTTCTCAGTTTCCTTCTCCGTCTTTTTTTTGTTTTGATCTTGAAAAATTAATTTTATCAATTTTCCAAACGGAGGATAGTCCAATTCTTTTCTTTCACCAAGTTCTTTTTCATAGAACTTGTTAAAATCTTTTTCTATTGCGGACTTTATGATAAAATTTTCCGGTTGGAAAGTTTGTACGACCACTTCTCCGGGAAACCGACTTCCGGGACGCCCGGTTCTTCCTGACGCTTGAACGATATGTGCGAAAGCATTTTCATTTGTGAACAAATCCGGAAAACTAAGTAGTCCATCCGCATCAATAATACCAACAAGTCCAACATTTTTCAAATCCCATCCTTTGGTGATCATTTGTGTTCCAATCAGAATATCGATTTTTCCTTGAGAAAATTTCCGCCAAACATTTTCGTGAGCTTTTTGACTTTTCATTGTCTGATTATCCACAATCTCTATGCGAGCGGAATAAAAATTTTTTCGTAGTTCGCGTAATATTTTTTCCGTTCCAACTCCCACATTTTCAAAAATCATTTCCTTGCAATTTGGGCAAGTTGGAAAATCAGAAGTTTTGTATGAACAATGCAAACATTGATAATTTCCTTTTTTTTGATATACCAAAGCTCGCTCGCATTTGGGACATTTGAGGACTTCCTTGCATTTCTTGCACACGGAAAACGCACTCATTCCTTGGCGATTAACAAAGAGAATCGTTTGCAGTTTGTTTTTCAGAGCATATTCAATTTCTCCTTTCAGTTTTCGAGAGAGGGGAGATCTGTTTTTCGCCCAGCGTTCTTTTTTCATATCAACAACTTCGCAATGTACTTTTTGAATTTCAAAATTAGGAATTGTCAGTAAATCACACTGGTTATTTTTTGTTTTCCAAAAATTTTCAATCCGAGGAGTGGCAGAAGAAAAAACCAAATTAGCTCCGCTCAATTCAGACAATTTCTCAGCGACAATGCGCGCATCATAACGCGGATTTGCGTCCCATTGCTTATATGAAACATCATGCTCTTCATCAACCGCGATTAATTTTAAATCAAAAAACGGAGCAAAGATTGCCTGCCGAGTGCCAATAATAATTTTTGCCTGACCGGATTTTATTTTCTGCCAAGTGGAAAAAAAGTTGCCTTTTGAAAGTTTGCTGTGAAGCACGGCAACTTCATCCTGCTTAAAGTGAATTGAAATTCTTTCAATCAATGGAGCAATATGAGTGAGTTCCGGAACCAAAATGAGCACCTGACTAAAATCATTTTTCCTTGAAGTTATCTTCCGCGCCGCTTGAATGATTATTTCAGTCTTTCCGGAAGAAGAATTCCCTGATAACAAATAAGTTGATTTTTTCGACGTGTGCTTTGTAATTTTTTTCAACACGTCTTGTTGATTTTTTGTCAGACTTATTTTCTCTTCCAATTCTTGATTCCCAATTCTTGATTCCCAATTCTTGATTCCTGATTCTTGATTCCTGATTCTTTCTTTTATTCTTGCTGGAACAAAAGATTTGAGCACTATTCCCAGTGAAGAGAAATAATGTTCGGAAATGAATTTTGCCAATTTGATTTGATTTTCAGTCAGGAAATTTTCCTCAATAATTTTTTCAATTTTTTTCATTCGATAATTTCCGCTTCGAGTAAAATCATTCTTGCTGTCCAAAACGATTCCATTGATTTTTCTTTTCCCCAAAGATACTTCCACCAGCGATCCGCTCGGAATTGTTTTATTGAAAAGATAATAAAAAAATTGCTCCCGGGAAAGAGGGATTTTCGTGAGAGGCGCAACGCTTACCAAATACTTTTCCTTGTCTTTAATCATAGTTTAATTTTACCATTTGCCTGATTTTAAGGCAAAAGATTGATTTTCCATCATTAGAATGTTAGGATAGTAAAAAGTAAATATGTTAATATAAATCTATATGCAACGAAGAATTTTTGTGGGGATTGATTTACCTTCTCAGGTAAAAAAACGCTTGGCGGAAAAAATCAAGAAATGGAATGATTTGCCAATTAAATGGATTAAGGAAGATAATTTTCATATCACACTTTCTTTTTTGGGATATCTGGAAGATGAAGATTTGAGCAAAATTTGCCAAAGCGTACGCGTCGCCACAAAAAACATTGATGCATTTGATATTGAGTTGAGCAAAATCGAACTTGGTCCGGAAAAAGGAAAGAATGCCCGGCTTGTTTGGTTTTCCGGCAAAGCAAGCGAGGAGATGAAAAAACTTCAGGAGGAAATTGAAAAATATTTCGGATCATTCAAGATTGATAAAAAAGAATTTCATCCGCACGTAACACTTGGAAGAATCCGCAAAAACAAATGGCAAATCCTGGATTCTTTTCCTGAAGTTGAAGAAAATTTCAGAATATCTTTGCCTGTTGACAGTGTGAGTATTTTTGACAGCCGATCAGAAGAAACTGCAGGGGAATTCATCGAGATTGAATCTTGTCCGTTGAAATAATTTTTTCTTATGGAAATTTTGGGCATTAAAATTGATAATTTAAGTCGAGAGGAGATTTTGAAAAAAGTCGAAGATTTTCTAAATGAAGAAAAATTCCACCAAATCGCAACAATCAATCCGGAATTTGTTTTAGAGGCGCAGAAAAATGAAAAATTTCGAAATATTATCAATGATTGCGATTTGTGCGTGGCAGATGGAACGGGAATATTCTTTGCTCTTCTTCGTTTTGGAAAATGGCTCAAGTGTCGCCTGACAGGAATTGAGTTAATGGAAAATATTTTGCAAATTGCCGAAAAGAAAAATATGAGTATTTTTCTGGCGTCATGGGTGGGAAGCTTAAGCTCATGGGAAGAAACTCGCAATGCAATTCTCAAAAAATATCCGAATCTTGCAATATCTGGAGATAATATTGATTATAAAAATGTGTCTTACGTCTCACCTTTCTCGTCGGCAAACAAGCATCTTATGCCCAATATTGTTTTTTGCAACTTCGGCGCCCCTAAACAGGAAATCTTTATTAATTCCTTAAAAAATGATAATGTAAGACTAGCAATGGGAGTGGGCGGTAGTTTTGATTATCTGACTAAGAAAACGCCCAGAGCGCCCAAATTCGCGCAAATTTTGGGTCTAGAATGGCTTTGGAGACTTGCTCTTGAGCCAAGATATCGCTTCAAAAGAATTTTCCGCGCAATAATAATTTTTCCGATTAAAGTTATATTAAACAAATGAAGAAACAAGTTTTGATTATTCATGGGGGAGATACTTATGAGTCTTATGACGACTATTTGAATTTACTCAAAACAATCCCCGTGGATATGGGATTTCTTAAAAAGGGAGATGGTTGGAAAAAGAATTTGCAGGATGATTTGGGAAATGATTTTGAAATATTTAATCCGCTTATGCCAAGCGCATGGAATATGAAGTATATTGAATGGAAAATTTGGATTGAAAGATTTTTTCCATTTTTTAAGGACGGTATCGTTTTAATTGGGCATTCATTGGGCGGCGTATTTTTGGCTAAGTATCTTTCTGAAAATGATTTTCCAGTTAGAATATCACAGCTTCATCTTATCGCATCTCCATTTGATGATGAATCAGAGGAATATTTAGGAGAATTGAAATTGGATGATCGCATAAGTATTATAGAAAATAAAGTTAATAAAATTTTTATATATCATTCAAAAGATGATCAAGTAGTTTCGTTTGGCGAGTTGGAAAAATATTCCAAAGCGCTTCCGAAGGCGGAGAAAGTTATTTTCGAAGATCAAGGGCATTTTAATCAGGAGCGCTTTCCTGAAATTGTGGAAAAAATTAAAAATAGCTAATAATTTATTTAATCAAAAAAAATATGACGGACAAAGCAAAATTAATTCGTACGATTTATTTGTACTTGGCATCGCTTATCAGCCTGCTTTTTGTTGCTATTGGCGCCGGAAGAATTTTGAATACTGCTTTGAAATATTATGTTTTTCCGAAAGCGGAAAAAGCAGGGTATAGTCGCTGTAATATTCAGCCCCCAATTTATTCTTTCGATAAAAATAACTTGGAGAAAATAGCAACGGATGATCAAAAATCCCAATTGGAAAATTTTCTCAAGGATTATGAGCAATGGAAAAAAGAGAATTCCGGAGATGAGTGCTACTCGCAAGAGCGCCAAGGAAATGCGGTTGACGCACTCACAATGATAATCATAGCTTTGCCAATTTTCGGATACCATTGGAATTTAATCAAAAAAGAAAAGAAAAAAGAAGAATAATTTTATGAAAAATGAAAAAAAAATTCGGGTTCGTTTTGCTCCGTCGCCGACGGGAGAGTTGCATATTGGAGGTTTGCGCACCGCTTTGAACAATTTTTTGTTTGCGCGAAAAAACGAAGGGGAATTTTTGCTTCGCATTGAAGATACTGATCGAAAAAGATTTGTCGAAGGATCAATGGAAAGAATGATTGCAGATTTGCGCTGGGCCGGGCTAGAATTTGACGGCGAGCCATATATTCAATCAGAAAGACTGGAAATTTACAAAGAATACGTCCAAAAATTAATCGACGAAGGAAAGGCATATTATTGTTTCTGCACTCCGGAACGCCTTGAGCAAATGAGAGCAAAGCAACAAACAGAAAAACTGGCACCAAAATATGACCGCCATTGCTCAAATTTGAACGCCGAAGATGTAAAGAAAAAAATTGAAAATGGAGAAAAGTATGTGGTTCGTTTTAAAATTCCGGAAGGAACAACAATTTTTGAAGATTTGGTTTTTGGAAAAGTAGAGGTAAAAAATGAAAATATCGATGATCAAGTCTTGCTCAAAGCGGATGGATTTCCGACTTATCATTTGGCGGTTGTGATAGATGATTACTTAATGAAAATTTCCCATGTTTTTCGCGGCGCCGAATGGCTTCCTAGCACCCCCAAACACGTACTTTTGTACCAAGCTTTCGGCTGGGAAAAAGAAATGCCGGAATTTGTCCATATGGCAAATATCTTAAACAAAGATAAGAAGAAGCTTTCAAAAAGAGAGGGGAGTGTGAGCGTGGCTGATTTTCGCGCCCAAAGCTATCCCGCTTCCGCCCTAGTAAATTTTATTGCGCTACTTGGATGGAATCCGAAAACCGAGCAAGAAATTTTTACAATGGAAGAATTGATCGAACAATTTGACGTGGCGAAAATGAACCGCGCCGGAGGAGTATTCGACATCGACAGGCTCAACTGGATCAGCGCCCAACACATCAAGAAAATGTCCACAGATGAAATATACGTTCAGGCGTTACCATTTATCGAAAAAAAGGAATATTACAAAACGTGGAAGGTGAAATATGAAACACTGAGCGACAAAGAAAAAGAAGAATATATTAAAAAAATAATCTCAGTGGAAAAAGACCGTTTGGAAAAATTTGACCAAATAGGGGAGAATAATCAATTTTTCTTTTTTGATCCGAAAAATGTTTCACCTGATGATTTGCGATGGAAAGATTCTTCCGATGAAGATACGAAAAATAATTTGAAAAAATCCTTGGAAGTTTTAAAAAATATTTCCGATTCAGAATGGACACTGGAAAATATTGAAAAAAATCTTTTGGACGCAGCAGGGGACAAGCGGGGGGATTTGCTTTTTCCTTTGCGTTCAGCTTTGACTGGGCAAAAAAAATCTCCCTCTCCATTTGAAGTGGCATGGGTATTAGAGAAAAACAAATCTATTGAGAGGATATCATCCGCGTTGGATTGCCTGGCATAAATGTGGTATAATACCCGCAGAATATGAAAATAAAAACAAACAAATTGCGGATTGCGGCAAGTGCTTTTCTGGGAGCGCTATTTTTTGCTTCTTTTTTTTATATCGGCGCAAAAATCAGCATCGCGGAAGATATTTGTTCGACTGTGGAAGAATGCGCCAAGAAAAAAGAGGCTTATGAAAAAATTATAGAACTCAAGCAAAAGCAACAAGCCACCCTGGGAGTGCAGATAAATGGAATAGTAGGAGAAATTCAAAATGTCGAGAGCGATATTTCTGAAACTGAAAAAAATATTGCAGACATCAACAATAGCATCGAGGAATTGATTCGAAAGATTGTCCAGCAGGAAGAATTAATCACAACGCAAAAAAAAATACTCTCAGGAATGATCCGAGTTTATTATGATTTTAATCAAAGGAATGTCATCTCTCTCGTTTTAGACAAAAAAGGATTTTCCGGAACAAACAAGAATCAAGATTATTTAGCCCAAGCCAGCACAAAAGTTAAGGATATTTTATCTGATATTAAATTTTTAAAAATTTCCACAGAAAAAAATAAGAATGAATTGGAAGAAAAAAGAGGGACTGTTGTAAGCGAAAAAAATGAGTTAGAGGAGAAAAACTCTTATTTGGAAAAAGCGAAATTGCAAAAAAGAAATTTACTTGCCCAGGCTCAAGGAGATGAACAAAAATACCAGGAGCTTCTCGATACTATCGAGAATGAAATCTATGAATTGGAAGCCAAGAAAACTGCCGACCTCGACAATCTTCCTCCGGCAAAAGGCGGATATTTTGATTATCCCGTCGGGAGCATTCGCATAACGCAAGGATACGGAATGACATCATACGCAAAGGCAGGAGCTTACGGCGGAAAACCACATAATGGAATTGATTTTGGAATAAGCTACGCGAGCATATTTACAGCAGAAGACGGAAAGGTTATTGGCTCCGGAGATAATGGAAAATATGCCTATGGAAAATGGATCGCTATCGATCATGGAGATGGATTAGTTACGCTCTATGGGCATCTGAGTAAAAAAAATGTTTCCAAGGGTGATAAAGTTGAAAAAGGGGAGAAGATAGGGGTTAGTGGAAATACGGGGAATTCTACCGGTCCACATCTTCATTTTTCAGTTTTTGACAAAGATACATTTGAAACAACTGAATCGAAAATTATTGATGGATTATATATCCCAACTGGAGCATCCGTTAATCCAATGCGCTATTTGGATTAAGCAAATGCCAATTGTGGTTTTTATTTTTTAAAAAATACACAAATGAGTTGTGCGACATTGCAAAAGTAAACATCTTCTCGTAAGAAGAAAGAGTAGCAGTCTACCGGCTCATTATTCCAAAAAGATACTATCTCAAAATTAAGATAGTTTTTTAATCTCAAGCGCGATAACAGATTTAGATATATAGGAGCACACACGGATATGTAAATATTTTTTATCTACTTGCATATTATAATAATAAAAATATCTTATAAATAATATTTTTATTATGATAGCAAATTGACAATAAAAAAATATTCACATATTGAGATGAAATTATAAGGGTATATGTATACTGGTAGATATCGGAATGTATGTGCGTATTTTCCTTTTCTAATGCGAGTTGAGAGGAGATAGGTATATGTACCCGAAACATCCCAAAAACGCTCACAGCTCAATTTTGGAGGTCGTTTTTTGCCTATTTAAGGGATATGACATTGATATCCAGATGGCTTATTTTGCCAATATTTTACAGTCTCAAGTACTATCATTATAAGTGTTATGTCGCTTAATCTACATTGTGCGACGTTGTTAATATAGCAACCCATTACACCTCCTCTCTATTCATCTTTCAAAAAAACTACACCAAAATGCGACCGCATTATTATGTAGTTTTTTTATGCAATCAAAAATTTGAAAAAAATAAAAAAGGCTTCCCTTCGGTTTGGAGATTGCTCCATTCCGTCAGGAAGCCTGTGAAAATATATTGTATAGCCCTAAAAAACTACATGGCTATTTTTTTTACGGTTGAAGGCGAAAGTCCTATCTCCATCCGTGGAGTAATTCTGTATGCCCTATCGGATGAGATAACATGAGGTTTTCCTCCGCGATACCCGAAAGTACCGGTGACATGCGCCCCACTGGGAAGTTTTATACAACACCGAACTTCCCCTACCGTTTTTTTAATTTCCTTCAAATCCTTCAGAAAAACTTTCGTCAGTGCCATCCTTTTCTCCTTTTCTTTCTCATTTTTTAATAATATGTTCCCACTTTCGTGGAAACGAAAATACCTAGAAGAACTATATTCACATCATACCCTACTTCTCATAAAAAGTCAAGCTTTGCAGGGGTGAGTTCAAGAAACTAATGCAACGGCTGATCTGATAAGATAAAGTCATGAATA
>CAZSCV010000003.1:0-114082 GCA_964605525.1 uncultured Bdellovibrionales bacterium
CTCTGGGCGACCACACTCATCAAGCCACCGTCTCTGACGGTGGTGCACTGACTATTTTTTTATATTTTTACTACTTTTGAAAATATTATGAGTGAAGTGCCAAAAATTAACGCCGTGATTGAAATTAAATCGGAAAATTCGGAAATATTTCAAAAAGTTGAAAACGAGAAGGAAAAGATAGAAAAAATCAACGAGGTTTTGGAAATTGCCAGTCAGGAGGCGGATATCTTGGAGTTTAGTGAGGATATTAAATTTGAAGAAGTTGCTAATAAGAAAAGAAAAATAATAAAAAGATTTACGGCTCTTTGCGTTGGAATGAGTATTTTTGCGGGAACGTTTGCCGGAATGCCGGAATCCGCGGAGGCTGGTGGGCGACATAGTCAAGTTAGCTTTTCTGACGTTGCCGAACTTGCGGCGGGAGTGGCTGCTGTGAATATTATAACCGGAGTAAGTAGGGGCATCGGAGAAGGAGCCTATCGCGGAATGGGACAGGCGACTGAAAAAGTGATTTTAAACTCGGCAGGAATAGAAACGGATCAACAGCGATATGATCGATATCGATATGAAGCGCTCGAGCGGCAACGAGCAGCGTATCCTCCGCAGTACGGATATGTTCGATATCAGCAAGCGCCCCAGGGTTATTATCCGCAGCCACCAGCATATCATCACATTACCGGTGAAAATCCAAGAGTTTCGCAACCAGTAGTTGAGCGCGGACACGATTCAAATAGTAATAAAATAGAATATCACAAAGCATTGGTGCAGGCAGGAGAGAAATTGTATTCGGAAAAAGATAAAATATTTGACAGGTATGTAGATTCATCAGGAAAATCGGGAGAAATGAGTAAAGAGAAGTATGACGAGCTTATTAAGTCGGCTGAGGAAAAATACAAATCGCAGGTGGAAAAATTGAAAGAAGCATATCTTGGTCAGCAAGGAAATCAGAGAGAGCTTTCAGATGAAAAAGTGCCGGAACAGCAACTGGAACAGCAAGATGATGACGATGATGGAATCAAGACAGAAGAACTCAGGGAAGATTCCGAAAGAGAAAAATATAGTCCTCCAAATAGAGATGATTTGTAAATGAAATTTCAGATAAAAAAACAAAAATCCGGATAATTTCCGGATTTTTTTTGCAAAGATTATAAAAAAATAGCCAGTGTGGTATAATTTGTTTATGAATAAAAGAGAAATTATTACAAAAAACGCTGATCAAACCAAGAAATTGGGACTGGAGATGGCAGAAAAAATATTAAATGGCGTGCAAAAAGAGAGAATTATTTGTCTTTCCGGAGATTTGGGAGCGGGAAAAACCACTTTTACTCAAGGTCTTTTGGAAGGACTTGGCGCCCAGGGACCATTTGTTAGTCCGACGTTTATGATAATGAAAGAATATCAAATAAAATTTCCAATTTCCAATTTCCAATTTCCAAACAAATTTCAATTGAATAATTTAAAAAAAGAAAAAAATAATAAAATTGTAAAGTCAAAATTTGTGTATCATATTGATGCGTATAGAATAGAAAAAGAAGATATGCTTGAGTTGGGGTGGGAGGAGATGATTTCTGAAGCGGATAATGTTATAATAGTCGAGTGGGCGGAAAGGATTCGGGATATTGTTCCTGTCGGAGCAATTTGGATGGAATTTGAATGGAAAAATGAAAAGGAGAGGGTTGTAAGACTTAAGACATAAAAGACGTAAGACGTAAGACGTAGGATTTAAAGCTTAGAATATAAATTCAAATAATGTTAAATGGATTGTTGAATAATCATAGGAGGCAAGCATAAGCTAAATTTTTAATTAGGTCTTATGTCTTACGTCTTATGTCTCGAATAAATATGAATAAAAAAACATCAATATTAATAATTTTAATTTCTGTGCTGTTTTTGTCGGGGTGTTCTTTTGGTTCAAAGGAGATGAAAATCGAAAAGCCTGTTTCTGAAAGCAATTCGGTTTCTATTTTGGATATTCAAAAGAAGGCTGAGCAAAATGTCAAAGATGCCACGCAAAAAGGGCAGGAGAAAATCAACAAAGCTATGGAAAATGCAGGACTCGATGATTTGTCGTTTGTGAAAAAATATTCCAAGGCGACAATCAAAACAAATATGGGAAATATCGAGGTGGAATTTTTTGGAAAAGACAGTCCGATTACGGTGAATAACTTTATGAAATTGGCAAGTGAAGGATTTTTTGACGGGACGAAATTTCATCGAGTAATCAAAGATTTTATGATTCAAGGAGGAGATCCGAATTCAAAGGATGATGATTGGTCCAATGATGGAATGGGCGGACCGGGATATGCTTTCAAGGATGAGTTTAATTCAAAAAAATTGGTACGCGGTTCTTTGGCGATGGCGAACTCTGGACCAAATACTAACGGCAGTCAATTTTTCGTTGTTACTGCCGAGGAAACTCCATGGCTTGATGGCAAACATACCAATTTCGGAAAGGTGACAAATGGAATGGATGTGGTGGACAAAATTGAGGCGATGGAAGCTAACGAAAACGACCATCCACTTGAAGATGTAGTGATTAAGGGAATAGATTTGAAATAAGACATAAGACATAAGACCTAAGACATAAGACATAAGACCTAGAATTTTGCCTACTGAATGAGGTAGATAAAATGTAAGATTTTAAGATGGAGAAATTTTGGAATTTAAAAGTTTTTTCTAAAAGTCATGATTTGGTTAAATTCACTTATGAGTTAACTGAAAGTTTTCCTGGCGAAGAAAGGTTTGGATTAGTTTCACAGATGAGGCGTTCAGCTGTTTCCATTGTTGCTAATATCGTAGAATCAACAAAGAGAAAAACAGCCAAGGATCAGAGCCATTTTATTGTTATGTCAGACACTTCCTTAGAGGAATTAAAGTATTATTTTTATCTTTCTTTTGATCTGAAATACATAAAAAGAGAGGCTTCGGTAGAAGGTATTAAAAAATCAAGGGAAATCGGAAGAATGTTAAATGGATTGTTAAATAGCTACAAAAAAACTAATTCATAAGCTGTAAGAAGCTTACGTCTTACGTCTTACGTCTTTATGTCTGATAAAAAGAAATTAATTCTCATAGATGGCAATGCGATTATTCATCGGGCGTATCATGCTTTGCCTCCACTTACTACCAAAAAGGGGGAGATGGTCAATGCCGTGTATGGATTTGCTTCGACACTTTTGTCCGTAATTGAAAAATTCAAGCCGGATTACATCGCGGCTTCTTTTGATTTGGCGGCGCCGACATTTCGGCACAAACAATATGAGCAATACAAAGCGACTCGCGTGAAAGGACCGGATGAGTTGTATGCTCAAATTCCACACGTCAAAGAAGTGGTGCGCGCTTTTAATATTCCGATTTATGAAATGGAGGGGTTTGAAGCAGATGATATTATTGGAACAATTGCAAAGCGAGAATCAATAGTTAAGAATAAAGAATTAAGTAAAAATGATGTTGAAACTATCATCGTTACGGGAGATTTGGATGCTTTGCAACTGGTGGATGAACGTACCAAGGTATACACAATGCGAAAGGGTCTGAGCGATTCAGTTTTGTATGATGAGGCAGCAGTGAGAGCGAGATATGGAATTTCTCCTGACCAACTTAAAGATTTCAAGGGACTGCGCGGTGACGCTTCGGATAATATTCCTGGAGTGAAAGGAATTGGAGAAAAAGGCGCCGTGAAATTGATTCAGGAATATGACAGTCTGGAAAATATTTATCAGAATGCGGAAAAAATCAAAGGCACAGTCGGAGAAAAATTAAAAAAAGACAAGGCGCAGGCGATATTGTCAAAATATTTGGGAACTATCAAGATTGATGTTGCGCTGGATTTTGATTTGGAAAAATGCAAGACTGCTGATTTTGAGCGGGGAAAGATAGTGAAAATTTTTCAAGAGTTGAATTTTTTCAGCTTGATAAAAAGAATTCCTAATAATGTGAATATACAAATTGATGCAAATAATGCAAATATGCAGGACGGAGTCAAAGAACTTAAATATGAAAAAGTGGAAGATGTCGGGAAATTTGCAGATGAATTGGGGAGGCAAAAGGAATCTTCCTTGAGTTTGGAACTTGGTGGCGGCGGAGATATTTCCGCAGTTTCTTTTTCTTGGAAAACCGGACGGGCATATTTTTTGCCTTGGGATGGTGAAAGTAAAAAAGCGTTGAAAAATATTTTGGAAAACAAGGATATTTTCAAAATCGGATATAATTTGAAAGACGATTACAAATCATTCAAAAAAGAAGGAATTGATTTGGGAGGCATCATTTGGGACATTATGCTGGCAAAATACGTGCTTGAACCGGGAGGCAAGATTGAATTTGAAAGAATGGTTTTGGAAGAATTGGGAGAAGAAATTCAAAAAGAAGAAAAGAAACAGCTCACATTGGGAATTGAGAGCGATGATGAGATTGTCAAAAAAAATTGTCAGAAAGCGGACTATATTTTCAAGATCAAAAATATTTTGGAAAGAAAAATGAAAGAAGTTTGCGCCACGCAAGACGGAAAATATAACCTGCAGTATGTTTTTGAGAAAGTGGAGATGCCGTTGGTGGAAATTTTAGCCCGGATGGAACTTTCCGGAGTGAAAGTTGATACTTTCATTTTGAAGGGAATTTCGGAAAAAATCGGAGATAGAATTTCCAATCTGGAAAAAAACATATATCAGCTTTCCGGAAAAGAATTTAATATCAATTCTCCTTCCCAGCTTTCAGAAATACTTTTTGAGCATTTGAAACTTCCGACAGTGGATATTAAGAAAACCAAAACAAAATATTCCACTGCTGCCAGCGAATTGGAAAAACTCAAGGACGAGCATAAAATAATTGCCAAAATTGAAGAATATCGCGAGATTTTCAAACTCAAAACAACTTATTTGGATACTTTGCCGAAAATGGTGGATGGAAATTCACATCTCCATACAACTTATAATCAAGCGGTGGCGGCGACCGGACGGCTTTCTTCGGAAAATCCGAATCTGCAAAATATTCCGATTCGAACAGATTTGGGAAAATTGATGCGCGTTGCTTTTTCTGCTGAAGACGGATATGTTTTTGTGAGCGCGGATTACTCGCAAATAGATTTGCGGGTGATGGCGCATATGTCAGGCGATAAAAAAATGATTGAGGCTTTTTGGGCGCGCCAAGATATCCACCAGGCAACGGCGGCGGAAATTAACAAGGTATCTCCATCGCAAGTGACAGAAAAGATGCGACGAAATGCCAAAGCGCTTAATTTCGGAATTATATACGGTATGGGAACTTTTGGATTTTCGCAGTCAGCGGGAATTTCCCGAGAGGAAGCACGAAAATTTATCAGTGCGTATATGGAAAAATTTTCCGATGTGGCAAAATTCATCAAACAAACAAAGGAGCAAGCCAAGAAGGATGGATTTGTCCAGACGGAAATTGGCCGCCGCCGATACTTGCCGGAAATAAATTCGCCGAACTTCCAAGTCCAATCCGGCGCGGAACGAATGGCGATCAATATGCCGATCCAAGGCTTGGCGGCGGATATCATGAAACTGGCGATGATAGCGGTTTATACTGAATACGGAAACAATCCCGATGTGAAAATGATACTTCAGATTCATGATGAAATTATCTTGGAAGTGCGGCAGGACTTAGCCGAGGCTGTTTCCAAAAAGATTAAAGAAATTATGGAAGGAGTATACAAACTAAAAGTCCCTTTAGTGGTGGATGTGAAAATCGGGGAAAATTGGGGGGAGCTTTGAGCCATGGAATGCAACTGTGAATATGAATTCAAAAAAAACAATTGAGCATCTATTTTATGCGATAATATTTTTGCTTCCCTGGCAAGGGGTTTGGATTTGGCGCGAGCCTTTTGTGGGCGGTTTCAAGTGGGAATACGGCACCATTGGAATATATGGGATTGATTTTCTTATATTGCTCTTTTTGATATTAAGTTCGGTGAATTATTTGAGAGTTTTTAATTTCTCCGCCCAAGGCGGACCAGCCCTGGGCTGGCAATTTCTCCGCCCAAGGCGAATCAGCCTCTGGCTGACAAAATTCAAAATTCAAAATTATAATTACGTCTTACGTCTTACGTCTTACGTCTTAGTCGCTTGGTCTTTTCTCTCCATTATCTGGTCTTCGGATAAAATTTTAGCCGGTTATTTTTCTTTCAAATTGTTATTGGCTGTTGGCTTGTTTTGGGTGGTGCGGAGGATGAATATAAATTGGAGAAAGTTAGTTTTTGTCTTGATGCTTACCGGAGCGTTGCAAGGCGCGCTGGCAACCGGACAGTTTTTGGCGCAAAATGATTTTTCCAGCACGCTTTTGGGAACGAGCCAGCACGTTGTTTCAGCTGGCGGAACATCGGTGATTGAAACGCCGGGTGGAAGATGGCTCCGGGCATACGGAACGTTTCCGCATCCGAATGTATTGGGAGGATATCTTACTGTGATTCTATTACTCATTATTTTTCAAGATACAAGACACCCCGAAAATATTCGCCACAGAGCAGGCAAGACACAAGAAACAAGCAATTTTAAATTTTTAATTTTAAAATTAAGAAATTGGAAATTGTTTAGAAAT
This sequence comes from uncultured Bdellovibrionales bacterium, assembly GCA_964605525.1. GTDB lineage: Bacteria > Patescibacteriota > Minisyncoccia > Moranbacterales > UBA9337 > UBA12151. The sequence goes on from CAZSCV010000003.1 coordinate 6,553, forward strand.
TCGAAATTAGAAATTAGAAATTCAGAATACGTCTTACGTCTTACGTCTTACGTTTTAATCTTTTCCGGACTGGTTGTTTCTTTTTCCCGCAGTGCTTGGCTGGTTTTCGCTATCGGATTTATTTTGTTGTTTATCTTTAAAAAAGATAAACGAAGAGAATTGGGCAAATTAGTTTTTGTTTTTTCTGTCATTGCGCTTGTTTGGATCGGTGTTTTCTCTCCTTTGTTTTTTTCCCGCATCGCCGGAGAAGAAAGATTGGAAAAAAAATCTTTCGATGACCGGAGCGCGTATGTTTTGCAATCGAAAGAAATCATAAAAGAAAATTTTTGGCTGGGAACGGGAGCTGGAAATTATACGAAAGCAGTGGCGGATAAAAATCCACAAAAACCAATCTGGCAAATTCAGCCGGTGCATAATGTCTTTCTGCTTGTCTGGTCAGAATTGGGGGCTATTGGCTTGGTTTTGCTTATCGCATTCTTATTTTTATGGGCAATTGGGCTATTTTTAACAAATAAATATTTACCACTGCTCATCGTTCCTTGCTTATTGTTTTTTGTTTTCGATCACTGGCTTTGGACATCACATTTCGGCTTGTTGTTTTTATTTTTAATTTTAGCATTAATACTCAAAAAGAAATGAAAGAAAAACTATTGAAAATTATTCCTAATTTAATCCCGATTACTCTAATGGTCGGACTTATTCCAATTATTGCCAATGATTATGTCTTGCTTCTAGCATACGTGTTTGTAATTTCGATCTCCTTTTGGATAAAATATGAAAAACGCGAGTATGTTTATTTTTCTTTTGGGTTGGTGATAATGGTTTTTTCCGAATGGATTTTTGTGAGTACGGGAGTGGAAACTTTCACTCGAAATAGTTTACTGGGAGTAATGCCGATTTGGCTGCCGGTTCTTTGGGCATATGCTTTTGTGGCAATGAAAAGAGCAGTTGTGATTTTGTGAGAAATCATTATACTGAATGCATAAAATAGTTAAAAGTAGTTCGTAAATGTATGCCGGAATTGCCTGAAGTGCAAACGATTGTTGACGATTTAAACAGGAAGATAAAAGGCGACACGATCGTTGGTTTTTGGAGTGATTGGCCGAAAGCCATAAAAGGCGTGAATTTTAAAAAATTCGAAGCGGAAATAAACGGCAAAAAAATTCTCAAAGCCTGGCGGATTGGAAAGAATATGTTCGTGGATTTGTCCGGAGGAAAAACGATTTATATCCATTTGAAAATGACGGGACACCTGCTTGTGAAGACACGGGAAAATTTCCAATTTCCAATTTCTCCGCCCAAGGCGGACCAGCCTTGGGCTGGTAATTTTCAAACAAATCCCAATGACAAAATTTCAAATTTAGAAAAAAATAAAAATTATTTTGATGACAGGGTTAATCAATATATACATCATATCTGGAAACTAAAATCTGGAAAAACTTTGGAATTTTCGGATATGAGAAAGTTTGCCAAGATTGTTTTGGTTGATACGGACAAGGTTATGGAATTGCCGGAAATCAAAAAACTGGGGGTGGACGCGATGAGCGCGGATTTTACTTTGGAAAAATTTGAAGAAATATTGGAAAAAAGAAAAAACAAGAAAATCGGGCTGGTTTTAATGGAGCAGGAATTGATTGCCGGAATCGGAAATATTTATCGTAGCGAGATTCTTTTTGACGCAGGAATACATCCTGAACGGTTAGTGAAAGATTTAAAAAAAGCGGAAACAGAAACATTGTACAATTCTATCTTGAAAGTTCTCAAAAAAGCCGTCAAAATGCGGGGAACTTCCGATAGTGATTATCGCGACACGGACGGCGCGCCGGGAAGCTTCGGAAAGGTTTTGAAAGTTTACCGAAAAAAAGGCGAAAAATGCTCGTGTGTGCGAGATGGAAAAAAATGTGGTACAATTATTGAAAGAATAATAATGGGGCAAAGGAGTGTGTTTTTTTGCCAGAAATGCCAGAAATAAATTTTGAGTGTAAATTTTAATAATAAAAGAAAATCAATGAGTAATAAAAACAAGGCGGTAATTGCGATTGTCGTAATAATCATTGCCGGAATGGCGGTGTATTTTTTTGGTAATCGCGATGCAAGAAGAAGCAAGAATGCCAAGCCGATCAGCATTGAAAGTAATAGCGAAGCTTCCAGTCAATCTATTCAAAACACCGGTCCGGTAAGTCCGATTACGGGATTATCCTGTGACAACTGGAACCGCCGTCCGGTTGCAGTGATGCAGCCTGCCGATATCCAAGCTCGTCCGGCTGCCGGCTTTTCCGAGGCGGATATGGTCTTTGAGATGCCAGCCTATACATCCAGCAATACAAGATTGATGGGAGTGTATATTTGCAATTTACCCAAAGATATTGGAGCGATACGAAGTTCTCGTCATGATTATATCGCCCTTGCGAAAGGATTGGATGCTTACTTTATTCATTGGGGAGGATCGCATTTTGCTTTGGATCTTTTAAAGGAAAATGTTATTGATCATATGGACTGCCTTGCATATGAAGGATCATATTGCAGCAGATGGGACTGGCAAAATGATCCGGTTATGCGTATGGAAGATTCCGGGCATGTTACTAGTGAATCTATTGTGAAAGCAATGAAAGATTTGAACATAAGGACCGAGGGAAATTTTGTCGGATATCCTCATCAAGCTGAGGCTCCGGAAGACCAGCGTCCAAATGGCGGACATTTGAGAGTAGCTTTTGCCGGAATATATGCGGTTGAATATGATTATGATAAAGCAACTAACACATATTTGCGTACCTGGGGAAATGTCGAGGATACCGATAGAAACAATAAACAAAGATTAGCGCCGAAAAACGTCGCAGTTTTGTTTGCCTCATCAGAACAAATTGTTAATACAAAAGATTATGCCGGTCTTGGACTGAGAAATCCATGGGAAAATGTGGAAGCGGTTAAAAATACCGGAGATGAGAGTATAAGTGGAAGATACAATAACGTTCAAATAGGTGATCCATGGTACGACGAAACTGATTCCGGAGAAGCGCATTATTATTTCAACGGAAAAGAATACTTGGGAACTTGGAAAAAAGACCGATCTAAAATCGACAGCAAATTGTTTTTTTATGATCAATCCGGAAAGGAAATTCAATTTGTTCCCGGTCAGGTTTGGGTTGAAATTCTCGAGCCTGGACAAGTATTAAGATGGCAACAGTCGTAAAAACATAATTTTTATTCGATGATTTTGTTTCTTTACGGCAATGATGACTTTCGTTCAAGTGAAAAGTTGGCCGAAATAAAAAATGAATTCTTGGAAAAAGACAGCCTCGGCGCGGGCCTGGCTGTTTTTGATTTTGAAGAAGGGGCAAAGGAAAGCGATGTGGCTGATGTGCTTTCATCCGGTGGACTTTTCAGTTCGAAAAAATTGATAATTGTAAAAAATATCTTGGTTGATGGAAAAACAGATGAGCAGACGAATATATTGGAAATATTGGATAAAAAAGGCTCTATTGGAAATGATGAAGATTTGGTTCTTGTTTTTTGGGCAAAAGGAATGCCCAGAAAAAACGGAAAACTTTTCAAATTTATTTCTTCAATTGGAAAAAGTGAGATATTTGAAAAACTTTCAGGAGTTGCTTTGGAAAAATGGATATTTGGGAAAGTGGAAAAAATGGGAGGAAAAATTTCCGCAAAAGCTGTTGGAAAATTGATAGCATATGCCGGAGATGATCTTTTTCAGATGAATAATGAAATCAAAAAACTGGCGTGCTACAGCCGGGAAATCAATGAAAAAGATGTTGATTTGCTGGTAAAGGCAAAAACTCAGGCGAATATATTTGAAACCGTAGAAGCGCTCAGTGCGGGAAACAAGAAATTAGCTCTTGATCTCTTACACCAGCAATTGGAAAAAGGGGACGATCCTTTTTATATTTTTTCTATGTATGTATACCAATTCCGCAATTTGCTAAAAATTGCAGGACTGTATTTTTCGGGACTCAGCAATGAATATGCGATTGCCAAAGAAACAAAGCTGCATCCTTTTGTCGTGAAAAAAGGATTGGCGCAAGTGAGGACGATGGATATTAAAAAGATAAAAAACATCTATCGCAATTTGGCGGAAATTGATTTGAAAGTAAAAACCGGAAAAATGGACATCATCTTGGCGCTGGATAAATTCGTGGTTGAAATATAGAAAAATAAATCATTTTTCTGCCTACTTTCAGTTTCTTTATTTTAAAAAAGATAATAAAAAAACAGACTTTCTTGTGAGGCCTGTTTTTTTATTTGAAGTTATTTTTTTCCAGCTAACTCTTTGACCGCTTTGTTGAGTCTTGATTTGTATCTGGCGGCTGTGTTTTTGACAAGTGTCTTTTTCTGCACGGCCTTATCAAGGGATTTGATGGATTTTTTTAGCCATTCTTGCGCTTTTTCGATATTTTTTTCAGTGATTGCATCGCGGGTTTTCTTGATAGCGCTTCGGAAAACTCCTTTTACTATTTTGTTGCGGGCGGTTTTTTTGTCCGTCACACGCATATATTTTTTTGCAGATTTTTTGATTGGCATATATAAAACATTAAAACAAATTAATCATTAAAATATAAAAACAATAGAGCGATTTAATTTACTGTTTTTATAACTTAATGCTTTAATGATGTTATCACAGGCTGGATTTTTTAGCAAGAGTGTAGTATTCTTGGGATATGATTGCGAAATTGAGGGGAAAAATTGAATATTTGCGGGGAAATTATGCGGTTGTTGATGTGGGCGGAGTCGGATACAAAGTTTTTGTAACTGATTATGTTTTCGGCAAGCTGGCATCAATGAAAGAAGTGAATCTGTTTATTCATACGCATGTCCGTGAAGATGAGATGTCATTGTATGGTTTTTTAGTTTTGGATGAATTGGAGATGTTTGAGCTTTTGATTTCTATTTCCGGAATCGGACCCAAGGCGGCGAAGGGAATTTTGTCTATTGCCGATCCGAAGACTATCCGCACGGCAATTCTTAATAACGATTCTTCAATTCTCACGAAAGTTTCCGGAGTGGGGAAGAAGACTGCTGAGAGGGTTATTTTGGAACTCAAGAATAAAGTGGCGGATATGCCGGATGCGGACAAGAAAGAAGTTGTGGCGGACGGCGATACTCTGGAAGCGCTGGTGGCGATGGGATATTCGATTGCGGAAGCGCGCGAGGCTCTCAAATCAATCCCGATGGATATTTCTGATGTTGGAGAAAGAATAAAATTTGCCTTAAGAAATATTGGGAGGTAGTTTTTGTGGGGAATCCAGAAATATAATTTTTTATAAAAAATTATATTTCTGGATTTTGGCGCATGAGATGAATTTTTAGTGTTTATGGAAGAAATAAAAAATATGGATTTTTTGCAGTCGGAAGATTGGCGAAAGTTTCAAGAAAGCGTCGGGCGCAGAACTTTCAAAATTTCTTCCGGAGATTTCAATGCCAGCATAATCGAACATAAATTGCCGATAGCCGGCAATTATTTTTACGCGCCGCGAGGTTTTGTCATTCCCGCGGAGGCGGGAATCCAGGATGCTGGTTGTAAGCTTCTAATCAAAGATATTTTTAATTTGGCAAAAAAAGAAAAAGTAAATTGGATAAGATTTGATGCGGAAAATAAAGATGTTTTAAAAACAATGGAAGAATGCGGATTAAAAGTTGAAAAGGCGCCGCATGATATGCAACCGCGGCAGACTCTTGTAATTGATATTTCAAAGCCGGAAGAAAAATTGCTGGAGGAAATGAAAAGCAAGACACGATACAACATAAGATTATCTGAAAAACGCGGGGTTAGAATTTTCAATTTTCAATTTTTCCGCCCAAGGCGGACCAGCCTTGGGCTGGCAATTTTAAAACAATTTTCAAATTCTAATGATAAAATTTTAAATAAAGAAAATAAAGAAAAATTCAATACTTATGCTAATGAGTTTTTGCGGTTAGTGAGGATTACATCGAAACGGCAGGGGATCACTTCTCATCCGGATGAATATTATCGAAAAATGCTTGAAATTCCATGCGTGCAATTGTATGTGGCGGAATTTGACGGAAAAGTTGTGGCGGTGGCGGTCGTTTCTTTTTTTGAGGGAGTGGCGACATATTTGCACGGAGCGTCAGATGACAGATATAAAAACGTAATGGCGCCGTTTGCGCTCCATTGGAAAATAATAAAAGACGCAAGGGAAAAAGGGTGCAAAAAGTATGATATGGGAGGAGTTAGCGTTAATTTTCAATCTTCAATTTCCAATGTAAAAAAAGAAAAAATTCAAAATTCTTCAGATTGGGCGGGGATTACACGGTTTAAATTGGGATTTTCTCCAGAAACAAAACCGACTGAATTTGCAGGAAGCTATGACATCATTATTGATCAAAAAAAATATTTCTTATATAAATTTTTGCAGTTTATTAAAGGATTGATGAAATAGTTTGCGGACTTGATTTTTCTCAGTATTCTTGTATGATAAGGGTTAAACAAAGATAAGTTCTTTATAAATCTACTCAAAGGAGCTGGCTATGCGAAGAAAACCTGAAATTCTCGCGGCCGATCCCGTGAGAGAAAAAAGAAGACATTGGCAGCAAATAAATATTTCTGCTTTTGCTAAAAAAATGGGCGCACATCTTATTTTGAATGCAGAAAATTGTTGCGATACCTATCATCAAAATTGTTTTCGAAGAAATGGAGATGAATATCGCAAGCACCCAAAAAGAGTTTTGCGATCATATATTTTCTATACAATAGTTAAACACAGGATGATTTTCAATAGTCAAATGGACCAGGAGGGTTCAGGGGTATTATTGCACGATACTATTGAAGATGTCAGTGATAAAATATTGGAAAATATTAGCAGCGCGTATGGAGCAATAACATTGGATTTCGTTAAAGCTCTTACCAGAGGGGAGAAGGAATCGATTATTGGTTTCGTAAAAAGAGTTGTTAAGCGGTCAAATACGACACTTGGAAAACTGTGCGATAGCATTGATAATTCCCTGGGAATGTTGGAAGAATATTATTCCGATGTTCCATCTGAGGATTTAGAAAGATTGAAAACGTATATGTGTAAAAAAATATTCCCATTGATTGTTGTTGTGTACAATACCGATATGGGAAACTCAAAATATGCAGCGGCCGTTAAAGAGGCGTTGCATGACCTGATCCTTTGTTATCGAGAGGCTCAGGAGGTTATAAAAATGGAGAAAAAATAAAAGGCTTAAGCAGGATGTCTGCTGAGCCTTTTTTTATTTTTCCTTTAAGGATATAATGTAAATATGAAAAAATTGATTCCGCAAAAATTAAAAAATTATTATCATTTACTTTGGGCCGTGATTGCAAATTTTTGGTATGGTTTTCCGTCGAAAAAAATCAAAGTCATCGGAGTGACCGGAACTAATGGAAAAACCACGACTGTGCAGATGATTGCCAGAATTTTGGAAGAAGCGGGATTTCGGGTGGCGGTCGCTTCGACTATTAATTTCAAATTGAACGGCAAAGAAAAAGTAAATAAAACAAAATTCACTACTTTGTCGGCTTTTGCGGTGCAAAAATTTATTTTGGATGCGGTTTTGGGACAGCATGATTTTGTCGTGCTGGAAACCTCATCGCATTCTCTGGATCAATACCGGGTGTGGGGAGTGGAATATGACACGGCAGTAATTACCAATGTGACGCGCGAGCATTTGGATTATCACAAAACAATGGAACAGTATCGAAAAGCCAAAAAAATATTATTCGAAAAAGCGAAAAATATTGCGGTGAATCTGGATATGGAAAAACCGGAATATTATTTAGATGCAAGTGCTGAGAAGAAATATGGCTATAGTATTAAAAACCAAGAATCAAGAATTAAGAATCAATATAATTATAAAATCGTAAAAGCAGAGAATATAAAATTAAACATAAATAGTTCTCAATTCTCAATTCTCAATTCTCAATTTTTATTGAATTTGCCTGGAATGTTTAATATTGAAAACGCTTTGGCGGCAACTTGCGTCGGGATGATTTATGATATCAAAGAAGATGTTATTGCGCGGGCTTTGGAAGAAATCAAAGGTGTACCGGGAAGGATGGAAAACATATCCAATGATAAGGGTTTGAATATTATTGTTGATTATGCGGTAACGCCGGACTCATTGGAAAAATTATATGGATTGATTAGAGAGTCTAAGGATGTTAGAGGCGGGAAAATAATTGCGGTTTTTGGAAGTTGCGGAGAACGCGATCGAGGGAAGCGTCCGATTATGGGAGAAATTGTTTCACGCACCGCTGACTATGTCATTGTGACTAATGAAGATCCGTATGGAGAAGATCCATTGCAGATTATGAACGAATTGGAATCAGGAATTAAAAATCATGAATTAGATAAAACTTATTTTAAAATAATAGATCGCCAAGAAGCGATAAAAAAAGCCTTGCAAATTGCAAAGCCAGGGGATTTTGTGATCGTGACCGGAAAAGGAGCGGAAGAAATGATGGCAGTGAGCGCTACTGAAATAATTCCGTGGAATGACAAGAAGATTATCCAAAAAGTGTTGCAAGAATTAAGGTAAGGAAAAATCCTAGAATTGCTCCAGCTACGACTTCTTCCGGTTTGTGCCCCATTCTTTCTTTGAGGCGTGGATATTCATTTTCCCCGACTCCAATTTTATCCAGAACCATATTAATATAGCGGCTGTGTTCTCCCATATAAACCCGCAAACGCGTGGCATCGTCAATAATCAAAATCGCCATAATAAAAGCAATGGCAAATGCTCCGGAATATATTCCGGAAAAAAATCCGACAGATGTTACCAAGGAAACCATTAAAGCGCTATGAACGCTCGGCATATGTCCGTACGTCATTGCGTGTCCCATGGTATATTTAAAATCTTTTCCATGCTTGAAATAGAATATGATGAACTTTAAAATTCTGGCGAAAGCTAATACGATCAAAGGAATAATAAACATTGCATAATTCGAAAAAGTATTCATTTATTTGACGATTAAGTGATTAGCCTTTAAATTATACCACAAAAATGGAAGAAAATGGAATTTTTCTTTTTCTGCCAGATAGTATATAATTAAAGCGTAATAAATATAATAAATTAAACATAATAATATGGGAATTGGATTGATTTTGTTAATAGTCGCAGTTGTGGTCGTTGTTTGGGTTATTGGTGTGTATAATGGGCTGATCAGGCTTAAAAATAGAGTAGACGAAGCTTGGAGTGATATTGATGTCCAACTCAAGAGGCGTTATGATTTGATTCCGAATTTGATCAATACCGTCAAAGGTTATGCATCGCATGAAAAAGAACTTTTGGAAAAAGTGACAGAGGCAAGGACGGCAGCCATGGGAGCGCAAACTCCGGCAGAAAAAGAAGGAGCGGAAAATATGCTTTCCGGAACACTCAAATCCCTTTTTGCGGTAGCGGAAAATTATCCGGATCTGAAAGCCAATCAGAATTTTTTGGAGTTGCAACGGGAGCTTTCCGATACTGAAAACAAAATCCAAGCATCTCGAAGATTTTACAACGGCAATGTCCGCGATTTCAATATCAAAATAGAAGTTTTTCCAAGCAGTATCGTTGCTGGAATGTTGCATTTTTCTAAGCGTGATTTTTTCGAAGCCGAGGAAAGTGAGAAAGAAAATGTTAAGGTTGAGTTTTAATTTTTCAATTAATTAAATTTATATTTGCGATGTTTGGACAGGATAAGGAAAATGATAAAAATTCTTCATTAAAATGCGACAATACGTGTTTTTTGGTTTTTATTATAGGAATAATTTTTGTTTTTTTCGCAATAGTGGTTTTTTCTTTGTATCAAATTAAGGAGATGCTCGGAATTCATTTGACTGATGATGTTAAGCATCCAACCGGAATTATTGCCCAAGAGCAAGAAATTGGCGGTGATGAGTTGTGGGAGTGTTTCCATCAGACCGACAAAAAATTCATGGTGTATTATCCTTCAAGTTGGAAACTTTCAAACAGTCCTGATTATTTGGCGGTTATTCGCAGGATTAGTGAAGTTAAAACAGAAAAGTATATTCAAGGAATAATGACTGTTTCTGTGTCGATTGATGTTGTTGAAAAAGAGAAAGCAATGTCAATGGCGGATTTTGCGGATAAAAATAGAAATGATTCTGATCAATATGATGTTTTTCATTCCTCCGATAATGAAGCGGTTGCGGCAGGAGTATCAATTAATCGGAAAATTCCATTTGAGTCGCATTGTTTTGACATGGGAAGCGAGGCACTATGTCTTCGGGCGGATTATTATGGAAGCGGAAGCGATTTAGAAAAAGACAAAAATATTTTTTCGGAAATAGTTTCCCGCGTTGAAATAACAAAAGACGAATAATATGGCGACACTTTATACTCAAGCCGATAGGAATGTTCGATTGACCTGGATATATATCTCCGGGTTTTTGGTGTTTGTGATCGGGGTGGGTTATGTTTTCGCCGGGGCGATGGGGAATAGCACGATTTTGTATGGCGCGGTTATTTTTTCGGTAGTGATGAGTTTCGGATCATATTGGTGGAGCGACAAAATCGTTTTGGCGATGAGCGAGGCAAAGGAATTGACCCATGACAACAATCGGGAGATATACCATCTGGTGGAAAATCTCTGCATTACCGCCGGCCTTCCTGTTCCCAAGATTTATATCATCCAAGACAGCGCGCCGAACGCTTTCGCGACCGGGCGCGATCCCAAGCACGGGGTTATTTGCCTGACGACCGGGATCGTTGAAAAATTGGAAAAGACCGAATTGGAAGGAGTAATCGCGCATGAACTTTCGCATATCGGGAACCGGGATATCCTGCTTTCCACGGTGGTCGTGATTTTGGTAGGCTTCGTTACGCTTTTGGCGGATTGGTTCCGGCACTGGGCGTTTTTTGGCAGACGCGGAAGTGACCGTGAAGGTGGTGGTCAATTGCAGATCATTTTGATGGTCGCGGCGATCGTGCTTTCGATTTTGGCTCCGATCGCGGCAGTGCTGATGCAATTGGCGATTTCTCGAAAAAGGGAATTTTTGGCGGATGCCTCCGCGGCCCTTCTGACGCGTTATCCGGACGGATTGGCACGCGCCTTGGAAAAGATTTCCGCCGACAAAGAGCCGCTGGAAGCCGCCAACCGGGCTACGGCGCATCTATATATCGCCAATCCTTTTAAAGGAAAGAAAGTTTCCAGCTTATTTCAGACCCATCCATCTATAGAAGATCGAGTAAAAGCGCTTCGCAATATGAAATAAATTGTTTATGCCTGTCCGCCTTTGGAGGAACTCACCCGCCGATTGAAGAAAGAGTGGCAAAGTTACGGGGGATGGAATGAAATAATAATTAGTAAATAATAATTAGTAAAAGGTATGGAAGTTTTTCAACCGGAAAAAAAAGAGAGTCTTTTGGATAAGATAATAAGAAATATTTTTAGAGATAGAAATACTTTAGAGCAAAGAGTATCGCAGTCAGTTAGTTATATGAATGAAGGCGGTAGTGCTATGTCGGAATGTGAACTTGCAAGATATATCATCGGAAAAGATAATTCTGCTATGTTGCCTAAAAAAGATTTTGCAATGCTTAAAGACGAAATAGTAAGAATGGTGAAAAAGGCAAAAGAAGAAATGGCAAAATCATCCAATGAAAAAAGAAGGCTTTCTATTAATGTCGGAAGAGGAGAAAAAATTGTAACAGATAAAATGAAAAAAGAAGCAAGGATAAAAGAGGAAGATGTGGAATTGATAGAAACGGGGTTTGATCCGGAAGAAATCCGAAAAGAACTCAAATAAAAAATGTATCCTGGTATAAAAAAATCGCAGTCGCAAGCGCGCTTCAGTGCCGTGCTTTTTAAATTAAGGCACTTGTAAGTCTTTACAAACTCACTCACTTTTATGCAATCGCATAAAAGTGAGTGAGATATGGAGCGAGAAATAAAAGCAGGGATGGTAAGTTAGAATAATTTAAAGGATTTTTTCAATTCTTCTTCGTGGAGTATTTTTTCAGCGGTTATTATTTCGATATATTTTTGTACATTGTATAATTCCGCGATAAACAAGATTTCATCCTCGCATTCATAAGGGAAAACCCAGGCGCTTTTTTGCAGTTGTCTGAATTTAAGCTCTTTTATTTTGTTTCTGAGGGCGTTGCGAGCCTGATCGAATATTTTCGGACGAGATGGGATGTCGAAAATCAAAATTCTCCATTTTCCGTCCCAAGTCTGTGGTTTTTTGATTTTGAGGTTTTGCAAATAGAAATCCTTGCTCCTCCGCTGCCCTTTATTTGTTAGTTTGACTTGAAATTTTCCGTTCTTTTCTTTGATTATTTCGACCAGTTTCCGTTGTTTAAGGTTATTTAAGGCGGAAGTCATTTGTTTTTTTGTGTATTTTTTGTCTGATGTTTCTTTTGATTTTGAATATTTCTCAAAACTTTTCGCCGCGGAAAATATGTTCGGAGCGGCCGCCGCCACTACCAGCATCGGTCCCATAGCTAATGCCGCCAGCAGGAATTTTCCGGCGGTTGCCGGCAGGGTATCGGAATATAGGAAATTATCCTTGAATTTTTCTTTGAAAGATTTCGTTTTTTTCTTGTTTTTACTTTTCATTTTTTAGTAACATGGTCATTATATCTATTATTGTATTAATTATACAACTCACTCAATTTTATGCAATCGCATAAATTTGAGTGAGTGGTAGATGATTGTCGGAAGAGTTTTTCGGGGAATAAAAAAGAAGGACAAGCGCGCTGGATTGTCCTTTTACTTGCGACTTTTATTTTTTTATAAAATATTGAATAATAGGTAGAATCATGATTATCAAAATAGATAATATGAATCCTATAAATCCTACTAGGGCTATTGTCCTTGGTATGTAAAATGTGATCATCTTTTTTCTTTTTGGCAATGAATAGAAAAAAGGATTATCTCTTTGTCCGCAGAGAAAAGTCCAAATAATTCCTATTTCAAACAAAACAAATGAATAGGTAAAGACTAAACCTAGTATTGTTTCTATTAACATTAACACGGCAAACCTCCTTTTTCTTCGTAGTTTATTGGGTTGTTAATGAGCTCGTGAAATTTAATTATAATAATTATTGAAATAAAAGTCAATAAAAAGTGAAAAATATTATTTATTAAGTTATAAAAGTGCTTTAAATAAAGCAAAATAAAATGTTGACAAGATATCAACAAAATGCTAAAATACGGATATGATTCAAGAATTATTACAACAATTAAAGTGTTCGGAAAAAGAGATAGAGGTATATCTTTATGTTTTAAGGCAAGGGAAAACCACTCCGGCTCGAATTTCTAAGGGAACGGGAATAAATCGATCAACCGTTTACGTTGTGTTGGGAAAGCTTAAAAAGAATGGGTTGGTCGTTGAGGATATCAGTTCTAAAATTCTTTTTTATTCTGTTTCATTATCGGAGGCAGTAGAGGATATGTTTTATCGCCAGCAAGAGAAGTTGAATAAAAAGAAAAATATTGCAAGAAAACTAGCGGAAGAGCTGGAAAAATTTCCGCAGAACAAAAACTATTCAGTTCCGAAAATCAGATTTATCGAGGAAGATGATTTGGAAGATTTTTTATATAAAAATCAGAAAAAATGGAAAGACAGTGCAGATTTAAAAGATGGTTGTTGCTGGGGTTTTCAAGATCATAGCTTTGCTGAAAATTATCAAAAATGGATTGATTGGGCATGGAAAAATTATAAAATACAAGTAAATCTTTTTAGTAATGAATCCAATATTGAAAATAAGTTAAACAATAAATTTGACGAATTAAGAAAGATTAAATTTTGGGGAAAAGATTTGGATTTTACTTCATCAATGTGGATAATGGGGGATTATTTAGTAATGATAATCACTAAGCAAAAGCCATATTATTTGGTTGAAATAAATGATGCAGTACTTGCTTATAATCTCAGGGAGATTTTTCGAAAAATGTGGAATGAAGATAAAAAATATTAGCAGGATAATGATTGTTTAATAAAAATATGCAATTTCAAATTCCCAAGGATAATGACAAATATCAGTGGACGGCGCATTCGGTGATGAAGATGCGGCAGTATGGGCTGAGCGCCCAGCGGGTTTTGCGCGTGGTGCGCGCTCCGCACAGAAAGGAAGAAGGAATTGTGAAAAAAACCGTTGCCGTAATGCAACCGGTTTCTTTCAAAACCGACAAAGAGGGAAAACGCACTTGGGGAAGTGAGATTTGGGTGATGTATCAGCTCCGACGTGGCGTCAAAGCAATGACCAATAACCAATTTCTCCGCCCAAGGCGGACCAGTCTTGGGCTGGCAATTTCCAAACAAACTCAAAATTCCAAATTAAACATTTTCAATTCCGCGAGTCAGAAAATTCGCATTATAAGTGCTTGGAAATATCCCGGAGTGAGTCCGAAAAATAACCCTGTTCCTGAGGATATTTTGCGAGAATTGGAGGAGTTGGATGACGTTGTGTAATTTTTAGTGATATGATAGAATAAAATAAATTTAGTAATCATATTAAAAAATAAAATAAATTTATGGAAGAATTAAAAAATGTGAATAGTGAAGAAGGTCAAAAAGTAGAAGAAAAAGAATCCGGCGCTTCCTTGGAATCTGAAAAAAAAGAACAGACTCAGTCTGAAAATTCTGTCACTGAATCAGCTCCTGAGCCGAAAAAAGCGGAAAGCAAGGATGTTCAAGAAAACAAAATGATTGCATTGCTTAGTTATATCTCGATACTTTTCTTGATACCTCTTTTGGCAAAAAAAGACAGTGTTTTCTGCCAATTCCATGCCAAACAAGGATTGGTTTTGTTTCTTGGTGAACTTGTCGGATGGTTGCTGTATCCGTTTTTAGGCTTGGGATTTTTGGTTCATTTGGCTGTTTTGGTTCTGGCAATTATGGGAATTATAAATGTTTTAGGTGGCGAAATGAAAAAACTTCCTTTGGTAGGAGATTTTGCTGATAAGTTTAATCTATAATTCAAATCTTTTTGCAATGTTCGTTCAAGGCAGGCCATCTTTCAAAGTTGCCTGTTTTGATTTATACTGAAGAAAGTAATAGTTTTTTATTTATTAAAATAAAAAGTAAATAATATAAAAAATATGACAGTTAGAAATATATCTTGTTTTTGTGAGAAAAAAACAAAAATAGTCGCTACGATTGGACCAGTTTCGGAAAGCAAGGAAATGCTGGAGAAAATGATAAAAACAGGAATGAATGTTGCCAGGCTTAATTTTTCTCACGGAGCGCACCAATGGCACAAAAAAACCATTAATAACATCCGTCAGGTTTCAGATAAATTAGGAGCAAATATTGGCATTATGGCTGATCTGCAAGGTCCTCGCATCAGAATTGCTACGTCTGGCGATGTGATTGCCAGAAAAGGAAAAGAACTTTTGGTAAGTGATGTCCGTTATCGGAAGAGTGTTTCAAATATGTCGGCAGATATTTTTTATTTGGATTATCCGGGGATTATTGATTGTATTAAGGAGGGAGATACAATCATGATTGAAGATGGATTGATAAAATTGGAAGTTTCCAAAAAAAGTTCGAATTTTCTTCGAACAAGAGTTATTGATGGCGGTGTGATTCGCAATCATAAGGGAGTAAATCTTCCGGATTCTGATTTGAATATTGGAGTTGTGACAAAAAAAGATATTGATGATCTCAAGATGGCATTGGAAAATGATGTGGATTTTGTGGCACTTTCTTTTGTTAGTTGTGCAAAAGACATTAACGGACTGAGAAAAAGAATGGAGCGTATTTTGGGGAGAAAAAATGACCTGCCTCAGATTGTAGCAAAGATTGAGCGAAAAGAAGCCATTAATAACCTAGATGAAATAATTGAAAGTACTGATGTAGTGATGGTGGCACGCGGTGATTTGGGAATTGAAATGGATCAAAGCAAAGTAGTGATATGGCAAAAGGAAATAATTAAAAAAAGTTTGAAAAAGGCCAAGCCGGTAATAGTTGCCACGCAAATGCTCAATAGTATGATTGAAAATCCACGTCCGACCAGAGCGGAAGTGAGTGATGTTTCCAATGCTGTAATTGACCACGCGGATGCCGTTATGCTTAGCGGAGAATCTGCCAATGGAAAATATCCGGTTGAGAGTGTAAAAATGATGGCGGAAATTATTCGCAATACCGAAGAATCTCCTTTTGATGACGTGTATAAATATATGGATTTGCATATCAGCAGTGAGTATGCGACAGTGGTTCGCAGCGCTTATGAAATTGCCAAAAGTTACAATGTAAAGGCGATTGCAATGATAAGCCTTAGTGGATTTACGGCAAGGCTGGTTTCGCATTTCCGCCCTGATCAAAATATTTTAGTGGTGACTAATAGAAAAAAAACATTCAATCAATTTTCTTTGGTATGGGGAGTATGCGGTTATCTTTTTGAGGATGATAAAAATTTGGAAGATTTGATAGTTAAAATGCTTGATCAAACAAAAAAGGACAAGCGCCTGAAAACAGGGGACAGCGTGGTGGTTATTATCGGTCGGGTTTTAAATGGAGAGAAAATGCGTTTAGTTGGAATTCGCAAAGCTTGACTTTTGGCTCAAAATAAGTATTATTAGTCTGTTGTTGTTTGGAGAGTTCGCATAGCGGTCTAGTGCGCACGCTTGTCCGCCCAAGGCGGATGCGCCCTGGGCGCAGAAAGCTTATATTATGTATTACGTGTATATTCTATATAGTGAAAAACTTAAAAAGAGATATATTGGATATTGCAGTGATTTAGGGAGGCGAATAAAAGATCACAATGAAAGAAGGGTAGTTTTTACATCAAGAGGTGTTCCGTGGAAAATAATTTATTATGAGGTTTTTGGAAGTAAGAGTGATGCACAAAGGGAAGAAAAATTTCTAAAAACAGGAAAAGGCAGGGATAGAATTAAATTTTTATTGGAGGATACGATGAAGAAAATAAATGGAAGAATTCTAGGATCATCTGAATAAAAATAGTAAGGCATCCGAAGTCCGCTTTGGGTGGAAAAGTTTCCTGTGCATAGAAAATTAAAATTGTAAAATTATTTTATATTTTGGAGAGTTCGCATAGCGGTCTAGTGCGCACGCTTGGAAAGCGTGTGTGTCGAAAGGCACCGAGGGTTCAAATCCCTCACTCTCCGCCAATTAAATAAAAGAAGCGAGTTATGTGAAAATCGTACAATTGAAGTTTGTGGCTATATACTACGGATGTATAAGCACAGAGGCGCTATTGCTGGAAAGGGAACAAAAAACCAGAAAGAAAGTGATAAATAAAAATTTTTTAAGGTTCTCAATAAACTAAAGAAATTGAAAGGATAATTTTTTGGATAATTTTTATAAACAAAATCCAATATGAAAGAAGGTTATTTTTTGAAACCAATAGAAAAAAATGAGAAAAAAAAAGAGATTTGGAATGATGCTATTATTCAGATTGATAAAATTACTGATAGGCTCGGCAAGCCGATAGATGCAGGGATAAAGGATGCAGTTGTTGCTTTTATTGTAAGCGGATTTCCTGTTAATGGATCATGTGAGGGTCATTTAGAAGAACGTTTTGGTGAAAAAGTAAAACTTAGACCGTACGTTATGATTGGTTTTGATGAGCCCGAACAAAGATTTGTTAATGAATTAGAAATAAAAAAACATATTGCTAAAAAGTATAATATTAAGAAGGTAGGCGCTTTGGAGGAAAATGATATTGCTCAACAGGAGTACTGGCGTTTTCTTTCAGAAAAAGACATTCCAGAAACTCCTGAATATTCAGAACATGTAAAAAAGAATGAAAGTTTACAGGAAGAACTGAGAAAAATTTTAGAAGTATTTTATCGAAACAGAGAAATTTCAAGAGATAGGAGGCTTATTATTGAAGAAATTGGTCCAGCTGGTGATTTTAAATTGACCACTTTAATGGAAAATCCCAAAGAAATACAAGAAAATGAAGTGGAAAAATATAAAAAACAATCAAGAGAAGAACAGAATGAGATGAAAGATTTTACTCTGTTTTTAAAAGAAAGATTTTTCAATAAAGAATAAAAATTATTATGGAAAAAGGACCAAATTTTAAAATTATTGGCAATGCTTCGGAAAGGGAAAAAGAAAAAATGACGAATGAAGTCAGTAATTCTCTTTTTAGGCATCTAGAATCAATGCCGGAAGATAAACGCAAGAGATTGGAAAGAGAAGAATATCAGAAGTCTGAGAAAGAAATTGCAGTTACTGGTTTTGCAAATAGAAAAACTAATCAACTTATGCAAGAAGTCGGAGTTATGCCTTACGATATTCCCTTGGAAAATTATCATATTGTTCCATCCGAGCTTTATGCTAACGAATTCGGTGGCGGAGTTGGAATTTCGTATGCAATGCCACAAGCAGCTGCTTTTAACGCCAAATATTGCAGAAATAATATTGTAGGGTTCGGTTTAAGTGTTTTACATGAAACACTTCATCTTAAAGGTCGTTTAGTGATTCGAGCATATGAGGAAGAAGATGGGAAAACGGGAAAGAAACTCTATCGTTCGGGCGTAAGTGTTTTGTCGCCTGAATTCGAAAAAGATCACGAGCATTTTTTGGGATTGCATGAAGGGATTGTTTCAGAGATAGAAAAAAAATCAGCGAAAGATTTGTTTGGTTTGCCGGAACTTGAAAAAGAAAAAAAATGGATCGAATCTGACAAAGCAAAAGAACTGAAGAAAAAAATTTCCAATGAGGAAGGGATTTCTGAAGATGATATTATGTGGGTCGATATGGAGGGCGGTAACAGTTGGGATATTTATTATACTGAACAAAGAAAAGTGATTGATTATTTGTGCAGTGAGATGTGCAAGCAATTTCCGGAAAAATTTCATAACAAAGATGGTGCTTTCAAAATTTTTCTGAAAACACATTTTACGGGCAAGCTTATCGAGATTGCAAAGATTATTGAAGAAACATTCGGGGAGGGAAGTTTTCGTTTACTTGGCAATATGGATAAAAGCAAAGAAAGTGGAATTTTGCATTTGGAAGCCTTAAAAAAGGCGAGGTTGAGGAAATTGAAAGCAGGCAGTCCTAATTTATTTTAGAAAGTTATGAATTCAAATACTGAAGAAATAAAGGCGCGGATTAATATTGTTGATTTTATTGGAGGATATGTCCGCCTGCAAAAAGCAGGAAGCAGTTGGAAAGCTTGTTGCCCTTTTCATGGTGAAAAAACTCCTTCATTCGTAGTAAACGATGAAAAGCAATTTTGGCATTGTTTCGGATGTGGAAAAGGAGGGGATATTTTTACTTTTCTAATGGAAATGGAAGGTTTGGAATTTCGCGAAGCCCTCAAAATTTTGGCGGAAAGAGCCGGTGTTGAAATTTCTCAATATAACGCGCAAGCAGAGAAGACGAAAAATCGGGGAATGGAAATATTGGAACTCTCGGCCAAATTTTATCAAAAACAGCTTTGGGACGGCTTGGGGAAAGAAAAAATCCTGAATTATTTGTTCGAAAGGGGACTGCAAGAGAAAACAGTTAATGCTTTTCAATTGGGTTACGCGCCCAACGGATGGAGCAATTTAGCAGATTTTTTATTAGAGCGGGGATTTTCAATGGAAGAAATTTCACGGACAGGAGTAGTAGTAGAGAAGCAAAACAATGGAACTGTCCGTAAGTATTATGATCGTTTTCGAGATAGGATCGTGTTTCCTATTACTGATTCAATGGGGAGGATTGTGGGCTTTACGGCGCGTGTCGCTCCAGGAGGAGATGAATCGCAGGCCAAATACGTAAATACGCCCGAAACTGATTTTTATCATAAAGGACGGATTCTTTACGGGATTGATAAGGCGAAAAATGCCATAAAAAAAGCAGATCAGGTTATCTTAGTAGAAGGAAATATGGATGTAATCGCGTCTTTCCAGGCTGGAATAGAAAATGTTATCGCAGTTTCCGGAACAGCGCTTACTCAACAGCAAATAGAAATAATCAAGCGGTATACCAAGAATTTATGTTTGTTTTTTGACGCTGATTCGGCCGGAAGGCAAGCGGTTTTCAGGAGTTGCGAGATGGCTTTTGCAAATGATTTGAATGTTTCTATTATTATTCCCAAAGAAGGAAAGGATGCGGCGGATGTTGTAAAAAAGAGTCCGGAAGAATTGAAAAAACTGGTGAAGGAGGCTGTTGGAGCTATGGACTATTTTTTGCAAAATCTTTTTTCCCGGTACGATGTGAATAATATAGCAGAGAAGAAAAAAATCGTTGATGAGGCTGTTTCTCTTATTTCCAATTTTCCAAAAGAAATCGACAAACAGCATTGGGGGAAAATATTGGCTCAGCGGCTAAATATTGATGAAAAAATAATTTATGATGAAATTTCCAGAAAAACGAGAGGAAAGAGTCAATATCTAAAAAAAGAAGAAGTGGAGATGAATGAAAAAAAACTTCCCTTTCAGGCGAAAAAGAGAAGTGAAATAATCAGCGAGAAGATTTTATTTTTGTTTTTAAAAAATGATGAAGTTTGGAGAAAGGCCGAAGAAGAATATCACAATGAAATAGAAATATACTTAGGAGAAAATAATTTTCTTTCTGATGTTTTGATAATTGGAAAAGAAAATGATTTTAAATTTGACAGGTTTGAATTATCCATAAAAAACGAGGAAATGAGGGAATTTTTGCGGAAATTAAAATTTTCAGGGGAAGCGGAAACTGAAAGTGAAGAAAAAAGCGGAGAGCAAACATTTGAAAGTGATTGGAAATATTTTCAACAACTCATGGAAGAATTGAGCAGGGAAAAGAAAAAAGAAAAAATTGATCTTCTAGCGAAGAAAATTGCTGCGGCAGAAAAAAATGGCAGTAAGGAAGAAGTAAAAAGATTAACCCGGGAATTTTCAGATTTGTTTCGATAAATGAATTGAAACATTGTTTTTGCCGGAGAAGTAGTATAAAATTAGCAGTATGATAATTTTTAGCTTTTAAGTATATTTTAAATAAGCCATGAATAAGCCAACGAAGAAAAAAAACAGTGTAAAAAAGAAGAGCGGGAAGGTAATTGTGCAAAAAAAGAAAAAAACAGCAAAAGGAAAGCCTGCTGTTAAAAGCGCCAAGAAAAAGAGCGTTAAAAAATCTGCTCAAAAAAAGCAAAGCGGAAAAAAGAGTGCAAAAAATACCTCCAAGAGTAATTTTTCCCGGAAATCATCCGCGGAAAAAAAAGGATCTTCTTCGGTAAAAAAAACCTCCAAACATAGTTCGTCAAAAGAAAA
Organism: uncultured Bdellovibrionales bacterium; assembly: GCA_964605525.1. Lineage (GTDB taxonomy): Bacteria > Patescibacteriota > Minisyncoccia > Moranbacterales > UBA9337 > UBA12151. The sequence continues at coordinate 27,704 of CAZSCV010000003.1, forward strand.
GAACGCGGATCTTTTGGAAGAGCTTGTATCCAGGGGCAAGCAAAGAGGGTTCATAACAGAGGATGAAATAATTCATATTATTCCAGAAATAGAAAAGGATTTGGATGATTTGGAGAATTTATATGAAAAACTGGAAACTAATGGAATCCGTGTGGTTGGTTCAAATGAAATGATTAAGATGGAGGTGGATGCGACAGCGGAAAATTTCGAAAAGGAAAAAGCCAGAAAAGAAAAGAACAGACAGGCGATAGAAGAAGGAGAAGCGAATTCATCTGATTCTGTGCAAATGTATCTGAAAGAAATTGGAAGAGTTCCTTTGCTCAAATCCGAGGATGAAATTCGATTGGCGAAATTGAATGAAAAAGGGGATTTGGCTGCAAAAAAACAGCTTACTGAGGCGAATTTGCGCTTGGTTGTAAGTATTGCAAAAAAATATGTCGGACGTTCCCATAATCTCGGGCTTTTGGATTTAATTCAAGAGGGAAATATCGGACTTTTTCGCGCGGTGGAAAAATTCGATTATCGCAAGGGATATAAATTTTCTACCTATGCAACTTGGTGGATCAGGCAAGCCATTACTCGCGCATTAGCTGACCAATCAAGGACGATTCGTATTCCTGTGCATATGGTGGAAACTATCAATAAATATATTCAAATAACTCGTCGTCTTGTTCAGGAGTTGGGACGCGAACCTTTGGCAGAAGAGATTGCTGCGGAAATGGAAATGGAAGTGGATAAAATCAGACATATTCAAAAAATTTCCCAAGAAACCGTTTCCCTTGAAACATCGGTCGGAGATAGTGATGATGAAAGTGTGCTGGGAGATTTTATTGAGGATACTGAAACTATTATGCCCCATCAGGCAGCATCAAGAAAATTACTCACAAGCCATGTAATTGAAGTGCTTAGCGAACTTACGCCCAGGGAGCAGAAAATTCTTAAGATCCGTTTTGGACTGGAAGATGGAGTGACTCATACATTGGAAGAAGTGGGGCAGGAATTTGGAGTAACCCGGGAACGCATCCGCCAAATTGAAGCCAAAGCTTTGGAAAAAATTCGAGATCATAAAGGAATAAGCAAATTGAAAGATTACTAGAAAACAGTACAAAAAAACAGCCTTTTAAATTAATACGAAGGCTGTTTTTTTTATTTCTAAGTTATTTCTTTTCGGATGTTTTTCCAATCATGCAAGAAACATAGGATTGCGCTTTTTTAAGCAAGCTTTTTGCTTGCCGGCTTTCGGCAGCCGGATAACCTATCTTTTCCAACTTATTTTTTGCTTCATTTAAATTTCCTTCAAAGGAAACCTCTTGATTGGCAATGTCAACATTTACATTGGAAATTCCGGAACTTTCCAGGGATTTTTTTATTTGCGCCGCGCATCCTGAGCATTTTATATTTACAACTTTTATTGTCTGCATATTTTTAAAATTTATTTATTTATCACACATTTTAACATTAATACCTTAATTCCAATAATTTATTTTAATGTCGTCCTCATCGATTGTTACGAATGCGGCGGGAATGTCCGTCCAGCATCCGCAGTTATAATACTTAATATCCCCATCCTCTCTTTGCATCGCTTTGTGAGTGTGTCCGCAAAAGATATAATCGGCGCGGATAAGTTTCGCGTATAGCAGCGCCCGCGTGGCGACTTTTTCCGAAAGGCGGAGCCAGCCTTTGCTTTTTTCTTTAATATACCGGCTTACTCTGCGGTCTTGGAAATCTATTATTTGAATAAAATTGTATATTTGATTTGCCACGATGCTGATAACGGCATTGTCCACTAAGAAATTATCAAATTGATGTCCGTGAATAGCGAAATATTTTTTACCTTTATGTTTCCAATGATAGGTTTTATGAACCTTTACTCCTGTAAGTACGGTAAATATTTGTGTTAGTCCGCTATCGTGGTTTCCCTCAATCCATACTACTTTTTTGCTTTCTGAAATTTTACTAATCAAGGAAAGGAATTCCCAGTCTTGTTTCCTTAAATGGTTAAAATTGAGATTTTCAAAAATATCCCCTAATAAAATGAGTCTTTCAAACTCAATGCTTTTTAGTAATTGAGCAGCTTCTTGGCTACGGCTTACTTTTGATCCCAGGTGAAAATCAGAAACCAGTAATGTGTGGGTTTTTTTCTTTGGAATTTCTTCTTCCGTGTTCATATTTTTTTTATTTAGACTTGCTTATTATTCAAATTATACCATTAAACTGAACTTTCTTTTATTGAAACATTAAATTGTATTTTTCTTTTACTTTTTCAAATTCCGGCATTTTATCTGCACTTAGCGGGTCGCCCTTAGGAAGATTCATTGCGAGCGGATTAATTGGCGTGCCGTTTAATTTTATTCCATAATCAAGATGCGGACCGGTTGACCAGCCGGTAGAGCCGACATAGCCGATTACTTGCCCTTGGGAAACTTGCATTCCGGATTTTATCCCTTTGCCAAAAGAGCTGAGATGTCCGTAATGAGTGGTATATCCATTGGAATGGCGAAGGCGGACGATATTTCCCCAACCGCCTTCCCAGCCAGCGCTTACAATATCCCCGCGGGCGGTAGCTACGACAGGAGTTCCGGTGGGGGCCGCATAATCGATTTGATAGTGGGCACTGACGGTTTTTGTAATTGGATTGAGGCGGGCTCCGGTATACCCGGATGTTATTTGACGATAACTGAGCGGAGCGCGCAAAAATTGGCGAACTAGAAAATGTCCTTCGCTGTCATAATGTCCATCCTCATCTCCATTATCGAAATAATAGCCATAATAATCATTCCCGGTATTGGTGAATTTGGCAGCTAAAACTTTTCCATCCGGAGCTTGTTTTCCATCTCTGGTTCTTTTTTCATAAATAACCGTGAAGCTGTCTCCTTGTCGTATTTCAGTTGTGAAGTCTATATCAAAAGAAAAAATATCCGCAATTTCCAAAATTGTAGCTTCGGAAATTCCAGCATTCATCGCATCGATATAAAGAAAGTTATCAATATTAACGCTGATGTTTTCAGTGGAAACTTCATAGGGAATGGATTCTTTTTTTACGGAAAATTTTTCTCCTTCCCGGTAAATAACGATCATCGTTTCTGTGTCGTGGTCGTATTCCATTCGTACAGCTTTTTCATCTGCGTCAAAATAAAAGCGGATATCGCGTCCGATTTTCAAATTGGAAAAGTCATAGGTGTCCATTGCTACTGAAAGAATTTTTTCGGTGTCATTGGCATTAAATTTTCCATGTTCAGAAAATACTTCAGCCGGAATGTCTCCTTCCGAGATGATGTGGCTGTCGACGCGCTGAGATTTTTTTTCCGGCTGGGTATTTTCCTTGAGAGCAAGTTCCGGCTCTTTTTCAAGGACAATTTCTTTTGAGGATGAAAATTTGTTAAAAATAAAATAAAAAACAAGCGCAATGATTATCAAATAAATGATTTTCAATTTGCGTTTTTTCTTTTCTTCCGGTTCTGTTGATTGGTATATGTTTCTGTTGGTGTATATATCCATCAAATAATCAAAATCATAAGGACTTAATAAGTAAATACGCAGGAAATTGCTTCTATCGTTCATTTTCCCATTTTTTCCCAAAAGTGGCAATGCTTGCAGAGGTGAATTCGGGAAAGAGAACGCGACCTTGACAAAAGAAACAAGGAGTGATATACTTAATTTTTATGTGGATACTTCTTGCGGTATTTCAGCATAAAACATTTAATTTTTTTATGTTGAAATATTATGTACAACAGAACAAACACGCGTCAGCCGCGCGCTAATAACGGCTGGAAAAAAAGGTCTTCTCGGGGCAATTCCCAGTCTGGAAGAAGAAGATTTGCTGGTAACAAAATTGACATCAGCCGTTTTATTAATAAAGCGGAAAAAGTAGGGACGGAAGAAGTTTTCAAGCCCCGATATTCTTTCACAGAATTGGAAATTTCCGATGTTTTGAAGCGATCCATTATCGGTCGCGGATATAAAACACCAACTCCTATTCAAGATAAGGCAATACCGGTTGTTTTGTCCGGAAGGGATGTAATTGGTTTGGCTAATACCGGAACTGGAAAAACGGCTGCTTTTTTAATTCCAATGATTGACAAAATACTGAAAAATCCGGAAGAAAAAGTTCTCATTGTTGTTCCAACAAGAGAACTGGCGATTCAAATAAAAGAAGAATTTTCTTTATTTGCAAAAGGGATGAATATTCATTCCGTTGTTGTTGTCGGAGGCGCCAGTATTCAAAGACAAATTATGGAACTGCGATCAAGGCATAATGTGGTAATTGGAACACCGGGAAGATTGAAAGATTTGATTGACCGAAAGGTGCTTAATTTATCTCGAGTCGGGAATGTAGTTCTTGATGAAGCTGACCGAATGTTGGATATGGGATTTATTAATGACGTGAAATTGCTTTTGTCGCTGGTGGCAAAGAAAAGGCAGATAATGCTCTTTTCTGCGACATTTTCAGCGGAAATTGAGAAATTGGTAAAACAATTTTTGGTAAATCCGGAACGTATTTCTATTGTAACCAGAGAAACATCCAAACAGATTGATCAAAATATCGTCCGCGTTGCAGGAGGAGAAGACAAGGTTGAAGTTTTGTGTGAAATGCTTGTTCAAACTCACTTTGAAAAAGTGCTGGTATTTACCCGTACAAAGCATGGAGCGGATAAACTTTGCAGTAAGTTGTATCAAAAAGGATTAAAATCTGAAGCGATTCATGGAAACAAACCGCAAAATAGGCGTCAGCGAGCACTTAAGATGTTTAAAGATAGTATGATCAATATTCTCGTAGCGACTGATGTTGCTGCCAGAGGATTGGACATTCCGAATGTGAGCCACGTGATTAATTTTGATGTTCCGGCGACATATGAAGATTATGTGCACCGAATCGGCCGTACAGGAAGAGCCGATCAGAAAGGAATAGCCCTTACTTTTGTTGATTGAAAAACATAAAACGCGCCTGAGGGCGCGTTTTATGTTTGCGGGAAAATAAGAATAAAATAGCATTAAACAGCTAGACTTGTTTTGAAGTTTTGTATATAATTAAGGAAAAGAAATAAAAGGGAAGTGATATGGAAGGAAAACCTATCATAATTTTATTTAAAGAAAACGAGCTTAATATCAGCAAGCTCTATGCTTTTTACGCGCTTAATATTCCGCAAAAAAAAGATTTTTGGGAAAGACTATCAGAAGAAGAAGTGGCGCATGCCGCTTCTATCAGTGGAAATTATGAAAGCGGAGATAAAGAGGGAGGAATTATCGAAAATAAGTTTTCCCGCGGAGTAATCAGGTATGTTATGGATTTTGTGATTGAACAAATAGAAAAGGCAAAGAATGAAAAAATATCGCATCAAGACGCGCTGCTTACGGCATTGCGCATCGAACGGTCGATGCTGGAGAAAAAATGCTTCGATATATTTGCGCCGGCATCCGAAACACTAAAGAATGTTTTGCGAAAGTTGAATGATGAAACTGAGCAACATGTGGAGATTCTGATAAAAGAATTGAAAAAGAATAAAGTAATTTTCAAGTAAGCAGAATCTTTTTTAGTTGAAATTATTCAAATACTTTTGGCGCATATTTGATTGTGGTATGCGCGTATATTTTAATAGAGTTATGGAAAATATTATTGAGGTTAAAAATTTGGTAAAAAAGTTTGATGATATAACTGCCGTCGACGGTGTTTCTTTTTCTGTGGCGAGGGGAGAAATTTTTGCGTTTCTTGGTCCAAACGGCGCTGGAAAAACTACTACGATAAAAATGTTTACAACTCTTCTTCAGCCGACAAGCGGCAGTATATTGATCAATGGATTTGATCCTGTAACTAATCCTGACGATGTCCGCCGTTCTTTTGGAATAATTTTCCAGGATCCGAGTCTTGATGATGAACTCACTGCTTTTGAAAATTTGGAATTTCACGGCGTTTTGTATGGCGTTCCTAAAAAAATCCGCCGGGAAAGAATTGGCGAGTTGCTTAAAATAGTAGACCTTGAAAAAAGGCGGAATGATTTGGTAAAAGAATTTTCCGGAGGAATGAAACGTCGACTTGAAATTGCCAGAGGGATTTTGCACCATCCGAAAATAATATTTCTTGACGAACCGACATTGGGTCTTGATCCGCAGACGAGGAATTATTTGTGGGGATATATCAATGATATGAATAAAAAAGAGGGAATAACGGTTTTTTTCAGCACTCATTATATGGAAGAAGCGGATCGTATGTCGGATCGTATTGCTGTTATTGATAATGGAAAAATAATCGCAGAAGGAACTGCTTCCGATTTGAAAGAAAAAACGAAAACGGAAACATTGGAGGACGCATTCCTTAGTCTTACCGGCAAGCAAATTCGCGAGGAGGGTGCTAGTAGTGTTGATAAATTAAGAAATATGAGTCGATTATGGAGAAGATGACAAATTATTTGAAAATAATATTTATTCTTTGGTTAAGACAGATTAAAAGATACTACCGTTCGCGCGCCAGGATGATCGGATCTCTTGCTCAGCCGGTGCTTTTTTTGGTGGCTCTTGGATTTGGGTTCGGACCGATTTACCAGAAAGCGGGTGGCGGAAATTATATTCAGTTTATCGCTCCCGGAATAATTTCGATGAGTATACTTTTTACGGCGATGTTTTCTGGAATTGAAGTGATTTATGACCGGCAATTTGGATTTCTCAAGGAAACATTAGTAGCGCCGGTTCCGCGCTGGACAATAATGTTAGGAAGAACTTTCGGAGGAGCGACGGTTGCGACCTTGCAGGGACTGGTAGTGTTTTTCATTGCTTTATGGGTCGGTTTTCGTCCGGAAAATATATTTTTGGCTCCATTTGCTCTGATATTTATGATATTGATCGCTTTTTTCTTTACGGCATTTGGAACGGCGATTGCTTCAAAAATGGAGGATATGCAAGCGTTTCCTATTATTATGAACTTTTTGATTATGCCTCTTTTCTTTTTGTCCGGCGCGCTATTTCCTCTTAGCGGACTTCCGAAATCGATACAGTTAATTGCTTATGCTAATCCTCTGTCATACGGAGTGGATGGAATCAGAGGGATTCTTTCCGGACAAATGCATTTTACTTTCCATGCCGATTTTTTTATACTGTCAATTCTTACTGTTATTGTTTTGGCTGTCGGCAGTTATCTTTTTTCCAAGATTGAGGTTTGACGCTTGAATATTTTGTAATTTTTTTATTCTGAAGAAGAAAATATGTAATTGGTGTTTGCTGGATTATTATTTTTCCAAATCCAAAATTTCGTCAATGCGGACTTGCTCGACGAATTCCGGTACGTGGCTCACTAGAATCATTGCGCCCTTGTAGTCATTCAGGGCTTTGGCAATAATGGGCAAATGGCGAAAATTGATGTGATTGGTCGGTTCATCCAAAATGAGCAGTCCCGGATGTTGGAGTGTCAGGCGGGCAAAAGCCACCAATCCTTTTTGCCCTTCAGAGAGCGATCCGATTTTGGCGCCGATAATTTTTTTATCAATAAGAAATCCAGAGGCGATAGAGCGCATCACTTCCTCGTCTTTTTTCTCCATTACTTCCAAAAGCGAATCGTGGACAGTATCTTCAAAATTGAGCGTCGAGAAATCTTGGCGGTAATATCCAACTTTGATTCCGTCGGCAATTTTGGCGTTTTTGGATTTTCCTGATGCTAGTGATTCAAGCAGGGTGCTTTTTCCAATTCCGTTGGGTCCGGCAAGCAATAAATGAGTATTTTTCTTGAGAGAAATTTCTACCTTTTTTTCTGTCGGTTGGTGGTCCTTGATAACTGTGAGCGAGTTGATGCTAAGAATTTCTCCCAGCAGTTCTTCTTGAGCAGGAATATCAAAGTTTCTAATTGCTTTGTCCTCGCGGCGCACGTCAACCTTGGATTCTTCCATTTCCGCCGCCTTGTCGCGCATTTTTCGTGCGACCAAGCGCATTTTTCCTCCCTTGTTGGCGAAAAAGTTAGCCTTTTCTTTGTTGGCGATAATTTCTTTTTCATATTGCGCGTTTTTCATTTTTTCTTTTTCGATTCGGTCCGCGATTTCCGCCACCACAACATAATAATCTCCGAGATATTGCTCTATTTTGTGCGTAAAAATATCCAAATAAAGCACTCCATCCGTGAAAGAATTCAAAAAGTCCGCATCATGAGAAATTACGATGCAAGTTTTTCCATAGTTCATTAAAAACTGGGTGAGGTGGGCGATTCCTGCTTTGTCTAAGTTGTTGGTTGGTTCGTCGAGAATTAGCAAATCCGGATTTTGGATTAGTGCCGATGCCAAGAGAAGCCGCGCTTGCTGTCCGCCAGAAAAACTTTTGATTATTTTTTCGTGCGGGGCTTTTAAATTTACCAATTCAAGTACTTTGTCGATTTTTGGAGCGATGCTGTATATTTTTTCGTCGAAACATTTTTCGAAAAATTCTTTAACGGAAAGCTCCATTTGCTCGCGTGGGATGACTTGTTTGGCGTAGGCGATTTTGAGGCTTGGATCGACATAAATTGAACCGTCATCTGCTTTGAGCGAGCCGGTAATTAAATTGAGGACGGTGCTTTTTCCGGCTCCATTTTGCCCCATAATTGTCATTTTTGTTCCGGCGCGAAGCGCAAAAGAAGCCTCATCGAGGATTGGTTTGCCGTGCCCATATTCAAATGAAACCTTGTTAAAACGTATTGCTACATCGTCTTTTGCCATATGTTTGATTTTGAAAATTCAATTTACGCGCTTGAATTTCAATAGTACAGTACTTTTTGTAATTTGAAAAGTGCCAGGTTTATTTATCCCAAAACTATGTTAAAAAGATAGCCGGTAAAGATGATTCCCGTTGCGACTATGCCGGCGAAAATAAGAATCAATTTTAATTTCATCACTTTTTTGAGAATCAGAAATTCCGGCAGTGAAAGTCCGGTTACTGCCATCATAAAAGCCAGGCTTGTTCCTATCGCCACGCCTTTTTCAGTAAGGACGCCAACTAACGGAATGACTCCGGCGGCGTTGGAATAGAGCGGAACACCAATCAGGACAGCTAGCGGTACGGCGTACCATTTGTCACTTCCGGCGTATTGCATCAAGAAATCAGTCGGTACATAACCATGAATCCACGCGCCGATGCCAATTCCAATTAAAATATATAGCCAAACTTTTTTAATAATTCCAATGGTGTAATTTTTGGCATAATCAATTCTTTGTTTCCAATTCAAAGACGGCAATAAGAGTTTTCCATTTTGATTGTTTTTGCAGATGAACTCCTCCACCAGATTTTCTACTTTCAAATGAGAAATGATAATCCCAGAAGCAATGGCAATGATTAAACCGCTTGCGACATAAAGAGAGGCGATTTTCCATCCAAACATTCCAAAAAGTAGGACTAGCGCCACTTCGTTGATCATCGGCGAAGCAACGAGAAATGAAAAAGTTGTCCCGAGCGGAACGCCGGCTTCCAAAAAACCCAAAAACAATGGAATCGCACTGCAGGTGCAAAATGGAGTAATGATTCCAAGAAGTGAGGCTAAAACATTTCCGACATATTTTTTCTTATGCGAAAGAATGTTTTTGATTTTTTCCGGAGGCAGGAATGACCGGATAATCGACACTGTGAAAATTATCACAATCAAAAGCAAGAGAATTTTTATCGTATCGAAAATAAAAAAGTTAACTGCTGATGCGAGTAGCGTTTCTTTATCAATGTCGAATATTGAATAAGTGATCCAATCGGCGAAAAGTTGGATTAAGTAAAATGTATTCATTATTATTTTTGGAGAAAAGCTATTATTTCTTTTACTTCTGCCACTCTTCCAAAAACCTTGATTTCTTCATTGATAAGTAGGGCGGGCGTACTCATAACTCCATAACTCATAATATCTTGAATTTCAGTTATTTTTTCAATTTCATTCTGTAAGTTTAATTCTTTCAATGCTTGTTTCGTGTTGGCTTCCAATTTTTGGCAATTAGGACAGCCGGTGCCCAAAATTTTAATATTCATTTTTTTATTTTATTAGTTGATTAAAAATTTTCTGGTATTTCTTGATGGATTTTTTGTTGAGAGAGTAGCGGATGAAATTTCCTTCGCGTTTTTCAGAAAGTAAATCAATATTTTTGAGTTGTTTGAGATGGTGCGAAACCAGCTTGTCGGATATTCCAATTTCTGGAACTATTTCACATACGCATTTGGAGCTTTTTCTCAGAACGCAAAGTATTTTCAATCTGTTTGGATCAGAAATAGCGCGAAGAAAAGCGTATGTTTTACTGATATTTTCCGCTTCCGCAGAATTTTTGGCGCAACATTCAAATTTCATAAAATTATACTATTCTAATATATATTAGAATAGTATGCCATTTTATTATGCGTGTCAAGGCAGTATATTTTATTGATTATTTCCTGTCGGAAAAAAAGCGAGATTTTATTCAACACTGATCATAATTTTTTTTCCAGTAGTCACATTTCCTCCATTCCAATCGTGAAGTGCATTCATCAATACAGATGCCTTGTATATATAGTCCGCTCCTTTTCTGGTTCCTGGATCATTGGTAATGAAATCTCCTGATTTTGTGTATCCTTTGACAACGAGCATATGATAGATTGGTCCCGGTTGTTTGAAATTCGGATTACCGAGCTGTTGTCCGGCAAAGGGAAGGATTAATACTTTGTTTTCCGCCAATGCGTTTTGAATGTCTGTGATAGAAGGATTATTGATGATAGCTATATTTTTTAAGTTAAAATATTCTCGGAGAACCATAGCTGTTTCTTCGATAGTGGTATCTTGATAAAATCCAAGTTTTTCCATTTCGAATTTTTGGAGTGCTTTTAATTTTTTGTCAGCATCTTCCGGATCGGAAATCGTTTGACTTTTGGCATAGCTGGCTGCCATTAGCATCGATGCTTCTTCGCAGAATTCTTGGTAGGGCATATTCCAGTTTTGATGTGGCGATTGGGATGTAAAAGGAACTTTCAAGTTTACGTATTCGGGCAGTGTCTGGATATTTTCCAGAGCAGATTCTGAAGATGATGACGGAGGATTTGTGTTTTCGGAAGATTCTGGAGGGGTGTCTGCCGTTTGCGTTATTTCGGACACTTCGGAAGAAGGAGGGATGGAAATAACGGAAGAAGTGGAGGGCGGATCGTTTTTGAAATCGAAAAAGAACCATCTCGCTGAAACGAGTATAAAAATAACGAAAATTATGAATAAATATTTTAATTTCAAAATAAGATGGCGCTTTTAATAGGTATACTTTATTCTACCACTATATTTTTTAACGGAAAACCTGTCGTTTTAATGGCTTGACAGTTTAATAGTTTATTGATAAACTATTTAGGTGTCAACTTTTTAATAATATTTTTTTATGAAAATAACTAATTCTTTTTCGCCAGCCGAAGCAATGATTTGCCTGTCACATAGACTTGAATTGATTGCTGATAAATATATTTTTAAGCCGATGGGCTTGTCCTCAATTAGTGTAAAAATACTGATGTTGTTGAAAAATGGGAGTCAGATGACTGTAAGTGAGTTGATTAAAAAAACTGGAGCGACAAAGTCGAATATGAGTCAGCGACTGACTTTTCTGGAAAAGGAACAATATATCACCAGGAATTATGCCAGCGACAGTAATGATAAGCGCAAAGTATTAATTAAGCTCACTTTTTCCGGGAAGAAAAGAATAATTGATTTGAAAAAAAGATTGGAAAAGGCGCAAATTTCTTTTGAAAAAAAATTTACCGCCAAAGAGGTTTCCCAGCATAAGGATTTTATCAAAAAAATGAATTTGATTCTTGATAATGAAGAAGATAAATTGGAAAAAATATTTAAGTTTTAAAAAATTATATGAATAAGAAAAAAATTATCGTATCTATATTCGTGGTCGCAGTTGCTTTTTCTGCGTCTGCAATTTTATCTGGAAAAAAACCGGCATCATCCCAGGATGCGCCCAGGAAGCCTATTGGTATTTTTGTTCAGTCAGCTGCCGATAGTAAAATAATCGTGCAAAAAAATCAATTTCCGGCAATGTTTGTGGGAGATCAAGAGATTAAAATTACTGCAAAATCCGCCGGAACGGTTGTGAGTGCCACAGGCGATATCGGAAGTAGGGTTGCAGTGGGATCGCTGTTGGCGAGAATTGATGATTCCGGATCATTGGCGGTCGGTGAAAAAGGTTTTCAAAATATTCAAGTTCAGCAATTGCAACTCGTAGCGGAGCAGGCGAAAAAATCCTATGGTCTTGCAAAAGATGAATATGCCCGCTTGAAGGATTCTAGCAGTGCAAGCAGTGCAGAAAAAGACAGCGCCAAAACTCAAAGAAATATTGCAAAATTGCAGTATGAAAATGCGATACTCGGTCTTAATGGTTCAATTGATAGTCGCTTGATTACAAGTCCGATTTCCGGGGTGATTACGAATAAGGCTGTTTCTGTTGGTGATTCTGTTTCTGTTGGACAGCTCATTGCCGTCGTCAGTAAATCTTCTAATATTAAAGTTCAATTTTATGTCGATCAGGAGCAACGCACTTTGTTGAATTACGGGCAAGAAGTTGTTGCGCTGGACGATGCCAATAATTCAATTCCGTTGATAATTCGAAATATTTCAGTTGTGGCGGACCAATCTACAAAACGCTTTTTAATTGAAGCTTATCCTAAGAATCGTGACGCGAAAGGATTGTTTTCTGGAACAATTGCAATCGTTGATATTGAAAATATAATAAAACCAAGCATAGACAGTAATTTTATTTTGCCATTGTCCGTAATTAATGTTGGTCAAAATGAAGATTATATTTTCACGGTTGAAAATAATATTGTTAAAAAAGTCATTGTGGAGATCGTGAAGGTTAATGGGGAAACTGTAGAAATTTCCGCTCAAATTTCTCCGGAAACTATGATTATAACAGATGGCAATAAACTCGTGCAGGAAGGGGAGAGTGTAGAAATAAAAAGGCAATAATAAATAAATTATGGATAATCAGAAAAAAAATAGTTTTCAATCGTCAGATTCTGCGTATTTGGAAAAGTTGGAATTCAGGCCTGAACTCAAAAAAACTTGGCTTAATTTTTTTGTTTCAAATTTCCGAGTGGTTATTCTTTTGATAATTTTAATTTCCGGCTGGGGGATGTATTCTTTTTTGCAGTTGCCACGCGAGTCGAATCCGGAAGTGAAAATTGCTACTGCGATTATTAGTGCGTCATATCCCGGAGTGCCTCCTTCTGATATGGAAGAGCTTGTTACGAAGAAAATAGAAACCGCTATTTCTGGTGTAAGCGGAATTAATAAAATCACATCCACTTCAGCAAATTCATCTTCAACCGTAGTGGTTGAATTTGATGCTGATCAAAATATCGACGAAGCAATTAGAAGATTGAGAGATAAACTTCCGGCAATTAGAAATGATATTCCTGAGGATGCATCAGATCCGCAAGTAATGGAAATTTCACTGGACGACACCCCGATTGTAACTTTTGCTCTTGTTGGTCCGTATGATGGATTTACATTAAGAACATATGGAGAAAAAATTCAAGATGAATTGGAAAAAATTCCCGGAATCAGGGAAGTGAACATTTCCGGAGGAGATCAATCAGAGTTTGAAGTTGCTTATGATCCGCAAAAATTGGCACTTTATAATATTTCTGTTGAGCGGTCAAATCAAGAAATTTCCGCGGCAAATCACGCGATTCCTGCTGGAAATTTTGAAGGGTCGGAATTCAATAATCCTGTTCGAGCTGATGGTCGATTTTATACCGCCAAGGATTTGGGTGAAATTCCGATTTTTCATACCGAACAAGGAGCGGTGGTTTTCTTGAAAGATATTGCAGATGTTTCTGAGAAATCTATCGAGAAGACTATTTATTCACGTTTTTCTCTTGATGGAAAAAAACCTCAAAATGCTATTACGCTGCAAGTTGTTAAGAGAACAGGCGGTTCAATTATTGAAACAGTAGACAGTGCGCAGAAAAAAATAGATCAAATGATTAAAACTTTTCCGGCCGGAATTACATATGACGACACAATTAATCAGGCGGAGAATATCGGGAAAGATTTCAATCAACTGACTCACGACTTTTTATTAACGTTGTCTTTAGTGGTGGGAATTTTGTTTCTTGTTGTGGGATTAAAAGAAGCACTCGTGGCGGGAATTGCAATTCCGTTGGTTTTTTTCGTGACTTTCGGTGTGATGCAGGCAACGGGAACTTCTCTTAATTTTCTTTCGATTTTTGCATTGCTTCTTTCATTGGGTCTTCTGGTAGACGATGCTATTGTGGTGGTTTCTGCCACTAAGCAATATATGAAAACCGGAAAATTCACGCCGGAAGAAGCTGTTTTGCTGGTTCTTAATGATTTTAAAGTGGTTTTGGTTTCAACGACACTTGCCACTGTTTGGGCATTTTTACCTCTTTTAATGGCATCGGGAATAATAGGACAGTTTATCAAATCAATTCCTATTACCGTTTCTGTGACATTAATTTCATCCCTTTTGATTGCTCTTGTTGTTAATCATCCTTTGGCGGCAGTACTTGAAAGGGTTAGGATGACAAAGAAATTATTTTGGCTTGTTTTTACTCTTGTTTTGGGATTGGGATTGTTAATAGTAGCGCGCCATTCGATTGGAGGATATGTATTCGCAGTATTTTTATTTGGTATTATAGTCCGGATGATTTTTTGGTATTTTAACAAGGGGGAAAATATTTTGCGGAAAAATGCAATTTTAGTTGAAAGAGAATGGGAGGATGATGAAAATATTAAACGGAAATTACTCTCTCAAGGAAATCGGGAAGAGGCAACTTTTTTTGGAAAAATTATTCACGGAGTTATTCATTTTGATCGCGTTCTTCCAGTTTATGAAAAATATTTAAGAATGATTACGATGTCGCGAAAACGTAGGATTATCACCTTGCTTTCAGCAGTTATTCTTTTCCTTTTCGCAATAGCATTGCCAATTACCGGAGTTGTGAAAACTGAATTTTTTCCTGTATCGGATGGGGATGCTTTGTATTTGAGCATACGCGGACCGGTTGGTTTGAATTTAGATCAAACGGATGCAATTACTCAAGAAGTGGAAAAAAGATTGTTAAAAACTCCTGATATTGTGAATTTTTCTACAATCGTAGGTAATCCAGGATCAACTTCGAAAATCGGAGAAGGAGGATTGAATAATTCTAATACTGCCTCGATCACGATTAAACTCACAGATCCGGAAGATCGCAATATTAAGGCATATAATATTGCCGATGAAATTCGTCAATCTCTTGCTGATATTCAAGATGCGACAATTACAGTTTCTACTCCTTCCGGCGGTCCTCCTTCCGGTAAAGCTTTTCAGGCACAAATAAGCGGAGAAAATTTGCAGACGCTGGATAAGATAGCTAATGATTTAAAGCCACTAGTCGATTCTATTTCAGGAACAGTTAATTCGGATATTTCTCTTAAAGATGCACCGGCAGAATATACATTTATTCTTGATAGTGCAAAAATGGAATTGTATGATCTTAATACTGGCATTGTCGGATCTACTTTGCGTACGGCGATTTCAGGAACATCTGTGACAACAGTTATTCGTGAAAATAAAGATGTAGAAGTGATCGCACGCTTTGCCAAGGATAAAATTCCAACTCTGGATGCTATCAGAAATTTGCAAATTTTGAATGCAAAAAATCAACCAGTTTTCATTAAGAATGTCGCGACCGTAAAATTAACTCCGTCAGTTGGTTCAATTTCACGCATCAATCAAAAACGGACAGTTTTATTGACGGCGGATGTGAGCGGAACCGCGAGTTCAACTGAAGTTGTTAAGGAATTTCAAAAAAAGATTGCAGAAGATTATTCGTTGCCGGAAGGATATGAAATAAGTTATGGAGGGGAAAATGAACAAAATACGGAATCCGTGCTTTCAATTATTCGCGCTATGGTTATTGCTATGATTTTGATTGTTTCAACGCTTGTGATTCAATTCAATTCATTTAAGAAGGCGATTATTGTGCTCGTCACGCTTCCGTTGGCTCTTATTGGTGTTTTCTTTGGTATGGCTCTTTTGAAAGTGAATTTGAGTTTTCCCGGGCTTATTGGAATTCTTGCACTTTTCGGAATCGTAGTTAAAAATGCCATTATTTTGATTGATAAGATTAATCTTAATATTAAATCGGGAATTCCTTTTGATGAATCTGTCATTGATGCGGGAAAATCCAGGCTCGAGGCGATTTTCATTACTTCAATCGTAACTATTGCTGGTATTATTCCAATCACGCTTTCCAATGAAACATGGACGGCTCTCGGTAGCGCTGTGATTTTCGGACTTTCCATATCATCATTCTTCACGCTGTTTATTGTCCCGACATTATATATGACATTTATCGATAAAAAAGAACGGTTTTAATATCCAAACTGGTAGATGTATATCCGCCGAAGTATGCTATAATGGCAACACTCAAATAAAATTGAAATTACAATAAAAAAATAAAAATGATTAAAATTAAGGATAGATTTTTAATCCTCATATTCCTGATGGTTGCTTGTGGATTAATATTCGGAACGAAAGCGAGTGCTGAAGTTAAAATACTGTCGGACTCACGTCATGCCTACACTACTATTGTCAGCACTATAAATATGTTGCTTGGCGTTGGGCATGTTGGTACGGATGTGATAGTTCACAGTACTAATATGGGTACCTTGGGACCATTTTCCACATCTTCTTCTATCGCCCTTAATTCATCCACGAATTATTATAATGAATCTGGAAATTTGGTGCCTTCGCAAGCCCCTTATCAACTGTTTACAACTTCAGCAACAAACTATATTGGAGACACTGCTTCAGAATATGACTTATCGATTTCTAATGATTTGGCTCATAATTATGCTTATAGTGCGGCACTACCGCAAAGTACTTTTCCCCCGATATTTCATATGGCTCCAGGAAGGGAGGGTGGTACTACGGGTTATGGAGTTGAGTGGAGATTGGATTGCACTGTGTTTAGTTGCAGTTCATTGTCCGGAATAACAGCTGCCAATGCCGGATTAATGGCATCCCTTCGTTATCTTCATCCTACTTGGAATTGGTTTGATGTGAAAGCGGCATTGCGTCAGACTGGTACAAACTGGAACACTGGTTATGATCGCAATGCTTTTGGATTCGGACAAATTGATTATCACGAAGCTGATATTTTGGAAGATGATCAAATATTTTTGCAACCTCCGGTAGCAAAAATAGATACTGTATATACACAGTCTATAAGATTTCAGCTTTATCCTTTCAAACAAACACGCAGAGTCAAAGATGTATTATTTCAATTTTCTTCAGCTCCGTCTTTTTATGGAGATGAATTGACGCTTGCTGAGTTAGAGATGTTGGGTGGCACTAAAATTACGGAATATTCTGGCGATGTTTCCCGAATGATTCAACCTTTGGATATTGCAGTAGTGAATGCTTATTTTGTTTGGTTGACGGCTGATAATATTGATGATGATTTGGCGAATTTTTCTCGCATTGATACTTATGGAATTTTAGGACCTTTGAGTCAATCTTCGGTGCGGATTGGAGGTGCATTTTCGGAAATTTCGGATGCAAACAGTGTAACTGATGTTTTGGTGGACGAACAAAATGGAAAAATATATACCGTTGAGCGAACAGTAGATGGTAATGGTAGTATCGTTCGTATGGATGAAGGAGTGGATGGTTCTGTGTTTGGTGCCAATCCTTCAGATTTTTCGCAAATCGTATTAAGAACTCCTTCTCAAGCGGTACTGGATAGCATTAATAATAAGGTATATATTACCGATTCTGGTAATAGTCGAATTGTTAGTGTGAATAGTGGTACGGGTGGCACGGTTTTTGGTGAAAATTGGGAATCTTTCGGTTCGGAGGGTTCTGGAGATGGTCAAGTTAGTTATCCTTTCGGAATTTCCGTAGACGGTGCTAATAATCGGTTATATGTTGCGGATGTTAATAATAGCCGAATTGTCAGTATGGATAGCGGTACGGGTGGCACGGTTTTTGGTGAAAACTGGGAATCTTTTGGCTCAGAGGGTTCTGGAATTAATCAATTCTTGTATGCTTCTGGAATTTTTGTTGATAGTGCTAATAGTAAGGTTTATGTGAGTGATTATGGTAATAATCGCATTGTCAGTGTGGATAGTGGAGAAGGTGCTACTACATTAGGAGGAAACTGGAATGAATTTGGTACATATGGTTCAGGGGTTGGACAATTTGATATTCCAGATGGAATATATGTAGATACTTTCAATAATAAGATATATGTTTCTGATTTTTTTAATACTCGCATTGTTAGTATGGATAGTGGCGGCGGTGGCACTACGATGGGGAGTAATTGGAAGGAATTTGGTGATTCCGGCGTAGGAGCGGGTCAATTTTTGGCACCTAGCGGTATTTTTTCTGATAGGGTTAATAATAAATTGTATATTGTTGATTCTTCATCTAACCGTGTGGTAAAAATTGACAGTGGTGAAGGGGGCACTGTCTTGGGTGGTAATTGGCAAGTTTTTGGAAGTTCAGGATCGGGAAGTGAACAGTTCAACAGTCCATTTTATATTTTCGGTGATAATGTCAATAATAGAATTTATGTCGGTGATTCAGGTAATGATCGTATTGTTGGAATAGATTCCGGAGAGGGTGGTACTGTGCTGGGAGAAAATTACGCATCAATTCCAATTGCGCCATTTGGAGTGTCTAATCAAGTCGCATTGGACAATGAAAATAATAAATTGTATGTGGCTGATAGCGGAAATGATAATATTATGAAGATAGATAGTGGAGGAGGAGAAACTACCTTGGGCAATGTATTGGAGACATTCGGTGAGCATGGTTCACCAGAAGAAGGATTGTTTTTAGAACCTGATGGTATCGTGGCAGATAGTGTTAGTAATCGGTTATATGTTGCTGATTCCGGACATGATCGTATTATCAGTATGGATAGCGGAGAAAGCGGGACCGTTCTTGGAGAGAATTTGCAATTATTTGGCGTGCTTGGATCGGGAGTAGGACAATTTAATAATCCTACTGGAATTGCTGTGGATAATTCGAACGATAAAATATATATAGTCGATAATAGTAACCATCGCATCGTCAGTATGGATAATGGAGAAAATGGAACTGTTTTAGGTGAAAATTGGCAATCTTTCGGATCACTTGGATCAGGATCTGATCAATTTCGATTTCCGGAAGACATATTCTTTAGCGATGACAAACTATATGTAGCCGATACTGATAATAATCGCATCGTTATCATTGATAGTGGCAGTGATTTCACGAGTTTCGGTGCTAATTTCAATTCTTTTGGTGTATATGGTGATGGAAGTAGTGAAGGACAATTTAATAATCCGACTAGCGTTTCTGTGGATGCGCAAAAAAAAATTATCTATGTTGTTGATTCAGGTAATGGACGTATTGTGCAGATTATTCCTCCAATTATGATTATTGGTCAGAGCCAGAATGATTATACATTGCAAAACCAGGTTATCGATTGTTCGGCGGATGAGGAAGTGGGAGTTTATGTTCAGTCGGGATTAGAAGGGACGAATTTTAATAATGTGACTTTTCTTAATTGCGGTATTAGCGCTATATTACTCAGAAGTGAACTTTCTCAATCTAATAATTTATTGTTTGTCAATAATGCAAGTGCGGTTCAAGATGAGGTTGGTGGGTATACTTGCACCAATTGTTTTGATGACTCGGAGGATGGCGAATCTAATGTTCTTGCTTCAGGACAGCCTGATTGGAATTCTCCAGCCATAGACACTGGTATTACTGTTGTAGGAAGGGATGTTGATTATGCCGGAAATTCTATTTATGGCACTCCCGATATCGGAGCCTATGAATACCAACCGCCATATGAAATGGGAACGGACGAAGTGGATATTTCCGCCAATGTTCGGATTTATGGGGATGGGAAATTTCGAAACACTGAAACGGCCAGTGGAATTACGGCTAGCCTTTCTATTATTCCGCAGGGAAGCGGGACAGAGAAATGGCTGGATATTACCAAGGCTGATGACGAAGAAGCGATTATTTGGGAAGCTAACCGCAAAAAATGGAAAGAATCTTCCACTACTCTCGGAGAAAATAGTACACTTCATACAATTGAAGATTTAACTGCGGGAAAATCATACACTCTTGCTATTGATGGTTCGTTAGTAAGCGAAGATCCGATGACTGGAAATATTACCAGCTCTGATTGTATTGATAGTGCCTGCGTTGCTGATGATACTGGAGAAATCACCTTTAATTATATAGGAGGTTATTCCGATCACACATTTGAATTGACAGATAATGTTGCTCCAGTGATTACTGTTACTTCTCCCGTATCAGGAAGCGCTGTTTCGGCTGATGATACTATAACTTTCACCGATTCCGAAACCACTGATCCGGAGTGTTCCATAGACAATTCCAATTGGGTCAATTGCGTTAGTACTGTAACCAGTTTTTCCGACCTCACCAACTGGGATGACATCGCAGAAAGTGATACCTTCACTTTGTATATGCGAGATACGGATGCTTCCAGTAATACCGGAACAACAAATGTTTCCAATCTCACCAAAGCCGACACCCAAGCCCCGGTGCGCTCGGAAGGTTTGCCTAGCAGTGAATTATCTTCCGGCACAACTTCCACAACATTAAGCCTCACTACCAGCGAAACAGCCACTTGTAAATATTCCAACACCCCCGGTACCGCTTATGCCGATATGACCGAATTATTTACAACGGAAGATGGCATTATTCATACCAAAGATATTTCCAATCTTTCCGATGGTAGTTCATACAGCTATTATGTGAGATGTCAGGATTTATCCGAAAATGCTAACGACACCGATTATCTTATTAGTTTTTCAGTAGCCAGTCCGCAAGATGTCGAAGAAGATACTGATGAAGAAAAGGATCTTGATATTCATGGTGTTAAGGCGGAATCTACGGAAAATTCTATTACAATAACCTGGAAAACCGACCATAACACCAAATCAAGTATTCGATATGGAGTAGATAGGAATCTCAAGGAAAAGAAAAAGGACAATAGTAAAGAGAAAAAACATAAAATCGTTATTGATGGATTGCAGTCAAATGTAAAATATTATTTCCGCATAAAAGCCACGGATAGCAACGACAATGAAGATTCAAGTAAAATTCATTCAATAATGACTAAAGCTACTCAAATTTCAATTACAAATCAAAGTCAGGATGAAAATACAAGCCAGTCTTCAGCAGAGAACACGAATGAGTCAGTATATTCCGATAATTCAACTCCCAATATCTGCTCATACACAATCCAATCCGGCGACACTCTTTGGTCAATTGCCAAACAAGTCTATGGCGATGCTACTCAATACCAAAAAATCATTGAGAAAAACCAAGACAAATATCCCGATATTGAAACAAAATTATCCATTGGGCAGGAATTATCTTTCGGTTGCGAAAACGATGATTCGAAAAATGACATAGAAAAGAATCTGGAATTAAGTGTGCCTAATAACAATATTGAACCGCAACCCCAAATTAAAACAGAACCTAAGAATAATTCTTCTGAAAAAGTATTCAAGTGGTGGAATCCGTTTAGCTGGTTTTGATTTTTCTGATTTTTTTTAAATTAGAAAAATCTATGCAATGGAGTGATAATGTGATATACTGCACAATATGGAAACAGTGATGAAAGCAGACATTTTCTTTTTTATTTCTTCTGTCGCGTCAATAATTTTGGCAGTGTTGTTTTCTGTTTTCTTGTTTTATCTCATTAAGGCGGGCAAGAATTTTTATTTGATTTCGGAAAAATTACTGATTCATTTCAAAGCATCGGAAGAATTTGTCGCTGAAGTAAAAGAAAGGCTTGAGGCGAATCTGATTTTCCGCTTGTTTTTTCCTCCGGCACGGAAAAGGAGTTCTGGTAAGAAAAAAGAGGAAAAATAAAATAACAAAATAATAATTTTTTAAAATAAAAAATATGCAAAAGAAAAAGAGTGATTTGAAAGTGGCAGGATTGGCAGTGATTGGCGCAAGTTTGGCCGCTATCGCGGCGACAGCCTATTTCCTTTTTGGGCCAAAAGGAAAAAAACACAGACAACAAGCGAAATCATGGGCTATCAAAATGAAAGGGGAGGTTATTGAGAAATTTGAAAAGGCGCGCGAAATTACCGAACCGGTTTATCAAGAGATTATTGATACCGTGGCAAGTGAATACAAAAAAGGAAAAAAAGCGAGTCAGCCGGAAATTGAAGCGTTGGCAGTTGATCTTAAAAAACACTGGAAGTCGATGAGCAAGTTGGCATCTTCCGCTAAGCAGAAAATATCCAAAGATGCTTCACGAGTGGCCAAAACAATCAAGAAAACAGTCAACAAGGAAAAATAATTCAAAAGGCAATAGATAAAAATATGTATAATTTTAATCCGCTTATTCATTTGTTTGCTCCGGTTTTTCCACTGCTTTTATTGTGGAGCATTTTTTGGAAAGGCTTGGCGCTTTGGCATTCAGGAAGAAGAGGGCAGGAGTGGTGGTTCGCGATTCTTCTGGTTGTAAATACGATTGGAATCTTGGAAATCATCTATCTTTTCTCTATCATCAAACTGAAACCGGCAGAGCTTTTCAGTAAGAAAATATAAAAAAAACAATTTCACGGGCAAAAAAATACGCAAAATTTGCGTATTTTTTGTTGCTTTGAAGTCTGAAAAAAACAGAAAACCCACCAGAATGGAGGGTTCTCCATTGGCGGGCTGTTATTTAATGGGATACAAAAGATTATCTTTTGGTGTGCCAATATAGACATGATGATTGGGAACATCTTTATTAACGAGTGCTCCTGCACCAATGATGGCTCCTTTGCCAATCTTTATGCCTGGCATAATAATGCTACCGGCTCCGATCCATGCTCCGTCTTCGATAATAATTCTTTTGAAGACGTCTTTATGGCTTATGCCATTATCTTTTGAAAAATCATGGGTAACGCCCGGGATGCAGCAGTTCATGGCAATTTGAACATCGCTCCCGATGATGGCATTTTCAATATAGGTGCCAGCGTTGATGTCGCTACCTTCACCAATTACAGATTTTTTTATTGAGATTCTCTCAAGAATCAGGCAGTTATCCCCGATGACAGAGTCATGAATCGTACAAAACTCACAAACGCGAGTGCCACTACCTATTTTTGAATTTAAAATTCGAGCCGTTTCATCTATTAGTTTTTTGCTCATAAGATATCTCCTTTTCTCTTAGGATTAGTGATAAAAAGTGATAGTTGATAAATATTCTTTTGTTAAAAAACTGATTAGGTAGTATATAAAAATATCAGACCTGTGTCAATTTTTTCTAGTCTCGATTTTTCTAAATCACTAATATCGGAATTTAAGAGAATTTTTTGCTTTTTGGAATAAATTCAAATTTTGTGTTTTTTTTAATTCCATATCAAAAGAAATTCGCATCCTTCGGAACCTGCCTTGAGAAAATGCTTGGAACCTTTTTCATTTATAAGCAGATCTCCTTTTTGATACGTTTGATTTTCATCAGACATACTTCCTTTTAAAATATAGTTATATCTTGTGTCTGTGTGATTATGCAATGGAATTTTCTTATTCGGCTTAATTTTTAAAATGGAAAAATTCAATCCATTTTTATTCGTAACACATTGTTTTTCAAAAACATCTTTCTGTATTTCTTCCCATTTAATGGTTGTTGTTTTTACATATTTGTCACTCATTTTTTTGTAAATTTATTTATTACTCGCTTACCATACTACGATTTAATCATAAAAACAAGACTAGAAATAAAAGGGGTCAAAATAAAAGGGGTCAAGCACCTTTTTTGTTAAATAGATCGCAAGTTAAAATATAAATGGAATCAGCGTCTTAACCTTATTTTTATATTCAAGATAGTCTGGAAAGTAGTTTATTAATATCCTTTCTTCTTTCTGAGCTTTATAATAAGCACCGAAGAAAAATGCAATGAAGAATATTAGCCAGCCTAATGTATCAACATACAAAACAATTCCCAAGACCATTAAAATCAAACCGCTATAGATCGGATGGCGAACATAGGCGTATGGCCCGCTAGTGATAAGTTTATGATTTTCTTTTATAACAATATTTGCGCTCCAATTTTTACCTAGATTTATACGAGCCCAAAGCATTACAAGCAAACCCGCGAATGTGACAACGTCAGCGACAATATAAGTTGTCCCCGTTTTTGACCACAAACTAATTGTCAAAAAATCAATATTTTTTTGTAGATAAATAAATAAAACTATAGTCGCATAGAAAATAATGCGCAAAATCCATCCTCCGGATTTCCTGGCCACTCGCTTTGCAGAAAAAGCAGTTGCTACCCAAATGATAGCCATAACCAAAAAGCAAGTGATAATAAACAATGAATAAAAATTTATCATATGTTGATTATATCACAAGTTGAATTCTGTTAAGGTGCTAAATAAAAACTTATGTAGTATTAAAACCTAATTTTCTCTGCGTAATTTACAAAAGCCGCCCTCATTAATGAGGGCGGCTTTGTTATTTTAAGTCAGTCCTATCCCTCTACTTCAACCTGAAAACCGCCGTAAGCCATCCGTTTCATATTAAAAGGCGCGGACATATCTTTGTTTTCTTCCATCTTCTTGCTCATTTCTTCCATCACTTTAGCATTGACCTCATTTCGATGTTTTTTGGATTTAAAGACTATGAAAGAAAACCAAATCGTATCCTCACTCGTTGCCTCAGTCATTTCAGGAAATGCACGTGCTTTTTCACCACCCATTTCTTGTGCAGCAAGGTCATCACCTTTGCATTCATAGTATTCAAGCGCGCCATACTTTATCCACATATCGCGACCGTCTTGGGCCATTTTCTTGTATTCCTCAACTTTGTCTTTTGGAACTACAAGCACAAATCCGTCTACATATTTTTCCATAATTTATTCACCACCTTTCTAGTATCTATTTTCGCTATTATTATACTATTTACCAAAATCAATCGCAATGCATATTTATTTGAAATAGTAGTGAAACAAATTAGACCTAGTCGAAGATAGATATTGATTTTTATTATGATAAGTTTTATTTAGATCAAACAAGGCAATTAAAGATTATCCTCGATTGCTTTTATCACTTGTTGGATAATTTATCAAATATTGCAATAATTATAAAACGAGAATAGTATTTATATAAATATTAAATATAAAAATCCAATACTTATGGGCAAGAATAATACTGTTAAAAAACGTATCGCCGTGATTTTTGGCGGGCGATCGGGCGAACATGAGGTGTCCTTGAAATCAGCTCATCAGGTAATAAATGCTCTTGATAAGAATAAATACGAAATTATTCCTGTGGCGATAACCAAAGTCGGTTATTGGCTGGTCGGGGAAGGGGAAAAGGGACGGAAATATTTGGAGGATAATTTAGAAAAGGCTGATCATGAGGGTGGAGTAGAGAGTGGCGACATATCGGAATGTTGTAGTAAATTTCCGGAAAAATTCCCATCGGTTGATTTAGTATTGCCAATTATGCATGGCACATTCGGAGAAGATGGAAAATTGCAAGGAATGCTTGAGATGTTGGGACTGCCATATGTTTTTTCCGGAGTTTTGGCGAGCTCCCTGGCGATGAATAAAAGGAAAACTAAAATTATTGCAAAAGCTTCTGGTCTTAAAATCGCGAAAGACGTCATAGTTATTAGGGGTAAAAAATTTAATGCGGAGAAAATCATTGCCAAATTAAATTTTCCAATTGTCATCAAGCCGAGTGAGTTAGGTTCATCGGTCGGAACTAGTTTGGCTAACTCCAAAGAAGAATTGGAAAATGGAATTGAAGAAGCTTTTAAATATGGAGATGAAATTCTGCTCGAACAGTTCATAAAAGGACGCGAACTGACAGTGGCGGTGATGGGAGATAAATCTCCAAAAGCTCTTCCTGTCATTGAAATTATTCCGAAAATTTCTGGCTGGTTTGATTATCGCGCTAAATATGAAGCAGGCGGTTCGCAGGAAGTTTGTCCGGCTGAAATTTCAGAAGAAATTCGAAAAAAAGTTCAACGCTATGCTGTCAAAGTTTTCAAAGCGGTGGGATGCCTTGATCTTGCCCGGGCAGATTTTATTTGGAGCGTCGAAGATGGCAAATTATATTTTCTCGAAATCAATACTATCCCCGGCATGACCGCCACAAGCCTCGCCCCGCAAGCAGCAGCCGCCGCCGGAATGGAGTTTTCGGTTTTTTTGGACAAATTAATTGAGGGAGCAATAAAAAGAAACAAAAAAATACAGGGCTAACCCTGTATTTTTTAAAATGCTCCGAAGCCTGGAAGAAGTCAGAACCTATTTCAAAAAACAAGAAGTGAACAATTGCCACAGTGACGGATTGGGTTAATTAACCTCGAGCAGCCTAATTGCCACTTGTTTGGCCGTGTGTCGAATGATTGAAGAGTGATGGCGGAATTGCCCAGTATTGAAGAATTTGTAGAACCTTACGCAAAATTTAAGAGCCCTGCCAGTCGTTCGACCAGCAGGGCTCATAATACGTTCATGTACTTTTTTCAGGTTACTGTTCCATGGTGGCACACAGGCGCGCCCAGTTTTTCTTCACCTCGAGTTCGAGACGACCTGCTTCGATGTCAGCGACAACTGCGGGGTCATCCTGCTCGTATTCCAGATACGCTTCACGAATGGAGGCGATGACGGGCAGACCCTTGTAAGTCGTGTCGTAAATCGGAGATCGGTTGAATGCTCCGACGAGGAGCACGATGTTTACCCCGGTCACAGCGATTTCCGCCAGGGTATTATCGGTATTCTGGAAGTTGTTGTAAACGTCTTCCGCGATCGCGACACGTTCGCCCTGTTCAAAATCGAACTGCGAGAGGTCCCAACTGTATTCTTGTTTCTTGCCAACCTCGGTCGGTTTCGGTTTCTTGTCCGCATATGCGAACCGCTTACCAGCAACGAGCGCAAGCATCTGACCGAATGTCCGACCACCTTGCGGGATTCCGCAGATAGTATCGAACGAGTCGAGTAAGTCCTGATCGCAGAGTTTCTGATATGCCGCCTCGGCAAACGCCTCAACAGCTTTCGGATGGACTTCAATCCTCCGAAAGTTGAAGTAGATGTCTCCGACGAGGTTTCGTCCCTTGGCGTCTTTTCCCGCATAGACGACCAAAGGTCCCTTACGTTGAGAGCCGACTTTCGGACAAACATATACAGCGCCGCAGCGCTTTCCAAGCTCCAGAAGGTCTTCTCCTGGATACGGAACAATAAAATTCGACATTTTCTTCCTCCTTTTCGGTTATACTTCACTCAAAAAAACTTCACCCCTTGCCAATAATCCTCCTTTCGAGAAATTTGATAACTAACTTATATATAAATTTTTATTCTTTTTTCAAGGTTCAAAAACTGCCTAAAAAAGCAGTTCCTTATAATAACAGGTATTCATATTTATGCAATATAAGGGGGCTTTAAATTCTTGAATTTATTTTTAAAGCAAAATTTTCGAACCGATATAATAGCGCAAAAGAGCCTTAGTAAGGCTCTTTTGGAATGATGCCATGAAGTCCGGAGGCAGGCAGGGTCACTTTGGGAAAATAAATAGTCCTAATCTAGTTGGTTTATCTGTATTAGATTTCCACAGGTGTCATTAAACACCGCAATCGTTGATCCCGTCACTTTTGTTGGCTCCATGGTAAAGGATACGCCCAATTCCTTCAATTTTTCATATTCTTTTTGGATATCATCGACAAAAAATGCCGTAGCTGGTATGTTTTGTTCAAAAATAGCTTTCTGATATATTTTGGCGGCAGGATTTTCGTTGGGTTCGAGAAGAAGCTCGGTCCCATCCGGCTGTTCGGGAGAAACAACGGTTAGCCACCTATATTCTCCAGCAGACACGTCATTTTTTTTCACAAAACCTAAAACTTCCGTATAGAACTCCAGCGCTTTTGTCTGGTTGTCTACAAACACGCTGGTCACTTTGATTTTCATAAGATTAATGCGTTATTTGAATTATTTTATTTATTCCCCATCATAGGCTTTTTGCAATTCCACCATGTTTATTTTCTTCATTTTAAGCACGGCTCCCATGACTCTTTCAGTTTTGTCTTGATCTCGAAGCATTTTTTCGATAGTATCCGGAACAATTTGCCAAGAAAGACCGAAGCGATCTTCTAAATTTATTACAAAAACCCACACGAATAATTGCATATTTTTAGGTATCCTTAATCCTGATAAGGAAACATTAATGGAAAAACCGAAAAAGACCACGGGTATTGCCAATGATATTTGCAAGGATTTAAAAAGTGGATTGGCTCAAAAGCCGATATAATGCTTTGTCTTTATTATGTGGAGGTTGGCATGAAATACACCTATACTTACGGCGATATCAATGAACCTTTTTGTGCCCGCATGAATAAAGGGGGTCAGGTACCTTTTTTGTTTTAGTGCATAGCAAGGATGATCCCCAACTAATCTTATCAACGAACTCCGCAAATCATTTACTGCTAAAATTTGTCAGAATAACGACTTCTTTCTCATGGATATGTCCATCTTTTTCGTGTCTTTTGACAAAAAACTTCCTTGCACTTTCTTTGATTTCATCCGACATATCATGCAGATGCCGCATGCCTATCCACTCCAAGACCAGATTGCCGTTTTTATTAAGGATATTGCCTCTTGTCAAAACACCGGAAAATATCGTATCAAATTTTTTGACTTTGATCCTATGTGCGCTAAGCCCGCTCAGTAACGAATCAATTTCATTCCTTGATGACCCATATTGATCGTCGGTTATTTTTTTAAGCCCGCCCAAAAAAGAATTTGCGTCATTCACCACGAAAACTGCGACTCCATCCCTTTTAAGCATTTTTCTTATCTTATCCAGATATGAGTTATTTCTAAAGGTATAGATACTATGGATAAGAAAAATGATGTCATATTTGCTCTGGGTGGAAAATTTTTCGAAAGTACTCTTTTTTGTGACAATGGGATACTTTTTCTTGGCCGATTCCCCAATGCAGTTTTTTATAAATTCTTCTGAAGGCTCCACCAGATCAGCTTCGGCAATTATTTCTTTTTGTTTGAATAAATCAAGAAGATGCCTAAGTCGCTTGCCATCACCGCCACCGACATCCAATATCTTTAGTTCTTTTTTATTTCTAATTTCAGGATAGACAATATCAAAAACACTAAGAATCAATGAATCTTTTTTGCCATAAAGTATGTTTTTGAATTCGTTGTATTTACGGGCTCCTTCCGAGGAATTCAAATAATCCAAGTACTGTTTCTTTACATCTTTCATAAACAAAGTCTAATACTTTATTGTGCCCTTGTCTAATGTTTGAGCCTGTTTTATAGCAAAAAAGAGCCTTCCTTTGGCTCTTTTGAGATTTGCTCCGCGAGCTCAAATCTATTCGAACCTATTCCAATAGTTAAGCACGCCTGGATTAGAAAATATTCGAACTTTACAGATTAAGTCTCATATACTTGCTTTTTATGTCTAAACCTGTACAATCTATGCAGGTAGAAATGGGAGTTAGGCATGGGGCTTAACTCTTCAGTTATTGCACAATCTCAATCAGGGAGGCATTATGGACTCAGGGAGAACGATTTGGGCAGCATTGGACACAGACAAGAGAAAGGCTCTACAGATCGCAAAAACCATTGCTTCACATCCGGCAATTTTCGGCTTCAAAGTCAACCGTTTGATCGATCAGGAGGTTTTCCGTAAAGACGGCGAACCGGCCTTGTTCGAAGAGCTGGCACAGCATGGTCTTCCGATCTGGGTTGATCTGAAACTGTTCGACATCCCCAGGACTGTCGTCGAAAGGCTCATGCCGTATATCCAATCAGGATACGTTCAGTTCATCACTGTTATGGCCAAGGGCGAGGTCGACATGATGGCTGACGGTGTTGCTGCGATGGGCGACAAAGGAAACATCATCGCCGTCACCGAACTGACATCATTTTCCGAAGAACAAGTTCACCTCGGGAGTGGTCATCCCTCAAAGGCATCCGTAATCAATCTGGCTCGCATCTCTGTACTGGCTGGAGTACGTTATATGGTCTGTTCCTCTCAGGAACTGGGGGTGTTGAAAAGTCGGAGGGAATTGGTTTCCCTTCGCAAGTTCGTTCCGGGGATAACTCCCGACTGGAAAAAGGGAGAAAACCAGCCGGGTCAGAAACGAGTCGGTAGTCCTGCCTTTGCTCTCAGCGGAGGTGCAGACAAAATCGTCATCGGCGGAGCGATCGTCAACGATGCTGATCCCCTGGGAGCAGTCGAAAAGACGGCTCAGGAAATTGAAGCCATCGACTGAAATCACAATCACTATTTGTCATCAAGAAGCCGAAAGTTCGCAGTGCGAACCGTAGGCTTTTTTATTTTTTGTAAAATAAAAGAGTTAATGCAATCAATGTTCGAACCTGTTTTATAGCACAAAAAGAGCCTTCATTTGGCTCTTTTGAGATTTGCTCTGCTGAATTGTTGTATTCAGAACTGAAATCGCTCAAATTAGCCGGGGATTTGAACTTGTTTTTGAAAACTTTTGCACTCCAATAAAAAAAACGACCCGCTCTATATAAGCAACGGGTCGCACATCTTGAATCTACTTGCTGAACACTGTCAGCTCAGGAAGTCCACGCCAGCCTTCCTCTCTTCATCGTTTTCGTAAGCGTTGTGGGCCAGTCCGACGATAACATCGGCTATCATACCGGAAATCATCTTGTCGAACCAGGGTTGAACGCCGGAACATGTCACGACGATACCCCGCCTTTTGACGCCGCCCCAGTAAGGTGTGTCATCTGAGAACAGCAGATGCGGAATAGGCATTGTGCGGTCATCGTTCCTGTCGGTCCAAAGCTGAAGCGCCTTGCACCGAGCAATGTTATCATAGGGATGTTCCCAACCCTCTTCTTTGCCGAGACTGTGCTCATAAAGAGACACAGCCTGAAGCGGATAGTTGGGCCAGTCAGGATAGTCGGCCTCGCGGTCGTCCTTCATGCCGGGCACCAGTATGACAATGTGGCACTGCACCCGCTTGAGTAAGGGACGAAGTAGCGACGAATCTCCCATGACTGCGCCAAGAACTGCCTCGACTGCTTTACGTGCATCTTCCTCGGTGAGATACTTTGGTGTAATCAACTTCATGTGTTCCTCCTTTGTCGGTTATTTCATTGCTTCGAGGATGCTTTCCTCGGTTTCTTTCTTTTCGGCTTGATGAACTGCATCCTCAGCATCTCTCTTTTCCCTTTCTGCAATCAGTTCGCGAACTTTTTCTACGAGTTCCTGGTCATCCGCGAACTCCTCAAGCATCTGGCCTGCCGCACGCCTCGTCTCCGCATCGTATACATGGAATCTTCCATATTCTTCCACATTTTTGATGACGGCGTATCTGGCGATTTTGTGCCGAAGCTCTTTAAAGGAGTCTGCGGACAAAAGCTCGAAGAAGTTGATAACATTGAAGGCATCGATCAGATGTTTGTTTGACTGAAGATTATCCACGAGGAACTGCACCTGCTCAATGAAGAACTTCTTGGAGTAGTGTAGGCCGTAGAACTGCATCTGAATGAAACTGGAATAGCAGCGCAGAGCGTCTTCATGCTCTTCTCTGGGCTTTGCTTTTCCTTCGATCTCGGCACGCACTATATCTCGCATCTTCCCGTCGGCCAACCTTTTCCATTTCTCATTGATGTCGTCGGAGTACATGAGGTTCCGGAAAGGATTGTATCCTGAAGCAAAATCCATATTCCAGAACGTTGAGATGTCATTAAGGGAATACAGCGGAAATATTTTTTCTGCCTGCTCAGCAGGAAGCTTTGCAAGCAGTTTCAGGATGCAGTGGTTGTAGAAGTGCAGCGCATCATGATATTTGTCGGGTATCGACATGTACACCATAATACCACCGCCACCTTCGGCAACATTCCTCGGCCGATCGCAATGCATCGGACTCAGCGCAGTTACAAACTGTGTGATAAGCTCCGATACGTAACTCAGTAGATCGGGAGTCAGCTTGTCGAGGATGTCTGACCTGTGATAAAACTTGCCAATATCTCCTTTCCAGTAAAGCGGGTTCACTGCAGCCGAAGGCACCATTAGCAGAAACAGTGCCCGCTTCTTGAAACTATCGTTCACCTGCTGGGAAAGAAGATCGAGCAAGTCCCTTACTTCTCTGGACTTGAAGTCGACCCATTTTTTCCATTTCATATCTTCTTCCGTGGGAAACCACTTGCTTCTAAGTCTCTTGAGTAAAAACATCAGTCTTTCCATGATTTCTTCCTCCTGTGCTGTTTGCTCGTCAGACGGCTTCCAATGCCGTCCTTTTTTGGCTCTCCATCCCTGTCTCTTTTCCCGAAGCTCGTAAAGAAAGACGACTTCTCCAGGTTCCGGGTGCCCATGCTCCTGCCACACATTACGCTCCAAAGAGAACGTAACCGAGCCAGTGAACACCTGTGTGGTCGCAATGGCATACGGCCCGTGCGGTCCCACTGGAACAACTTTTTCAACTATGGCTTTTATGCCTTTTTCCACGCTTTTCTCACCTCCTTTCGCATTGAGTTTTTAAAGGTCAACTGACGATAAATAATAATATGAACTAGTGCAAAAGTCAAGGGGCTGTAGAGTTACCCGAATTCAAACCCCAAAGCCCCTTTTTCCGGTGAGTGTGAATATTTGTGTTAAAAACAATTAAAAAACCCTCCAAACAGAGAGGGTCATTTTACCAAAGAATTTCTGATCATTTGTTTCAAACTGCTTTTTCCTTTGCTGGTTTTGAAGTATTTTCTTTAAAATAATGTCGCAGTTGTTTTTTGAGATATGTTCGACCGGAACCACCCTTGAGAAATTTTTCTCGTCCGACCGCATCAGCTTTATTGAGATATGCTTCGTAATAAATTAATTTCCAATTTTTCTTCAAAGAAGTTGTTCTGCATCCATATCCTCTTTGATGATCATTAACTCTGGTTTTCAAATCATTAGTATATCCAATATACCAAGAATTATCATTTTGACACTCTAATAAATAGGCGTAATACATGATTTTAAATTAGTGAATTATGTTTTAATTATACAGTAAAAAAAGACCTGTCGCGCCACGAAAAATGGCTTCGCCATCTCGTGGCCACGAAAAACTTACAAAAAAGGTGGAGTTATATAGTTTTGTAAAATATGGCGGCGCCACGAGATGAAAAAAAGACTATCCCGTCAGGGTAGTCTTTTTTGAGTTTTTCGTGGCTCCGACGGTAGGATTCGAACCTACGACCAAGTGATTACACTCTTGGCAAGTGGACTATATCATTCTCTCATAATTTTATAACAATGAGAGATTGGGCGCTTTTTGGAAGATTATTGTTGGGACTCACTTCCTAGTCTCTACACCTTTCCCGAGAATTAAAACCCGTCGGGACTTGGCTCGGTATTAGAGTGGCTCTCCTTCACCGAATTCACCCAATTTTTCGATCAGAGTCACCTCTGAAAGCTGCCTAGCATGGACTTCTATGTGACAATTACTGCATAATAAAATGCATTTGTCTAACTCAGATTTTACTCGATCCCATGACCGAGTATATCCTTTCTCTGAGACACCGAAATCTTTTGCTGCAGGTTCCAAATGATGAAAAGCAAGAGCGTTTTCACATTTGTTGTATCCGCATATTTGACAAGCACCTCCTTTATATTGGAGAGATTTCTTCTTGATATCCTTTCTTCTTTTATCAACAAAAAATTTGCTTTTGCATTGCGGACTACAGAACCTGCGCCGTGGTTTTACATTTTTTGTACAAATTTTCCAAGCACATTTCATATGCTATATTATACAAAAATATAAGCCAAATTGACAGTCACCTGCGCTACCACTGCGCCACGTCGGAATATATTCTATTTTTAAACGACACAATCCCATTATATAGAAAAAGAAAAATAAATCAAGGGTTTGTATTGGAAAAGCGTATCGTGGATAATTCTTGATATTTTTTGAAACAAAATAAATATCCAAGCAGTAATAATAAAAAGCAATGGATTAATGGGTGATGTTTTGCAAATAATTTGTTTTTTATATATAAAATCTTAACTTTCGGCTGTAATTCAGCCGACGGAAAATAAGCAATCTGACAAATTTCAATATATTTTAATCATTAATTCACACAAAAATATGAAAAACAGAGTAGTGCATTTTGAAATTCAGGCCGACAACGTGGAGCGCGCCAAGAATTTCTATGAAAAAGCTTTCGGATGGAAAATTGAAAAATATGAAAGCAAAGAGAAGATGGAAATGCCGATGGATTATTGGATGGTTATGACGGGCGAAAAAGGAACACCTGGAATTGACGGAGGAATGTACCAGCGTCCGAAAGATGACAAGATTTATACCTATGATTGCACGATTGAAGTTGAAGACATCGACAAGGCGGTGGAGGCGGTCAAATCCGGCGGAGGAACGATTACTCGTGAGAAAAGCGAGCTCGCCGGAGTGGGCTGGTTTGCCAGCGCCAAAGATCCGGAAGGCAACCGTTTTGCCTTGATGCAACCGGTTGGATGGAAGATGGAAGGATAGTTTATTGAAGATGTTGAGCAGGATATAAAACAAAAAGACGACTTACTACGAGTTGTTCTTTTTGTTTCTTCGGTGGAAAATTATTATCGGAACTATTATAATCATTCCGATAATGAAAGCGAAAATCTGAAAACGGATAGGGACGGCGCCTAGATATGCCAGTGCAGCGGTAGCGGGGATGACTCCGAGAAATGTGGTGGCAAGATATATTTTCCAATGAATATCAGTAAAGAGTCCCAAAGCGTAGCTGAGAATGTCAACCGGAGTCACAATACGCAAAAAAATCAAATACCAAAAAAGATTTTTTTCCGGAATATATTTGTAATGTTCTTTGACTTTATCCAGGGAAATAAATTTTTTCACGATGTCTGCTCCATATTTTCTGGCAATCCAAAACGCTAGCATTGATCCGAGCGTCCAGCCGAAAACGCTAATGATGATAGTCCAGAATATTCCCCACAAACTCACCGAAAGGGGAATGAGCGGAATGCTAGTAAATGGAGCAATGACAATTGCCAGGACAATGGCAAGAATATAGAAAAAAATTCCCAGCAGGTCATAGCCCATTATCAGTTCGCGGATGGCTTCGGTATATTGCTGGGTCAAAAAAGCGGACAACACAAAAATTCCGGCGATAATGAGAAGAGGGAAAAGTTCTTTTATTAAATTTTTTCCAGGCATATTTTTCATGGCTTCAGAATAGCATCATTGAGAGTTTGAGGAAAGCCACCCCGATGAAATATTTGTCACAATTATTCGTACTACAAAACATTAAGGGCGCGGTTGTCTAATTATTTAATTTGTTTAAAATGTATGTGGAGTTATTATCACATGGGAGGTTTGGGGTTCGGGTTGGGCTGGATTTTTCAATTGGTTTTTTGGGTGCTGGTAATTTGGTTGATTCTGGTTTTGGTAAATCATTTTTCCAAAAAATCAGGAAGTCGTTGTTGTGGAATGGGAGAAAGCAAAGAGAACGAAGCGCTTCAAATTTTGAAAAACCGTTATGCCAAAGGAGAAATCAAAAAAGAAGAATTTGAACAGATGAAAAAAGACTTGCAATAGTTTTTTTGAAAAAGCTTTCGCTTGTGTTAAACTGTTCATATAATCGATTTTTTTAGATAAAGTTTGCAATAAAAATTAAGCTAAAAAATATGTCAAAAACACAAGAAAATTTGAGAGCGGCATTTGCTGGTGAGTCTCAGGCTAATCGAAAATATTTGGCTTTTGCCAAGGTGGCGGAAAAAGAAGGAAAAGCGAATTTGGCAAAATTGTTTCGGGCGGTAGCGGAAGGGGAAACGGTTCATGCTCTCAATCATTTGAATGTTTTGGGCGATGTAAAAGATAGCGCGCAAAACTTGAAAGCGGCAATTGCCGGAGAGACATATGAAATTGAGGAAATGTACCCCGAGTTTATTTCTGAAGCTGTGGAAGAAGAAAATGCTTTGGCAGAAATGAGTTTTGATAAGGCTAATGAGGTGGAGAAGAAGCATCAAGAAATATATTCGCAGGCATTGGAAAAAATTGAAGCCGGAGCGGATATTGATGAAAAGAAATACTTTGTTTGCGGAGTTTGCGGATATCTATCAGAAAACGAAGCGCCGGAAGTTTGTTCTGTTTGCAATGCGCCAAAAGAGAGGTTTTCCGAAATTGTCTGAAGCGAAAATGAAAAACAGCATAATATTAAAAAATGCTGTTTTTTTATTTTTTAGCGCGTGGTATACTGGGAGTATAAAAAGAGAAATTTAAAATAAAAATGAACACAAAAAAAGGTTTGGTTTTTTTCATGGAAGATGATGGAGTGATTCGAAAAAAATATACGGAGTTTCTGGAGAAGAACGGATTTGTTGTCAAGGAATCTTGCAATGGAAAAGAAGGATGTTGTTGCTTGAAAGCGGCGCAAAAATCCACTGTTTTTCCGGAAGTTATCATAATGGATTTAATAATGCCAAAAATGGATGCTATTGATGTTTTGGAAAGAATAAAAAAACATGAAGGGTGCAATAAAATTCCAGTGATTGTTATGAGTGAATCTGAAAGCCGGGAAGATAGAATGCAAATTTTGAGTATGGGAGCTGATGAATTTTTGTTAAAATCGGAACTCACGCCGGAAATATTGATGGACGCGATAAAGAAAGTCACCACCTCCGTCGTAGAATAAAGCAGGCGAATAATATGAAAAAAATATTGGCAATAATTATCTTTTTTATTTTCTTGATCGGAGTGAATTCTTGGGTTTGGTCGAATTTGAAAAAAAATGAAATCAAATCCGCAAATAGTAATATTGTTTCTATTTCAGATATTCAATCAAATACAAGTAATGGCAATAACAATGTTGATGACGCTACTGATACGTCACAGGA
Source organism: uncultured Bdellovibrionales bacterium (assembly GCA_964605525.1). GTDB lineage: Bacteria > Patescibacteriota > Minisyncoccia > Moranbacterales > UBA9337 > UBA12151. Next base: position 64,515 of record CAZSCV010000003.1, read on the forward strand.
AGGCGATCCGCTTGTTGATTGGGCGCCTGCCGATAGTCAGAATTCGGATTACAATCCGCCTCTTTTGCATATCGATATTTCCAAGAAACCTTTCGGAATTTTGATAAGCCCGGAAAATTCTCCGGTTTCTCCTGAAAAATTTTCCGGGTATCACACTGGAACTGATTTTGAAATCGCTGCGGAAGATTTGGATAAGGACGTTTCCGTTTTTGCGGTTTGTTCCGGGGATGTGGAAAGCGTGAAAATAATCAGCGGGTACGGCGGGGTGATGGTGCAAAAATGCACTTTGAATAATGAGGATATCAGAGTGCTTTACGGGCATATTAATATTGATAAGATTTCCATCAAAGAGGGCGAATACTTGCCAAGCGGCAAAGAATTTGCTATTCTAGCAGACAATGTGAGCGAGCTTTCCGGAGGAGAAAGGAAGCATTTGCATTTGGGAATTTGGAAAGGAACAAAGATTGACGTGCGAGGATATGTGCAAGATGAAAGTGAACTTTCCGAGTGGATTGATTTCGGTTTGATTGTGGATTTGAATAATATTGAGTGATGTTTGCTTTCCTGATGATTCAAGAAAAATATTTTACTATATTTTTTTTCTTGAATTTTAATTGTTTGTATATTAATAATAAATTTGTAAATTTTGTAAGTCTATGTTGATTGATGATGTGACAATTGAAACGGAAGCGGGAAATGGAGGCGATGGATCCGTTGCTTTTAATAAGAACATGCTCAGTCTTGGTCCGACCGGAGGAGATGGCGGAAAAGGAGGGGATGTTTTTTTGGAGGGTGTGGCGAATATCGGAGCGCTGAAAGTTTATCGGAATCAAAAGGTATTTCATGCTGAGGATGGAAAAAGAGGAGGGCAACAGAGAAAGATTGGAAGAAACGGAGAGAATTTATATTTGAAAGTTCCGGTAGGCACGGTGATTCATTTTGCCAATGGAACGATCCGGGATGTTTTTTATGTCGGAGAAAAAGTTTTGGTGGCAAAAGGAGGAGAAGGCGGAAGGGGAAATTTTTCTTTTCGTTCATCAAGAAATACCAGTCCAAAAGAATCTACTCCGGGAACGAAGGGTAAGAAAAATAAATTGCGCTTGGAGCTAAAATTGATTGCTGATGTGGGATTTGTCGGACTTCCAAATGCCGGAAAATCGAGCCTTATCAATGAACTCACTAATGCGAACAGTCGAGTGGGGAATTATAATTTTACCACTTTGGAACCGAGCTTGGGAGCATATTATGATTTGATTTTGGCGGATATTCCGGGACTTATTGAAGGGGCATCAGAAGGAAAAGGCTTGGGACACAAATTCCTCCGCCATATTGAACGCACAAGAATTATTTTTCATTTTGTTTCCTGCGAGTCTGATGATGTGGCAAGGGATTATGAAACAATCAGAAAAGAATTGGAAGCGCATAATCCAGAACTCATTGAAAAAGATGAATATTTATTTCTCAGCAAGAGTGATTTGCTCCCGGAAAAAGAGTTGGCAAAAAAGATGAAAGTTTTGCAAAAAATAAACCCGGAAGCGATTGCCATTTCCATTATCGATGAAAACAGTTTGCAAAAAGTGAAAAATATTTTAGCGCAGGTCGCCGAGAAAAGGAAAATGGTAGAATAAAAGCATATATTTTTTTAGGTAATATTTAAATTGACCAAGTGTATCCTGGTCAATTTTTTGAATGAATGTAAATTGTCTTGCATGAAAATAAAGAGGTGATATAATAAAGATGCTATATCACTAAAATAAAAAAATATGAAAAATAATATTTTCGAAGAAATAAAGAAGGTTAATGAAAATGGAGTTGAATATTGGGAGGGCAGAGAGTTAATGCCCTTACTTGGTTATAATAGATGGGAAAATTTTGAAAAAGTTATTAAAAAGGCAATTGTGGCTTGCGAAGGATCCGGACAAGAAAAAGATGACCATTTTCGTGATGCTACGAAAATGGTTGAAATTGGCTCAAGTACTGTCCGGCAGGTGAGAGATTGGAAGTTGGATCGTTACGCATGTTACCTGATTGCGCAAAATGGAGATTCGAAAAAACAGGAAATTGCTTTAGCGCAAACATATTTCGCAATTCAGACCAGAAAACAAGAAGAGTTTGATCAGCTATTGGAGGATAAAAAGAGATTGGATTTGCGGGGTGAAATTAAAAAGCATAATGTATCATTGGCAGAAGCGGCAGGAAATGCTGGCGTGGTTAACTATGGAAAGTTTCAAAATTTCGGATATAAGGGTTTGTATGGCGGGTTGGATGCAAATGATATTCATAAAAAGAAAAAATTGAAAAAAACACAAAAAATTCTTGACCATATGGGAAGTGAGGAACTGGCAGCGAATTTGTTCCGCGCCACTCAAGCGGATGCGAAATTGCGAAGGGATAAAATAAAAGGCGAAGAACGTGCGAATGTGACCCATTTCGCAGTTGGACAAAAGGTACGAAAGACAATTGAAGATCTTGGTGGAACAATGCCAGAAGAATTGCCAAGTACCGACGGAATTTGCAACTCAAAAAAGAGGATTGGGAATGATGAGAAGAAAAATAAAATTTTAGAAAAATAATTTTTTTTCACATCCTGTGATGTCCGTCACAGGATGTGTTGGACTGAAATTGAAAAAGGTACCTTTGGAGGTACCTTTTTTGTTTGTGAACATACCTTTGAACATAGCATAGTATGTTCATCAGGATCGAACGGGTTGATATTTATTTCACTTTTCGAAAGACAACTTTGTAAACCGGTTCATATTCGTTTTCATATTCGTCGGTGATGGAGATGGGTTTTCCTTCGGCAACACTGGCGATGGCGATGTCGCTAATCATTTCATTGAGTTTGTCAATTTCAAGCTTGAGATCTTCCATTCTTTGCCAGCGCATACCCATCTTTTGTTGAACAATCGCTTCAAGTTGTTTTTTCTTTTCACGAAGCTCCGTAGCCTTGTCGACAATCACTTCATAATCATCGGCTTGAGCGAGCATATCCTTGTATTCTTCGCGGATGTCTTTTTGTTCCTTTTTTATTTCTTTCACCTTGTTGAATATTTCTTGGATGTCTTGCATAATGTTTATTTTTTTAATTATTTTTTTTATGAAACAACAAAATCAATTGTAGCACAAGAAAACAAAAACTGAAAATTTGCTACAAGAGAGTAAAGAAGATATGATTAAACAAGTGCCAATTTGAATATAAGAAGTTGCCAAATTTATGCAAAAAATCACAATTCTTGCCGTGGGAAAAATAAAAGAAAAATATTTTAAGGAGGCTTGCCAGGAATATCTCAAAAGGATTGGTCCGTATGCTCGAGTTGAAATGGAAGAAATTGGCACAGAGTCTTTTTTTGGCGATGGCGACAAGGAAAAAGCTAAGGAAAAAGAGGGCGGAAGGATTTTGAAATTTTTAGACAGGAATGATGATTGTCAGATTTTTCTTTTGGAGGAAAATGGAAATGAGATGGACTCGGTTTCTTTTTCAAGAAAAATGGAAAAAATTCAAAATCCTATTATTTTCGTGATTGCCGGAGCGCTCGGGTTTTCTGATGAAGTGAAGAAAAGAGGATTTGGAAAACTTTCTCTCTCACAAATGACATTTCCGCATGAATTGGCGAGGCTTGTTTTGTTGGAACAAGTATATCGCGCCACCACAATTTGCAAAGGAAAAAAGTACCATTATTAGTGTTGAATATGGTATAATTCAATTATTAAATATTAATGTGAATAAAACTATGAAAAAACATCTTATTAATTGGGCGGTTTCAATCGTAGCGATAATGGTTGCGGCTTATTTAATTCCGGGTGTGTATGTGAGTGGAGTTTTTACCGCCTTGGTAGTGGCGGTGGTATTTGGACTACTTAATATTTTTATTCGACCGATAGTTCTTATTCTTACTTTGCCGATAAACATTCTAACACTAGGACTTTTTACTTTAGTTATCAATGCTGGAATCATTTTACTTGCTGGAAAAATAGTAGATGGATTTGTTGTTTCTGGATTTTGGACAGCGCTCATTTTCGGACTGGTTCTATCCTTGGTTAATTCGGTTTTTCATATTAAAAAGGATTAATGTTTCTTCTGAAGATTGACAGATGAAGGTAAGATGCGTAAGGCATTATGAATATTAAAAATAAATATAAGATTGAAGATAAGATTAAAAAACTTCAAAAAAAGTTTTTGGCTTTTGATCAAGAAAAATTGAGATTTCCTTTGATTTTAACGCTGATAGTCCTTTTGGATGTCATGGTTATTTCTGTGTATTTTTTTCAAAAAGAAATTAGCAAAGAAATTGTCGTTCAGTCGGTTGTTTATCCGGACAATTCACAATTAAGAGAAAAGTTGGCAGAAATGACAAATGGATATCCGATTGAAAATATGATTCCTTTGATTTCACGTCAAGATGAGGAAGTCGCCGCATTTTTAATAAGCATTGCAAAAAAAGAAAGTAATTGGGGAAAGCGGTCGCCAAAATTAAACGGAAAAGATTGTTATAACTATTGGGGGTATCGAGGAATCAGGGACAAGATGGGAACAGGAGGGCACACATGTTTTGACAATCCCCGCGATGCGGTGCAGACAGTTTCAAAAAGAATCAAAAAACTTATCAATCAAGATATTAATACTCCATCCAAGATGATTGTTTGGAAATGCGGTTATTCTTGCGCCGCGCATAGTGATTATAGCGTGAATAAATGGATTAGTGATGTGGATTATTATTTCGGAAAGATTAATGGATCGTAGTCGTTGGCGATAAATAGGTTGGCAGGAAATAAAAATATTTTATCTTTTTATTTCCTCTTTACATCTTTTTATTTCTCCTTGAAATTGGAAGATTTTTGGATTATACTTATATTACTTAAAAAGTAAAATCATTACATATGATGCAATTATTTGAAATAAACGGCGGAAAAAAGCTTTCCGGGGAAATTGAGGTTAATAGTTCAAAGAATGCGGCAGTGGCGCTTTTGGCGGCTTCAACCATAAATTCCGGAAAGACAACATTGAGAAATGTTCCGCAAATTGAAGAGGTTAACCGTTGGATTGAAATATTGGAAAGTGTTGGTGCAAAAATTGAAAAAGATGGAAGAAATTTGGAAATAAGCTATCCAAATGGAATTGAAATTGAAAAAATAAACCAGGAATCGGCGCAGAAAACTCGCAGCGTGATTTTGCTTTTAGGCGCTTTGTCGGGAAAAATGGAAAAGTATTCAATACCGCAATCAGGCGGTTGCAAATTGGGAAGCCGGACGGTGCGTCCGCATCTTTTTACACTTGAAAATTTTGGAATAAAAATTGCTTGTAGTGAAAAAAGTTTCGATGTAGAGGCGAGAGATTTGAAGGCGGTTTCAAAAATCGTATTGTATGAATCAGGGGATACAGTGACGGAGAACGCTCTTCTTGCGGCGGCGCAGATTGCCGGAAAAACTTCTATTCATTTGGCATCGGCGAATTATATGGTGCAGGATTTGTGTTTCTTCTTGGAAAAATTGGGAGTTAAGATTTCCGGAGTTGGAACGAGTGGTTTGGAAATTGAAGGGGTTGAGGAGATAAATAAAGATGTGGAGTATGAAATCAGTGAGGATCCGATTGAAGCGATGTTTTTCATTTCTTTGGCAGTGGCGACTAAAAGCGAAATTATTATTAAACGCGCCCCGATTGATTTTTTGGAATTGGAACTTCTTAAACTTGAAAAGATGGGACAGAAATTTGAGATTGAAAAAGAATACTTTTCCCGTAACGAGCGTACCAAGCTAGTAGATATAAGAATGATTCCTTCGGAGTTGCGCGCGTTGGAAGATAAAATTCATAGTTTGCCTTTCCCGGGAATTAATATTGATAATCTTCCATTTTTTGTACCAATTGCAATGGAAGCAAAGGGAAGAACACTGATTCATGATTGGGTTTTTGAAAATAGAGCGATATATTTTACCGAACTCAATCGTTTGGGCGCAAGAGTGACACTTCTTGATCCGCATCGAGTATACGTTGAGGGACCGAATCAATTGAAGGGTGCGGAAATGATGTGTCCGCCGGCACTGCGTCCGTCGGCGATTGTTTTGGTGGCGATGCTGGCAGCGGAAGGAAAATCTATTTTGCGCGATGTGTATAATATTAATCGCGGGTATGAGAATTTGGAAGAAAGATTAAAGAAATTAGGAGCGGAGATTAAATTGGTAAATAGTAATTAGGAATTAGGAATTGAGGTAAATGATATGAAAAAAATAAAACCAGGTCATGATTATATTGGAGTAGGCGGGGGAGTTTTTATTTTTAATAAAAAGAAAGAAGTCCTTTTGATGAAAAGAGCGGGGGAGGTGAGAAATGAATCTGGTTGGTGGTCAAAACCGGGAGGAAAGGTGAGTTATGGCGAGAAGACTATGAATGCCATGAAAAGAGAAATCAAAGAAGAACTTGGAGTAGAGATTGACATTTGGGGTCTTCTTCCGCACACAGATCATATTATCAAAAAAGAAAATCAGCATTGGGTGGCTATTAATTATTTGGCTGACATTAAATCAGGAGAGCCAAAAATAATGGAACCGCATAAATGTGAAGAGATTGGCTGGTTTAAAATAAATAAGCTTCCGTCAAAGACAACTCAAACAACCAAAGAACCGGCAAGGTATTTTTTGGAGAAAAAATATATTAAATTAAAGTAGTATGGAAAAATATTACGAAGCGATAAAAAAGTTTCATGATAAGTTTGAGATGAAAGGGACGAATAATGAGGATATGAATTTTCGTTTAAATCTTTTAATTGAAGAACTGGGGGAGTTGGCGCAAGCGGTTACCAAGGGGAAATCGCGCGAGGAAATTATGGAGGAAAATATTGATTTGCTCAATTTGATTATTGGAAATTTTGTGAGTATGGGCGCATCTCCAGAAGAGATAGATTCGGCATTTTGGAAAAAGTATGATAAAATAATGAACCGAAAGAAAAAGAAAATAGAAGGAGGAAACTATCGGGTGAGTGAATTTAAAAATTGAAATTATTAATTGAAATTTATTTTTTTATGTTTATACGTAAAATTGGAATTGATTTAGGGACAGCGAATATTTTGATTTTTGTTCCTGGCAAGGGAGTGGTAATCAACGAACCGTCAGTAGTGGCGGTTTCTTTGGCTGAGAACAGGGTTTTGGCAGTGGGAAATGAAGCTAAGGAAATGATTGGGCGCACACCAGACACGATTATCGCCAGTCGTCCGCTCAAGGATGGTGCAATTGCGGATTATCGAATTACTGAAGCGATGCTTAAATATTTTATCAACAAAGTGAGTGGTAAATTCCGTTTGTTTCGTCCGGAAGTGATGATTTCCGTTCCGGCAGGAATTACTTCAACAGAAAAAAGAGCGGTGATTGATGCGGCGGTCAAAGCGGGAGCCAAAGCGGCTTATGTTCTCAAAGAACCGATTTTGGCGGCAATCGGTGCTGGGATTCCAATTAACAATGCGCAGGGAAATATGATTATTGATATTGGAGGAGGAACTTCCGAAGTGGCAGTTGTTTCTTTGGGTGGTGTTGTGGCGGCGCACAGTGCGCGTGTCGGGGGAAACAAGTTTGATCAGGCAATTGCCGACTATATCAAACGCAAGCACGGGCTGGCCATCGGAGACCGCACAGCAGAGGATATCAAGATTCAAATAGGAAGTGCAATTGCTCAAGTTAAGGAAGAATATGCGGAAGTGAAAGGACGGGATTTGACTGGCGGACTTCCGAAAACGATCAAAGTTTCTTCTAATGAAATTACGGAAGCTTTGCAAGATGAACTTCGTGAAGTAATTAATGCGATAAAAAAAGTTTTGCAAGAAACTCCTCCTGAGCTCGCCGCAGATATTATGGATAAAGGAATGGTGCTTTCCGGAGGTGGGGCTTTGCTTCGGAATTTGGACCAATTGATTACGAAAACCATCAATGTTCCTTGTTATGTGGCAGATGATGCGCTTCTTTGTGTGGTAAAAGGAACAGGAAAAGCATTGGAAAATTTGGATTTGTATAAAAAGACTTTATTGATGAGTAAATGAAAATTGGTATCGATGGTTCGCGGGCGTTTCTCGAAAAGCGCACCGGAATTGAAGAATATTCTTATCAAGTTATCAAGCACCTGAGGGACAAATTGGAGTGTCATCAGGTGGTTTTGTATATTCGAAAGAATCAAGAATCAAGAATTAAGAATCAGGGATTTGAATTGCCGGAAAATTGGAAAATTAAGATTGTAAACTTTCCATATTTATGGACACAGATAGGCTTGTCATTGGAGATGCTTTTTCATCCAGCAGATGTGCTTTTTGTGCCGGCGCACACAGTGCCGATTATTCATCCCAGAAAAACAATCGTAACAATTCATGGTTTGGAGTATAAATTTTTTCCGCAGGCTTATTCAAGATGGGCAAGATTATATATGCCTTTTGTGATCAAGAATTCTTGCCGATGGGCGTCAAAAATTATTTCTGTTTCAGAAAACACCAAGAAAGATTTGATGAAGTTGTATGGTGTGGCGGAACAGAAAATTGATGTGGTGTATGAGGGATACGATTTTAATTTCCAATTTCCAATTTCTCCGTCCAAGGCGGACCAGCCTTGGGCTGGCAATTTCCAATCAATTTCCAATGATAAAATTTTCAATTTAAAAAATAAGAATAAGTACCTACTGTTTGTTGGTCGTTTGGAGGAGCGGAAAAATATTTTGGGGATTATTGAGGCGTTTGAAATTTTGAAGGAAAAATATCAAATTCCGCACAAGTTGGTTTTGGCAGGAATGTCGGGATATGGATATGATAAAATAAAATTCAAAATTCAAAATTCAAAGTTCAAAGCTGATATCCTAGAAACCGGATATATTTCCGATGAGGAAAAATTTGAATTAATGAGAAAAGTGGATGTATTTTTGTTTCCGACTTTTTATGAGGGTTTTGGGATTCCTGTTTTAGAAGCGCAAAGCGTTGGCACCCCTGTGGTGGCTGGAAACAATTCATCAATTCCGGAAGTGGTTTTGGCAAAACGGGGAAGTGTTGAATTGGAAGGTCAAAAATCAGCTTTGCTTGTGGATGTTAATAATGCAGAAGAAATCGCCGAAGTAACTTATAAGCTTATTAGTGATAATGATTTGAGAGAAAAAATAATTCAAATGGGATTGGAAAATGTCAAAAGATTCTCCTGGGAAAAATGCGCATTTTCTATCGCCAAATTACTGAATAAATAGGTTGCTTAAAAACAATTTTTTTTGTGTTTTGGTGTATGCGGTTTGGAAAAGCGAAATTCCCTTTGAAGATCGCAGAAACAAAAGCACCCAGACTGTTTGAAAGTTAGGGTGCTTGGCAGAGATATGGTTAATTCTGCAATGTACTTTATTTTTTTAATTCGTTGATTAACTGATTGTGATATTCAGCAATTCCATTTTTTCTGCTGAACATTATTGCCAAGGCATAATCCTTAACGCTGTTTAAATAATTAGCTTGGGAGTCGGTTATTGATTTTTCAAATTTTTTGTAGAGTATCCTAGTCAAATAATCTAATTCAGAAGCGTTAAGTTTTAGGTCGGTGTAACTATTTAGTGAACTTTGATTATCTAAGCTTTTTGTTGTGTGAGCTACACCTTCGGAATTGTCATTTTCGGGATTTTTTTGTATTTCAACATAGCCGCCAACATCAGTAACGCCCGGAGTAATTGGCGAAATATGTCCTACTTTTTCTTCAGTTTGGAAAATCATAACTTTTTTGTCATTGTCATTGTTGAAAACTACTTTAAATCTTCCAGCGCTAAATTCCTTTGGATTGTTTGGCAATCTTTTCTTGGTCTGTTCTATGCCATCAGTAGTATGCTCAATTGATGTAATTTCGCTGTTGTATAATTCATCGATGTAAATTTTAATTTCTGGTCTAATTTTTGATGAGTCAACATCTGAAATTAAACTCGGCGTGCCCGTATGTTGTCTGTTAAAAATTAAGAATGATGATATCCCCGCAATAACTAACAGGAAAACTATCACCGCTATCGTCACATTTTTTTTCATATAATTTTAATTAAAAAAATAAAATTTCTCCTGATTTAATACCTGAAGGGCCAAAAAGATTTTTTATGTATTTAATATAGTATATCGACACATGCGAAGTTACACTGTGGTTTAATTGATCATTTTATTAATCTCTCTTTTCTTGATTATATCACTAAACTTTATCTTTTCACAGCGCAATTTGGGTGGAGTAAAAGAAAAATATAGAATAATTTTCCTTATTATTAGTGCCCTTTTGAAATTTTTTCTCCACTTTAAAGCCCCCTCCTTGACAAGCGTTAAATTTTTGCTAAACTACTTTGAACACTAATCTTGGTGTTAAATAGCTCTTACAATTAAGGAGGATGAAAATGGCTACGATAGTGAAACTAAGGAGGATGAAAATGGCTACGATAGCGAAACCAGAATCAAAAAGAGAGGTTTACATTCAATTATGGCAATATCGCTCATCTGCGCTACCCTCGGAATATGGTTTTTCTCTTCATTTTTTAAAAAAAGATTGGGAAGCGTTTGTCAAAAATTTTTGGGCGAACAAGCCTGACGATGCCCCAGCAACCTATGAGTGTCAATTTGGTCGACCATTTCTCTGTGAGGTTGATCAAGAAATGTTTCTGCGGGTAAAAAAAGAAGAAAATATAAGATTGTACAAAGATTTTCCAGTCGGAATCCCAAAAAACTTTCTAAACTCTGACGCGTGGGCAAAAACTAAATATTCATGCCCGGAATAAACATACTATCTATCACTCACTCACTAAGCTTTACCCCTCGCGGAATTTAATTCCACTTGGGGCTTTTTTTAAAAAATTTTCAAAAGGGCACAATTTAAATAAAAAATTATTCTATATTTTTCTTTTGCGTAACCGCACATTCCGTGTTGTCAGATGTATTTTTTCATCTTCTACTTTAATTTAAAAAATCAAATTTTCGTCTTTGTTTAATGCACGGAACCCGAAAATACCACCAAAGATGAAAAACTATTTCAGACAACTAGTTTTATCTTTATTTGCTGATAATTTGGCTTAAATTAAGGTTTATGGTATGATTTTGATGTAATCATACTGCTTTATGAATGAATATTATCATAAAAGCAAAAATGCAACAACCGGTAAACGGGGATATTCGCCGATAATAATTTACAAAATATCCAGAGTTTGTTATGAAAAAAAATAATTTAAAAGTAGCTTTGGTGCATGATTTTTTGGTGGATTTCGGCGGGGCGGAAAGGGTTTTTGAGGTGTTTTGCGAGATGTTTCCCGAGGCACCGATTTACACCTTGCTATATGACAAAGATAAAATGAAAGGAAGATTTGAGAAGCGAGAAATTCATACGTCGTTTCTTCAAAAATTTCCTCGTTTTTTGCGTAATCATAAAAAATGGTTATTGCCGTTTCTTCCGGTAGCGCCGGAAACTTTTGATTTGCGTGATTTTGATTTGGTGATTTCATCTTCCGGAGCTTGGAGCAAAGGGATTATTACGCGACTCAATACAATCCATATCGCCTATATCCACAGCCCGATGCGTTTTGTTTGGGATTATAATAGTGCAAAATATCTCAAGGAAAACAAGAAGAGCAAGTTTGGCTTTTGTGTGCAGCCATTTTTGAATTATCTTCGGATTTGGGACAAGCAGGCGGCAGATCGTCCGGATTATATCATCGCCAATTCAAAATACACGCAAAAAAGAATTGCGAAATATTATCGGAGGGAGGCGGAAGTTATCTATCCTCCGGTTCAACAACCCCTTCTCCCCTCGGGAGAAGGTGCCCGCAGGGCGGATGAGGGCTCTCAAGATGAGGAAGAAATTTCAGATAATAGTAAAAATTCCCCACAAAACAACGAACCCCCCTCTGTCTCTTTGAGACATCTCCCCCCGAAGGGAGGAGAGGAGAATAGTAGTTATTTCTTGATTGTTTCTCGCCTTTCTCCATACAAAAGAACGGATTTGGCGGTGAAGGTTTTTAATAAATTAAATCTGCCTTTGGTGGTAATTGGCGATGGAGAGCAGAAAGAATATTTGCAAAAAATTGCCAAATCGAATGTAAAAATTTTGGGATGGAAAGATGATGATGAAGTGGCAAGATATTTGCAGGAAGCGCGCGCTTTTGTTTTTCCTGCAGTAGATGATTTTGGACTCACAATGATTGAAGCGATAAGTGTCGGGGTTCCGGTGGTGGCTTACCGCGAAGGAGGCGCACTGGAAATTATCAAAGAAGGGGAGAACGGAGAATTTTTCAATGAGCAGACTGCAGAGAGTTTGGCTGGTGGAGTGGGGCGATTTATTGAAAATGAGAAGAAATATAACAAAGAAATAATTAAGCAGTCAGTAGAGAAATTTTCAAAAGAGATATTTGTAGAAAAGCTTCGAGGAATAATTGGGAATATTGAAGGATTATAATTTTTAGGAATTTTAGGGCGATTGGTATTTTTTAATATTTTTTATGTTTATTGGAAATAAAAAAATAATCGGTTTTTTGGATAAAATTGCTGAAAGCGGAAATCCTGCTCAGGCATATATTTTTTCCGGTCCGGAAGGGGTGGGCAAGTTTATGGTTGCTAAAAATTTTGCAAGCAAAATAATCAGCAATTCAGATGAGGACAATACGTTGACGGACCTAATTGTTGTCAGACCGGAGATTGAAGAAAAAAAAGGCATAATAAAGGAAAAAGAAATACGCATTGAACAAATTAAAAAAGCCCAAAGAGAGTTGGCACTTTTTCCTTCAGGAGGCAAATACCGCGTGCTTATTGTGGATAATGCTCATCGGCTCAATATTACATCGCAAAACGCGTTACTTAAGAGTATTGAGGAACCGAACGGAACTTCGATAATTATTCTAATTACGCACCAAGAAGGGAAAATCCTTAAAACAATCGATTCAAGATGTCAAAAAATAAGATTCAATTCTGTTTCCTTGGAAGAAATACGCAATTGGTCGCAGGAACTTGGCGCGAGTAATGGACAAGAAATATCTTTTTTTTCAATGGGGCGCCCGGCAATAGCCAAAAGATTGATTGAGGATGAGAAATTTTTCGATGACAGCCGGGAAACATTCGCAGAATTGAAAATGATTTTATCCGGAGATGAAAGTGTTAAATTCGATTTGGCGGAAAAATATTCCAAAGATTTAGTATCAACGACAAATAAATTGAAATTGTGGATTTGGATTCTTCGTTTTCAATCATATAAAAATATAAAAAATACAAAAAAGGTGGGCGCATTTTACCATTTAATTGAAAAAATTGAGAAAAGTTTGGAGATTCTTGGATCAACTAACGCAAACAGCCGGTTGGTTTTGGAAAATCTGGCATTAGAGCTATGATTGGAAAGAAACAGCAATGGATAAAAAATAAAAGGGAAAAAAAAGTGCGTCACGAGCGTTCGCTTTTTTTGCGCGCCATTTTCTATTTTCTACTGGCATCTTTTGTTGCGGTTTTTTTATATGTACTGTTTTTTTCCGGTTTTTTAAAGATATCCAAAATAACATTAGAAGGGGCGAAAGATTTAAAACGAGAGGATGTTCTTGAAATAGTTGATAATTATTTGCATGGAAAATATTGGGGAATTGTTGAGAAAAATAACTTCATACTTGTTTTTGAGGGGAAGCTGGAAAATAAAATATTGGATAAGTTTAGAAAGATCAGAAGCATTGAGGTGGAAAAAATTTTTCCAAACACTTTAAATATCATTATTGACGAAAGGGAATCTCTTCTGATTTGGTCCGCGGGAGATGAAAAGTTTGTTCTTGATGAAAACGGAAGGGCCTATGAAAGAGCGGATTTTAATTCCAAATTAGTTAAAGAAAATAATTTGGTGGAAATTAAAGATGAAAGCAATAAATCTGTTTCAATAGGAGAAAAAGTACTCAGTTCTGACTATATTGATTTTTCTTTGGCAATTCGGGATAGAATTGAAAAAGAAATAGATTTGCCGATTGAGAATCAATATCGGACGAATTCAAGAATCGCAGACGAGGTTATCGTCCGAACACAAGAAGGGTGGGATATTTTTCTTAATAATAAGCTGGATTTGGATTATTCTTCCCGAATGCTAAAAACTTTTCTCGAAAAGCAGGTTGGCCAAGATCAAAGAAGAGAATTGGAATATGTCGACCTTAGAATTGAAAAAAAGATTTACTATAAGTTTAAGAAAAAAGAGGAAAACAAAGAGGGGGAGGAAAATAATGCTGAAAAAATAGAGAAAGAGAATGTCAGTGAGAATAGGTAGCGTTTTTTTGTTTATCCAAAAAGATAAAATTTTAAAAATAATGTGCAGGTTATTGTGCTCGGATGATTTCCAAAGAAATAATGAATTTTTCTTTTTCCAATTGTTCCTTTAGGTTATTCTATTCTTTCTTTGTTAGTGTTCGGTTGGCTTGTGCGTGAAGTTCTTGTTATATATGCACAAAAACAAGAGTAAAAAGAAAAATTCATTATTTCTTTGGAAGAATAGAACTGTATATTTTTTTACTTTTCCGGAACGTAGTAGATGAGGATTGAAGTTCCGACTTGATCGACTGGCTGGTAATCAAGAAGCCAGCGATAGGAGTCATTTTCAGTTTTGGTTTTTTCATGAATGCTTCCTTGGCGGAAATTGACAGAAATAGCATACCATCCCGGTTCAATCGGACGCTTGCTGTCCCACCACAAGATGGCGCGATCTTTTCCGATGTAGCGAAAAATGTCACTACCGCCGAAATAGTCAATGTGGATTTTGTCTATGGGTTTTCCTTCTTCATTTTCCGGGATATTAAATCCGGCGCATTGCTCGGGTGATTTGGTGGTCGAGCAATTATTGTATTTATCAATCCAATTTCGAAGTCTTTTCATATCCTGCCCCCAATCAGAATTTGAATCGGTGACATAATTATAACCGTTTTTAGGCCCGCCAACGGACTCATTGAAATAGGACATATAGTATGGATAGCTAATCAGAGTTTCAGCAACGATCCAAAGCGTAATGATAAGGAAAATGATTTTGAAAATCGAAGCGTTCTTTGGATTTTGGGATTTAATAAAATCGGAAATTTTCTTGGCAACCAAAATGAACATAAATGGAAAGATTGGAAACAAGTGGCGAAATCCGATATTGAGATTTCCCGTAACGCTCAGGTATGCGTACAAAACAATAAAGGAAAATATGGAATATTGAAAAATGCCAGTTTGCAGGAAGTGTATGATTTTGATTTTTCCAGTTTTCCAAAGTTCTTTGTTCCACCGGATGCTTGCCAATATTTGATAGGTAGTGAAAAACAGAGAGAATATGATTAAAAACAAGAAAGGAATTGTTTCTTTAATGAGAAATACTACCGGAAAATAGGCAGGAAAAGCGGTCGAAGAAACTTCTCCAAGGAAGTATGCCCCATTTCCTCCGGCAACACGCTTGAAAACCATAGCTACTCCGAGTCCGTATTCGCTCAGTGGACGAGTAAGAGTGTTTCCGTTGAGGGCGAAAAGAATATCATGGGTAATGATTGTTTTTTTGTTAGTATCATCGAGATTGAAATAATAGTTGATTGTTTTGCTGACCTCTCTTTGCGGCATTTTATAAATGTTAAAGGCATAAACAACCCAAATAACAAAAATGGAAATGACAAAAGCGACAATTCCCTTGCCTAAATATTCAAAGAAAACCTTGAAACGGGAATCGTTTTGATTGATTTTGCAAAAAAGCGGATAGAAAAAAAGGATTAAGGCGAAAATTGGAAGCGCAATGATGGATGAAAATTTTGCCAAATGAAGAAGTCCTAGAAATATTCCCCCAATCATTACGTTTTTCCAAGAAGGTTTGCGGATAAATTTGAGAAAATAATAAAAAGAGAAAGTGAGAAAAGCGGCAATCCCGATATCAGTGGTTACGTAATGGTTGTGTCCGAGAATATTCGGATCAAAGCTGTAAAAAACAAGAGCGGCAAGTCCGGCGATAATTCCGGCATTTCCCTTGACCCAGTGGAAAATGAAAAGTCCCAATAGGACGGAGATGATAATAATTGGAACGCGCGACCAAAATATTATCTGATCAGGATTGTTACCTGATTGATAAAGAAGAGAGCGTCCGGCATCCCATTGTCCATTGATATCTTCGGTCCAAAATTTTTGCGCAGTGTCAAAATTTAGATGCAAAAATAGCAAAGGAAATGCAGCCAGGTCTTTTATAAGAGGCGGGTGTTCCGGATTAAGACGCATATCTTGTTTTGTCAGATAGGAATATCCGGCTGGAATGTGGGCAACTTCATCAAAAGTGGCACTGTCATTTGCGGCATTAAGAAGTGAAATGGAAATGAAGATTGCCATAGTAACGGTAATAATCCATCGATATTTTTGCCTGAGAAAGTGTTCAATTTTTTCTATTGGGTGTTTTTTCATATAGTTTTGGTTTTACTTGAAAATGCAAAATTTGGTGTCAAATTTCATTGCCTTTTCAGTGCTAATTCCTTTTAATTGTGAAAGGGGATAATTTTTTTTGAGAATTTCGATTACGGAATCATTTTTTTCAGTCATTATGAATATTGGATTATTGAGTTCTTTTTCATTAAGGAATGATTGAATTTCTCCTGGATAAACATAGTATATGTTCGGCGTCTGATAATTAAAAAGCCGTATGGGAATTCTTTGCATATTTTCGGCGATTACCACTTTGTCTTTTTCGGCTGGCAAATCTTTAATAAAATTTGCCATTAACATTAAATTTGATTCAAATGACTGGTATTGAGCAGGATTGTTTGCCCAGAAATAATGATATTTTACCACATCGAAAGTTCCCGCAAAAATGAGTAAGGCTAGAATAAAAGAGAAGAAAAATGTTTTGGAAGATGGACTGAACGTGTCTGCTTTTCCGAGAATCCAAAGAATCGGAATGGTAGCGATAATGAAAACTACCGGCAATGTTCCAATGGATCTCAGGGCGTGCGGATTTCCTTCAGCGGTAAGAAATTCCGGAGCCAGCATTGAAAAAAACCAAACTAGCAGAAAAGCGTAAGTAAAAAGTTTTTGGTCGCGAACGTCATGTTTTATGCGAAGCCAAAGCAAATGAAAGAATTTTGCGATTAAATAAATCAGTCCGATCAAAAATGAAACTCCGACAATCGGGTTAAGAATGGGATAGGGCGGATAATTGTGCCGCCAGTTTTGATCTCCCCAAAAATTGTATTTTGCCAAACTTAATCCAAAACTTCGTGCAAATGTTTGCAAGAGATTTCCATGATTGACTTCCGGGGAAAGGATGGAGATTGAAGCGGAGCGGGATTCGAGAAATT
The DNA here is from genome assembly GCA_964605525.1 of uncultured Bdellovibrionales bacterium. Classification (GTDB taxonomy): domain Bacteria; phylum Patescibacteriota; class Minisyncoccia; order Moranbacterales; family UBA9337; genus UBA12151. The sequence continues at coordinate 81,779 of CAZSCV010000003.1, forward strand.
CCGGATGCGCATAAAATGTCCAAATCATTGGAGCGGCAGAAATTAGCATAAAGACCATAAAAATCACTGCTTGTTTCCAATAATTGCGGAAAAGATGTTTTTTTGTAATCAGCAATCCGAGAAATGCGATTATTATTATCGCCGGGGCAATGCGGAAAGCGATGTACGTATGAAACCCTATTCCAAAAATGAAGCCGCTGACGGCAAATTGCCAAAAGCTTTTTGTACGGATAGCGCGCAAAAGAAAATAAAAAGAAAATGTTAAAAGAAAAGGAACCATTATAGCGCGGAAAGAAATGCGGGAAAAATTGATCGACCAAAAAGAAAAAGCGACAAGATAGGCGGCAAAAAGTCCGGCGCGCGGAGTGCGGAAAATTTCTTTAGTAACCAAGAAAACTCCCAGAACCGTAAGCGTTCCGAAAATAATGGAGGGTATTTTCAGTCCCAGGACGCTCACGCCGAATATTTGAAAAGAAAGAGCGACCAGATTCATGAATAACCCTTCTCTTCCATTGTTGTCTGTGTAAAACCATTGGAATGGTTGCTCTCCAAGATTTACTTTGATAGCATCGATCCCATTAACGGCCTCATCGGGATAGACTCCGGCCGGAGCGCCTTCAATATTCCAGACGCGGACAGCAAAAGCGGCAGCAAGAATTGCCAGCAGTATCAGCCAATGAAACCAATTTGTTTTTTGATGCGTGTTCATTTTTTTGTTTTTATTTTTAAAAAGTCAGAGCTGTGGATATTATAGCATAAATTTTGTTGGAAATGTAATGTTGTGGTATAATTTTTTTATGAGTGATAAAAAAAGTTTTAAACTTGGAACTAGTGATACTAATGGAAAATTAGAGGAACTTAAAAAAACTCTTCCGGAACAAAAAAATGATCCGGAGGCTTTGGAAGTGGAAGGAGAAAAAATCGAACGGATGTATAATGAAATTTCCGAAATTATTGGAAATACTTTCGAAGGTGAATTCAAAGAAAAAACAAAAAATATTTTCAGAAAAGATGCGGAGAATAAAGTAAAAGAAATAATAGATAATGCGGAAGGATTTGTATGCACAAAAGCGAAATTTGAAAAATGGTATAAAGCGGATTTGTCCGAAGAAAAATTGGTAAACAAGGTTAAAAAGTGTATTGAGGAAAATATAGACAATATTCAAGGAATAAATAAATCCAAACGTTTCAAAGATGCTGTCCTAAAAACTGTCAAAGGAGAAATGAGTGATAATGGGACGAAGGGAGAAAAAGGGGAGAAAGAGGAAAAAGGAGAGAAAAAAGTTGCCGAAACGGAAAAAAAGGCAGAGGCAACACCAGAGGAAAAAGAAAAAGAGTGGGAAAAAAAAGACAAAGAACGCGAGGCATTTTTCAAATTGGAAAATGAATTTGGGAGAATAGGAACGGGGTATATGTATCAGTCGGAAACCGGAGAAAAACAAGAAATTAAGATTAAATCTTATAAAATTATTTTTAATAAGAAAGGTGAAATTGATTGGAATAATGCGGAAGTGTTGTTTTTGCGCAATGGAAAACCGGACAGAAAAACCGTTGAAACTTTTCGCAATATCGCAGGCAAGTCGGAAAAAATCGAAAAAAAGAAAAAAGAAATTCCACAAGAAATTGAAGATGAATTTCATTTGTATGAAAAATGGATTTCCGGAAAAAAGGATAAGGCGAATTTTCAAGTTTTGGATTTTGATTCAAAAAGCGGAATGTTTACAGTCGAATTTTATGTGAAAATAAAAGAAAGCAAGGAAAGGAAATTAAAAATATCCATTGATGAGCTTCGCAAAAGAATAAAAGATGGAAAATATCAAATTGAAAGTTTGGTGGCGGGTGGCGCAAGTCTGGTGGCAGATCCTGACAAAAAAGATAAGGATAAGGATGCAGTTAGCGATAATGAAAATATTGAAAAAAAAGAATATGACGTGGCAGAATATTTGCATTTGACGGAAAAAACTTTTGGCGAGGATGGAAAGCAGATGACAAATTTGGATTTTGCCAAAGCAGTTTTGTATTCCCAAGTTGGAAATTGGAAAGAATTGGATGCCGGCACTCCCCAAGAACGGGAGAGAATCATCAATGACAAAATTCGGCAATTTTTTGTTGAAATGGGGGTTGCGGTGCATGGGTTGATCAAAGAGGATGAAAATAAAGAAGGAAAAAAAACGCTTGTGCCAAATGAAAAACCGGATTTGGACGGAAAAACAACTCTTTTTCTTTTGAAAAAAGCGGGGATTGAAATTAAATCTGATTCAAAAAAAGGAAATATTAAATATGTCATCCCTGGGACTCATGCGATCGGTAAAATAACATTTGACAGTGGAATGGTGGATGGAGTGGAAATCCGCAAGGAGCAAAATGAAAATGGTGAATGGGTGATTTCCGTTATTTTCGATCATCATGGCAAAACGTCGCCACGGGACACTTCTGCTGCTGATGTTGCCTATCAAACTTTCTCCAAACTGGGGCTTTTTGAGGAATATTTCCAGAAAGACGAAAAAAACAAAGAAAATTTGGAAAAATTGGTGCAGTTTATCAACCGAATCGATAATTTTGATTATCCGAACGGAAAAGAATATTTCGAAAATTATTTTCAGAATTCTTGGGACACAATTGTGGGAATTTCAAGAATACTCGGACCGCAAAATTTTTTGGATTTTTTTGCCGATGGGCGCAGCATTGACGATGTTTCTAGAAGTATTTCTGAAATGCGTTTGTTGAAAAAGGATATGAGGCGGTATGGAATTTTGCAATTAAGGGATGTAAAGGATGCAGAAAAAGTAGATGAAATATTGAAAAATCAACAAATTGATCCGGAAAAAATCAAAAAAGGTGAGGAACTAACGAAAGAGCAAATGGTTGGTCTTGGCAAGGCGGGATTTCACTATGATAAAACCAGAAAAGTGATTAGGGAATATGTGGATGTCAGGAAAATGCAAGAAGAAAGAGTCAAGGAATCCCGGGCGGTTTTGATGGAAATGGAAAAAGACGGGCTTATTATTGAATCGGATCGTTTCGGGAAAATTGCGGTGGATATTGACGGTCGAGTCGAAACCGGTTCGGAGGCGGCGAGGGCTTTTGGGTGCGAAGCTTTTGTCCTTTGGAATCCGGAATATAATCGTTTTAGTGTCAATACTCTCGGCGGGAAAGAATTGATTGATCTTGATGGGAATCTTTTGGCAAATAAATATAATCAAGGGGTGGAAGTGCGAAAAACAATGTGGATAAAATCTCTTGCGGAAAAGGATGAGCCTTTGAATATAAAACTAGAAGATATTTTGGGTGAACTTACGGACGGGAAATTTGCGCCGACAGGGAAATTGAAGGAGTATATTGAAAACGGGGGAAAATGGGGTGAAGAAGCGGAAAAAGGAGATGGAAGGGATGAAGAAAAAAAGATGGCGGATAACAACGCAATGGAAAAATATTTCGATAGTTTTACCCAGAAGGAAAAAGATAGATATTCGGGAAAACCGGTTAATGTGAAAACGGAAAATATTTCAGAGCAGGATGAAGTTGAACAAGTTGACCAGAATTGGAAAAATTTTACGGAAGGGGTGGAAAGCGGAATTGGAATGGGTGGAAAAGGGGGAGCGAAGGCGAGTGAGAAAGACAAGACTGAAGTTGTTTTTGATGAGGAAGGGGAATTGGAATTGGCAAATGGGATTGAAAGGGAGAACGCGAAAGAGAATATGAATATGGAAACAAGCGCAGAAACGGCAGTGGAAAGACCGGCTTTTGAAGCGGGAAATATGCCTTTGGCGGATTTTGAAAGGATGCAAAGAGAATTGGATAATAGTCGGGATTCATATATTAAATATAATGCTAAGTTTGGAAAAAAGAGAGGTATTTTGGAAAGATATTTCGGAAAAAATGATGATCCTGATTTTTTCGGGCAAGCTCAGCAAGAAGTGGAAAGATTAAAAAATGCTTATGATGAAACTCTAAAAAAATATAGAAATGAATATTTGCTTGGTATGCGAAAGTTTCACGAAAAAGACGGGATGAGTAAAGGAGAGTGGAAGGATACTTTTACCGGAAGAATATTGAAAGATACAAAAGAAATGATGATTGAAGAAGCAATGATGGATGAAGAAAGATATTTTGATTACAATGAGGCGTTGAAACGGGAAAAATTTAAAGATCGAATAGAATCGGAATTGGAAGATATGATAAGAGGAAAGGAAAAAATATTTGGAAGTTTTCGAAATGTTTTTAAGGATAAATTGAAATCCGCTTGGGAGGGGATTTGGGGCGGTGCGAAAAGAAGCGCCAGAGTGGCGGAATATTCAATTAAATCGGAAGCGGATGATATCAGTCAAAATATTAAATCAGTAAGAACGGGAGTGGAAATGGTGGCGGATGAAATTGAAACGGCAGTATCTTCGACAAAAAGAAATATTCGCGAGGAAATATTGAACAGACGGCAAATTGGAAGAAAAAGAAATGAAGAAATAAAGAAGGATGAGCCGATAGTAGATGTTGAAATTCTGAAAGAAGAAAGCGGCGCTGATAATTTCGCGGATGTTGAAATAGAGAAAGAAAGCGAGCCAATAGCGGAAGAAAGCAAGAAAACGGAAATAAAGAAAGAAGATTTGACAGAGAAAATTTTTATTCAAAGGATTATGAATAATGATCGGTCTGCTTGGAATGAATATAAAGGTAAAAATATAAAAAGTATTATCAAAGGAAGCGATCCAAGAAGGGAAGATAAAAAGAAGTTTTTCAGCAATTTGGGGAAAATTATAGATTTTTCCAGAGAAGATTTGGGCGGTGATTTTATGAATAATGAAATAAAAGTTGGAAAGTGGCTTTTGAAAATATTCGGGGAAGCGGAAAGAAAAAATAAATTAGCCGAACTTTTCGAGTCTATTGAAAAATAAAAAATAATGAAGAATAATTTTATCAAACCTTTAGCAGAGAGAGAAGCGGAGTTGGGAAAAGATTTCGAGATGCTTGTTTTGGGGCGGTTTTTGGGCGTGGTGAAAAAGAAAATAGATTTTGATTCTTGGAAAAAGTTGCAGGAAATGACGGAGGCGGGAGAAAGCCCGGAAAAAATAGAGGAATTTTTAAAATCAAGAGTTGCTAATTACCAAGATATGTTGCAAAATGTAATCAGTGATATTGAAAAAGAGATTAAGAATTAAGAATTAAGAAATAAATATATGGCGGAAGAAGCGAAGAGAAATTTGGAACCGATTGAGGATAAGGATTTGGATTTTGGGAAAAAATTTGATTTGGAAAACGGCGGATTGGAAAATTCCGACAAAAGCAAAGAAGTGTCCGTGGAAAATCCGGTCGCAAAAGAAATTTCCGGCGCTGAAAAAGACGCGGCTTATTCTCAAATTTTATCCAAAGTCAAGACTGATGATTCCGACAATGGCGATTCCAGGGATGTTAAAAATGACGCGGAAAATGTATATGACGCGCAAATCGACGCCCAAAGCCATGTGAAAAGATTGGTTGATTTGGCAATGAGCAAGGGAATTGTTCACGCGGTAAAAGTAGCTAGACACTTGGAGGATAATTATGTTTTGGATATGTTCCATGACCAACTTTTAGCGGAAGAATTTCATAACGCATTAACGGAAAAAGGATTGATAAAATAGGGTTTTTCAAGAAAATCGAGAATATTTTCATCTGGTCGCACAAGTTCTGAATATATAAAATTAAAAAATAAAAATAAATAAATGACTGGTTTTGATCCAAATTTAGTCTTGCTTCCTTTGCTGGCGGCACTTTCGCTGATGACTTTTGCAAGCGGAGTTTATCTTTTACTGCGCAGTTTTTTTACTTTTCGTATGCAGATAAATTATTCTATGAATATGGATCTGGAAGTAATCAGAGTGACAAAAAAAATATATAAAAAAGGAGAATCTCAAGATGGCGGAGAAAAATGGAAAGAGGAAATCGGCTCAATGGAACAATTGCTTTCAACTTTGGCTAACATCAAAAAAGACGGATCATTTTTTTCCGGAATTTTTTATGATGCTCCATATATTTCTTTTGAAATTGCCAATCCTTCCGATAGCGAGGAAATTTTCTTTTATCTGGCTGTTCCTAAAAAATTCAAAGAACGGGTAGAAAAGCAGGTTCATAGTTTTTTTCCGGATGCTTCTATCGAAAAAAATCCTGATTATACAATATTTTGTCCGGGCGGATTCACTTCAGCGGCGACCTTGGTATTGAAAAATAAACATGAACTGCCCATTAAATCATATGAGTTTATGGAAACAGATCCCTTGAATGAAATTTCCAACGCCTTGAGTAAGCTGAACACCAAGGAAGAAGGGGCAGCTCTTCAGTTGGTGCTGAGTCCGGCGGGATCTTCTTGGCGAGCATCCGGAAAAAATATTGCACACAAGATGCAACAAGGAAAGCAATTGAAGGATGCAGGTGCTGGTTCTTTCTTGAAAGATATTGGAAAAGGAGTCGGAAAAGAATTGGGGAATGTGATTGTTTCCGGAATGAGCAATGCGCAAGGACAAGCATCTTTGCAAAAAGAAGAACAGAAAGTCGTCCAGCTTACTCCCGAAGAGCAGGAGCTTGTAAAATCAATTGAAAGAAAATCCAACAAGACTGGATTCAAAGTGAATATCCGTCTTATTGCTTCAGCTGCAACACAAGAAAGGGCGGATGAAATTTTGTCCCACCTTGAAAACTCTTTTGCTCAATTTGAAAATCCGGAAGTGAATAATTTCAAGATCAAAAAACGAACCAAAAAGAAGGACATTGCTTATCATTATATTTTTCGAAATTTCAATGAAGAAAATTCTTTAATTCTTAATGTGGAGGAAATAGCCAGCATTTTTCATTTCCCGATTTCTACCACTGAAACGCCGAAAATCAAATGGCTCAAATCGGGAGCGGCTTCTCCTCCGGTTAATATTCCTCAGGATGGAATTTTATTGGGATACAATGACTATCGCGGACAAAAAACCGATATTCGTTTGGGAGATAGCGATAGGCGCAGACATCTTTATACTATCGGACAAACTGGAGTCGGAAAATCGAATTTTTTGCAAGAAATGGCAAAGCAGGATATCAAAAATGGAAAAGGAGTTTGCTATATTGATCCGCATGGCGATGCAGTGGAAGATATTCTTTCTTGCATTCCCAAGGAGCGGGCCGAGGATGTGATAATTTTCAATCCGGCTGATACAGAGCGTCCTTTTGGTTTGAATATGCTGGAATATGAAAGACCGGAGGAAAAAACATTCGTAATCAATGAGATGATCAGCATATTTGATAAATTGTATGATTTGAAAGCAACCGGAGGTCCGATGTTTGAGCAATATGCCCGCAACGCGATGATGCTTATTATGGAGCATCCGGAGTCAGGATCCACGCTATTGGAAATTTCCAAGGTTTTGGCGGATGAAGATTTTCGAAAGATGAAATTGGAGCACTGTGCTAATCCGGTTGTGAGGGATTTTTGGATAAAAGAAGCAGAAAAAGCCGGAGGAGATGCGGCATTGGCAAATATGGTTCCTTATATTACCTCAAAACTTACAACTTTTGTTGCCAACGATATGATGCGTCCGATTATCTCCCAGCAAAGGAGTACTTTGAATTTCAGAAAAATTATGGATGATAGGAAAATATTATTAATTAATCTCTCCAAAGGGAAGCTCGGAGAAATTAATAGCCATTTATTGGGAATGGTGATTGTGGGAAAAATTTTAATGGCGGCGCTTTCGCGGGCGGATTTGCCGGAAGCAGAGAGAAAAGATTTTTATTTGTATATTGATGAATTTCAGAATGTAACAACTGACTCCATATCTCAGATTTTATCTGAGGCGCGAAAATATAAATTAAATCTCATTATCGCCCATCAGTTCATTGGTCAGTTGAGCGAGGAAATTTCCAAGGCGGTTTTCGGAAATGTTGGATCAATTTGCGCTTTTCGCGTGGGACCGGAAGACGCGGAATTTTTGGAAAAGCAATTTGAACCGGTTTTTTCTGCCAATGATTTGGTTAATGTGGACAACTATAACGCATTTGTGAAGATATTGGTTAATAATGAATCAACGAAACCATTTAACATTAAGACCTATCCTCCGACTAATGGAGACCAGGAATTGGCGAATAATTTAAAAGAATTGTCCCGTTTGAAATATGGAAGAGATGTTAATTTGATAAATAAAGAAATTTTAGGAAGAGGAAGAGGGAAAGGAAGGGGATACTAGATGAGTAAATTTTCAATTTTTCCGCCAGAGGCGGATCCATCTTGGGTGGATAAGCAATTTTCAATATTTTAATAAAAAATTACAAAATACATAAATATATGTCAAAAAAAATAGTTATTTTTCATTTGATTTCGGCAGTTTTACTGTTCGGTTTTTTTGGAACAGTTTTTGCGCAAAGCTATATTCCAATGGAGAAATTGCCAGGTTCTCCCGGAGCGGCTACGTTCAAGGATTATGTTTTGGCGATTTATAATTTTGCCATTTGGGCAGTGGGAATTGCAGCCTTACTGATGATTTCAATTGGAGGATTTATGTATTTTACGGCGGCGGGAAATACATCCAAAACTACGAAAGCCAAGGAAATAATAAGCGACGCTTTGATTGGGGTGGTTGTAACGATGGTTGCTTGGCTTGTCCTATATGTTATTAATCCTGATTTGGTTAATATAAATCTGAGCCGGCTAGGCACTTTGCATTCTGACAGAGTTCAAGAATAAATTAAGCGGATAAATTAATTTTCCCAAATATAAATAAAAAATGAAGCAGATAATTTGCATCGGTTCTTCATGTAAGGATATGTTTTTCCCAACAGCGGAAGGGGTTGTTATTGAAACCCCGGATGATTTATTGGCGCAGAGAAAAATTTATTTTGAACTGGGGGCAAAATATAAAATCGACAGGGTATTTGAAGCGCCGGGAGGATGCGCCGCCAATGTGGCGCAGGGATTGTCAAGGTTGGGAATTAAAACGGGAATTTTTACAAAAATAGGAGCGGATGCAGAGGGAAAATGGATAGTGGATGAGTTGGAAAAGGAGGGAATAGAAACTGACCTGGTGCAAGTGGATGATAATTGTCGAACTGATTTTTCTTCCATTATTGTGGATATCGCGACTAAGGATCATGTTGTTTTTTGGAATCGCGATTCAAACGAGAAATTGGAAGTTTTGCCAAAAAAAATCTTGGGAGCGGAATGGATATTTGTGAGCGCGCTAAACGGAGATTGGCACAACCATCTGGATGTTATAATGGAAACATCACAGGAAAAAGGTATAAAAATAGCTTTTAATCCCGGGCAAAAAAATATTCATGATGATCCAGAAAAAATTTTCCAAGCAATAAAAAAAAGCCGGGTTTTAATTTTAAATAAGGATGAAGCTGTCGAAATAATCTCACAAATTGAACATAGCGGTAGTGTTAATTTGAATGATGAAAAATTTTTACTGAAGGAATTTTCCAAGACTGGATGCAAGGCAATAGTGATTACAGATGGCAGCCGCGGAGCTTGGGCATGCGCGGGAGAAAGTTTTTATTTTTGTCCCGGGATTAAAATTGATACAGTGGATACTCTCGGTGCGGGGGATGCCTTTACGGGAGCCTTTCTGGCGGCTTATTTGCAAGAAAAGGATATTAAAGAGTGCTTGCAATGGGGGGCGGCCAATGGAAGCAATGTGGCGAAATTTTACGGAGCCAAAGAAGGCTTGCTCAAAACAAAAGAAATGGAAATAAAAATAAAAAACATAAAAGTTGATATAATTTAAGTTATTATGGCATTTTTTTCAAAAATTTTTGGCGGAGGAAAGCGGTTGGATTATGTTCTGGCTTTGGATATTGGAACTGAAGTCGTTAAGGCTCTTATTTTCCGCATCGACAATGAAAATAAAAAAGGCATTGTTATTGGAGTCGGACGAGCGCGGCAAAAAATGGGAAACATGCAAAGCGGAGCAATTTCAGATATTTCCGGGGTTATTGTTTCCGCTCAAAAAGCAATCGAAATTGCCAAGGAAAAATCCGGAGTAAAAAAGATTAAAAATGCGGTTGTGGGTATTGCCGGAGAATTGGTAAAAGGAGTAACAACGACGGTTCACTATGAAAGAGTGCGTCCGGAAGTGAAAATAGATTTGCCGGAACTGAAAAATATTATTGAAAAAGTCCAACAAAAAGCCTATGAAAGAATTCGTAAACAATTGGCATGGGAAACCAATCAGGAAGGAATTGATGTAAAATTGATAAATGCAGCTATTTCCAACGTAAGTATTGACGGATACCAGATTACCAACCCCTTGGGATTCCAGGGTCGTGATGTTTCAATCAGTGTTTTCAACGCGTATGCTCCAATGATTCATTTAGGGGCGGTAGAAACAATCGCGGAAGAGTTGAATATCGACTTGATTAGTATTGTCGCTGAGCCATATGCAGTTGCAAGATCAGTGGGATATGAAGGCGAGTTTGACTTCGGAGCAATTTTTATAGATATCGGAGGGGGAACTACTGATATTGCCGTGGTGCGAAATGGCGGATTGGAAGGAACGAAGATGTTTGCCTTAGGCGGGCGTTCTTTTACCAAAAGATTGGCCAGAGAGGCGGGTGTCAGCTTTGAAGAAGCGGAAGATTTAAAGATAAAATATGCTGAAGGAAAATTGGACAAATCTTCAACCGAAAGAGTGGAAGCGATATTGCAAGATGATTGTGATGTTTGGCTTAGTGGAGTAGAGCTTTCATTGGAAGAATTTGCCGAGTCGGATTTGTTGCCATCCAGAATTCTTCTTTGTGGAGGAGGTAGTGCATTGCCGGGAATTAAAAAGGCGCTAGCTTCATCAAAATGGACGAAGAAATTGTCATTTAGTAAAACTCCGGAAATAAGCTTCTTACATCCGCGGGACGTGGCGGATATTATTGACAGTACGCAGGAGTTGTACAGTCCTCAGGATGTTACTCCGATGGGATTGGCGACTTTGGTCCTGGATTTGGTTAACGAAGAGCGTGTAATGGCAGGAATATTAAAAAGAGCAATGAATAATATCGAAAAATAATTTCAAAATTAAAATCATTATGCACAAAACATTTTATATCGATGTCGACGAGGAGGTAACTTCCATTATTGATCGGTTAAAAAAATCTTCCGTTAATGAAAATATCCTGGTTATTCCCCAGCGCGCTTTGATTTTGCAAAGCATAGTTAATCTAAAATTGTTAAAAAAAGAAGCGGAAAAAAACAAGAAACAGGTCATGATCATTACTCAGGATGCGCATGGACAGGCGTTAGTCGAAAGGGCGGGAATTTTGGTCCAATCTTCAATGGAAGGAATTGAAGAAGAAAATGCAATTGGTGAGAATTTCCAGCCAAAAATTAATGACGATAGTGTAAAGGAAAAACTTTCAGAAAATATGGAAAAAAAGGAGAAATTGAAAAGTTTGGGCTCCGGTGAATTTTTTGACATATCTCCGCGGAAAAAAGAAGCAACGTTGGGTATGGAAAAAATAAGGCAATCTGGTCGCAAGAAACCGAAAATAATTTCCGCGGAAGGCGATTATAATCTTATGGCTAATTTTTCAAATTCGAAAGATAAAAAAAACGAGAGTGATGGTTATGCCGGAGGATTGGATCCAAAAAAAGAAAGAGGATTAGAGAGGCTTTTTGGAGAAAAACCGCAAGAACAAGAAAAAAAAATAAATTCAAATAATGACAGCAGAGAAAAGAAAGTTGAAAATGGAGGAGAAATTGAAAAAACGCATAATCGGGTTGTTTCTTCGAAGGCAAGAAAAGTTTTCTTTTTTTTGGGAATCATTTGTTTTTTTTCGATTTTTTCAGTCGGAGTGTATCTTTTTTTTCCGAAAGTAGATGTTGAAATTTATCCGCAAACAAATGTTAAAAAGGCTGATCTTGAGATTGAAGCATTTTCCAATGAGGATGCCTCGGATGAACAATCTGGCATGGTTATTCCTTGCCGCGTAGTGGAGGCGGATTCTTCGATTAGTTTTTCTTTTGAAGCGACGGGCAAGAAAAATATTTCTGATCAAAAAGCGCATGGAACAGTCACTTTATATAATGGGTATAATTCTGATTTGCAACAGTTAGTTGCTACAACAAGATTGCTTACAGAGGAAGGTAGAATGTTTCGCTTAGTAGAAAGTGTTGTTATTCCTGGAATTTCCGAGATTGATGGAAAAAGTGAACCAGGCACTGTTGAAGCTGAAGTGGTGGCGGATCAATCGGGGGAAGAATATAATATTGAAGCCAGTGAATTTTCCATACCTGGATTTAAGGGAAGTCCGAAATATGGAAAGATATATGCAAAATCTTCAACTAAGATGATTGGAGGCGGATCAACTGGAATGGAGTTGAATTCGGTTTCTGAAAATGATATTGCTTCTGCTAAGAAAAAAACCGAAGATAGCGCTCGCAATGAATTAAAGGAAAGAATAAATGGAAAATTGGAAGAAGGAGAAGTGGTCCTGGATTCTTCCATAAAAGAGGATTTCATTAATTCTATCGCTTCTCCCGGAGCAGGAATGGTAGCAGATGATTTTTCTTATCAAGTTGACCTAAGGGCAAAAGCGATTGTTGTTTCCCAGCGTAAAATAGATAAATTGATTGAGGATTATTTTGCAAAAAATGGACAGGATGGGATGGATATCGCTCAAATCAAGGTTGAGTATGGAAATATTGATGCTGATTTTGAAAAAAATAACTTGACTATTCGTTTGAATGCCGAAGTGCTTTTGCAAAATCGGATTAATCTTGAAAGTTTGAAAACAGAAGTGCTTGGAAAAAATACTTCCCAACTAAGGGAGATTGTTGACAAAAATAATCAAATCAAAAAAGTAGAATTAAGTTTTTATCCTGATTTTTTGCGAGGAAGAATTCCATCCCAGGGAAAATGGGTTAATATTAAACTTATTGAGCCATCATTGGAATAAAATAGGGTATCCAAGTATGCCTGGATATACTCATTTAATGTAACATCCAGCGTGAACTATTGACAAAAAAAATATGCGTGCTAGAATTGTAATTACCTGAAAAAAAGTAGCTTATTTACGTTTTCCTGAGATAATATTTTCGTGTTTAATCGAAAATATGTGCCAAACTCTGAAGAATAATGTCAAGCATCAATCAAATATAATTAAATACAACCCTAATAGATCTCATTCAATCGACCCTTGTTTCTAAGAAAAATCAGCGAAGCGAGGGGTATTGTGAGAGTTGTTTTTATGCTTAAAAGTAAAAAAACCCTGAGAGTTAAGGGGGCATTTAGCAGCGCATCTTCTTTATCAAAGAGGAAAACGCCTAAAAAAACCCCAATGGTGTCGTTGCCTAATTTGATTGAAGCCCAAACGGATTCTTATAGATGGTTTCTAGAAAAAGGATTTCAAGAACTGCTGGACGAAATAAATCCAATTGCGGATTTTACTGGAAAAGATTTGGAAATATCTATTTCGGATTATTATCTTGATGAGCCGAAATATGATGAGCTTACGGCAAAAAATAAAAATATTTCTTTTGAAGCTCCGCTTCGCGCCAAGGCATCTTTGCTGATTAAAAAAACTGGAGAAATCAGAGAGCAAGAAATTTATCTTGGCGACTTTCCGATAATGACCGATCGCGGAACTTTCATTGTAAATGGCGTAGAAAGAGTCGTCGTGAGCCAGCTTATTCGAAGCCCTGGAGTTTTCTTCACGATGAATTATCAAAAAGGGAGGAAGCTTTTCGGCGCTAAAATTATCCCTAATCGGGGAGCTTGGCTGGAAATTGATACTGATTTTGACGGAGTTATCTCGGTAAAAATAGACCGTAAAAGAAAAGTTCCAATAACGGCGCTTTTGCGGGCTTTTGGATATGGAAGCGACGAAAAATTACGCAAGGTTTTTGCCGATGCGGATAATGGGGATATCAAATACATCGAAGAAACCTTGTCAAAAGATATTTCAAAAAGTCAAGGAGAAGGATATAAAGATGTGTATAAAAGAATCCGACCGGGAGATTTTGCAACAGAAGAGAATGCCAAGCAAATGATTGATTCGATGTTTTTCAATTTTGAAAGATATGATTTTGGAAGTGTCGGACGCTACCGATTAAACCAGCGTCTTCGGGTTGACCGGAAAAATGATGAAGCGAATCGCGTTTTGAATGTTGAAGATTTGATTTTGATCATAAAAGAGGTAATAAAGCTTAATAATGATTCATTGGCGCAAGCTGATGATATCGATCATTTGGGAAACAGAAGAGTTCGAGGTGTCGGAGAATTGGTACAAAACAAACTTCGCGTCGGAATGGCAAGAATGATTCGAAATATCAAAGACAGAATGAGTACTTGCGATATAGATTTTGTTGTTCCTGGTCAATTGGTAAACTCCAGGCCGATCGCAGCTTCTATCAAAGAATTTTTTTCTAGCTCTCAATTGTCCCAATTTATGGATCAGGTTAATCCTTTGGCCGAGCTTGAACACAAGCGAAGATTTAGCGCTATGGGACCAGGAGGACTTACGCGAGAAAGAGCCGGATTTGAAGTTCGCGATGTTCATCATTCCCATTATGGAAGAATCTGTCCCGTACAAACTCCAGAAGGACCAAATATCGGATTGGTTGGACATATGGCTACTTATGCCAGAATAAACGAATTTGGATTTTTGGAAACTCCTTATCGAAAAATCCAGCAGGAAGTTGAAAATAAATCTGAAAATTTGATCAATAAGATTTTAGGGGAAGATATTTCCGGTGCCGGAGAGAAGGGAACAAAGATTGATGAAATATTAGCGGGAAAAATCGCTAAAATCAAAAAGAATAAAATCAAGGTAGCTCCTTTTATTACTGAGGAGATTGAATATATTGATGCGACTGTTGAAGATCGAAAAATTATCGCGCATGCTGGAATTGAGATTGATGAAAATGGAAACATTACTGAAAATATGGTGGAAGCCAGAGTAAAAGGACATCCAGAAATGATAGAAGTTGATAAATTGGATTATATTGACGTTTCTGCCAAACAATGTATTTCAGTGGCGACATCAATGATTCCTTTTTTGGAGCACGATGATGCTAACCGCGCCCTTATGGGATCAAATATGCAACGCCAGGCGGTTTCTTGTGTTGTCCCTGAAACTCCTCTTGTTGGAACTGGAATTGAAGATAAGGCGGCGGCTGACTCCGGTCAGGTAGTAATAGCGGCGCAAGACGGAAAAGTTATTGAAGTGGATGCGCGGCATATTATCGTAAAAGAAAAAGCCCCAGTTGGATCAAAGAAGACAAGTTTTAACCGCGAATATATTCTTCAAAGCTTTATTAAGTCCAATGCTTTTACCAGCATGAACCAGATTCCTCGAGTTGAAAAAGGTGCAGAAGTTAGAAAAGGACAACTTTTGGCTGACGGAGCTTCTACTGATCACGGAGAATTGGCATTGGGACAAAATGTGATGGTGGCATTTATTCCATGGGAGGGATATAACTTCGAAGATGCTATTATTGTTTCCGAAAGAGTGCTTCAGGCTGATCGCTACAGTTCAATCCATATTGAGGATTTTTCCGTTGAAGTTCGTGATACAAAACTTGGACCGGAGGTTGTAACTCGGGATATTCCCAATATCGGAGAGGAACGACTCAAAAATTTGGATGAAACCGGAATAATCCGCATCGGAGCAGAAGTTTCCTCTGGAGATATAATGGTAGGAAAGATTACTCCGAAAGGAGAAGGCGATCTTACTGCGGAAGAAAGATTGCTGCGTGCAATATTTGGAGAAAAATCTCGAGATGTCAAAGATTCTTCATTATATCTTCCTCATGGAGAGCATGGAAAAGTTGTTGACATTAAGATATTTTCTCGTGAACAAGGAGATAAGCTTTCAACTGGCGTGATTCAAAAAATTCAGGTATCCGTGGCTCAGCTCCGAAAAATTTCCGTCGGAGATAAATTAGCCGGACGTCACGGAAACAAAGGTGTTATTTCCCGCATTGCTCCGGTTGAGGATATGCCGTATCTTCCAGACGGATCGCCTGTTGATATCATTTTGAATCCGTTGGGTGTTGCCAGCCGTATGAACATCGGACAGATATTGGAAACTCATCTTGGATGGGCAGCCAAAGAACTTGGATATACCATCGCAACTCCGGCTTTGGATGGAGTAAGTGAAGATTTCATTAAAGAAGAATTGAAAAAGGCTTCTTTGCCGGAAGATGGAAAAGTTCGCTTGGTAAATGGAAAAACGGGAGAATACTATGATAATCCATCTACGGTAGGAGTTATGTATGTCATGAAATTGAATCATTTGGTAGATGACAAATTGCATATGCGTTCCATCGGACCATACTCATTGATTACGCAGCAACCTTTGGGAGGAAAAGCGCAATTTGGAGGTCAGAGATTTGGAGAAATGGAAGTTTGGGCGCTTGAAGGATATGGAGCGGCGCATACTTTGCAAGAAATGCTCACAATAAAATCCGATGATGTTATGGGAAGATCAAAGGCATATGAGTCAATTATTAAGGGAGAACCGATAACTAGTCCGAATATCCCAGCTTCTTTCCATGTTTTGGTTAATGAGCTCAAAGGACTTTGCCTTAATGTACAGCTTTTGGGCGGTCAACCGGAAATTGAAGATAAGGAGTAGAAATAAATTTGCAAAAATAACTTTTTAAGTATTTAAATTTTTTTCAAGGGATAAATTTTATGGAGAAAAATACTAAAGTAAGCGACTTCAATAGTGTGTGCCTGAAGTTGGCCAGCCCGGAAGATATTCTGGATTGGTCGCACGGTGAAGTTACCAAGCCGGAAACAATTAATTATCGAACACAGCGCTACGAAAAAGACGGTCTTTTTTGCGAGAAAATTTTCGGTCCGCACAAGGACTGGGAATGTTATTGCGGAAAGTATAAAAGAATCCGTTATAAGGGTATTGTTTGCGATAAATGCGGAGTCGAAGTGACCCGCTCGGTTGTTCGCCGGGAAAGAATGGGGCATATCAAATTGGCTGTCCCTGTTTCCCATATTTGGTTTTTGCGAGGCGTTCCTTCAAAAATCGGATTGGCATTGGGAATGTCCTACCAAGAGCTGGAAAAGGTTGTTTATTTTTCCGCTTATTTGGTAACTGAAGTTGACGAGCAAGCAAAAAAGAATGCATTGGAGCAATTGGAAATCGAAAATAAAAAGAAGCAAAAAGAGATCAAAAAATCCAGTCAGACAGAGGATTTGAAGGATAAAATGACAGAAGAGTTGCACAGCTTGTACCGATCAACCAAGGAGGATTTGAAAAATTTGCATTATTTGCAGATTCTTTCCGAGATGGAATATTTCAATTTGTCTTCCAGTTTCGCGCAAGTTTTTCGAGCCGGAATTGGCGCGGAAGCGGTGCGTAATGCGTTGGAGAACATGAATATTAGAAAGACTTGCGAAGAATTGAAAAAGGAAGTTGAGGCGGAAAAAACCATTGATAAAAAGAAAAGCCTCAAGCGGCTCAAGCTTTTGCAAGGATTTGAAAAAGCGGAGTTGAAGTTGGAATGGATGTTTCCGACCATTATTCCTGTTATTCCTCCCGATCTTCGTCCGATGGTAGCTCTTGATGGAGGGCGTTTTGCGACATCTGATTTGAATGATTTATACCGCCGAATTATCAATCGAAATAATCGTTTGAAAAAATTGATCGCGTTGGGTGCTCCTGAAGTTATTACTAGAAATGAAAAAAGAATGTTACAGGAGGCTGTCGATTCTCTTTTTGATAACAGCATTCGCAGAGGTCAGGCGTCCGTTGCGGCTTCTACCGGACAAAGGCGTCCGCTTCGATCGTTGGCTGATTCATTGAAAGGAAAGCAAGGAAGATTCCGCCAAAATCTTTTGGGAAAACGCGTGGATTATTCCGGACGAAGCGTTATTGTTGTCGGACCGCAGCTTAAGTTGCATCAAGTCGGTTTGCCAAAAAAAATGGCTTTGGAGCTTTTCAAGCCTTTTATTATCAACAAATTGATAGAAAAAGAATATGCTTTCAATATCCGAACTGCCGGAAGAATGGTGGAGGCGGAAACTGAGCAGGCATATGAAATTCTGGATGAAATAATCGAACATCATTACGTGCTTCTTAATCGTGCGCCGACGTTGCATCGCTTGTCAATCCAGGCTTTCCAGCCGGTTTTGATTGAAGGAAAAGCGATTCGTGTTCACCCGATGGTATGCGCCGCTTTTAATGCTGATTTTGACGGCGACCAAATGGCGGTTCATGTTCCGCTTACCAAAAAAGCACGGGAAGAAAGTGCGACTATGATGCTTTCTTCAAAAAACTTGCTCAAGCCGGCCAGCGGGGAACCAATAGCCACTCCTTCTTTGGATATTGTTTTGGGAGTATATTATCTAACGCATATTGTCCAAGGATTTAAAAGAGAAAATGAAAGAATATTTTCTTCCACCGACGAGGCAATTTTGGCTTATGAAAATAAGGCTGTAAAGATTAATGAGCCGATTAAGCTTTTATTTGGGGGGCAAATAATCGAAACTTCCGTCGGAAGAGCGATGTTTAATGATACTTTGCCGGAACAATTGCGTTTTGTTAATCGCGAATTGACTAAAAAAGAAATTAAGGAATTGATTTCTTTCATGCTGGAAACTATCGGACAAGATGAAACAGCTATTTATATCGACCGCATTAAAGATTTGGGATTTAAGGCAGCTTCCAAATCCGGAATTAGTTGGGGAATGGACGATTTGAAAATTCCAAAAGATAAAAAACGGATAATCAAAGAGCATGAAGACATGGTATCCATTGTCAAGAATCAATTCAATATGGGTCTTTTGACCAATGAAGAGAGAAGAAATAAGACGATTGAAATTTGGAATGAGGCTAAGAATAAAATTACCGATGTTGTGAGAGAATCATTGGACAAAGAAGGACCGGTTTATGCCATGGTTTATTCAAAGGCTCGCGGAAGTGAATCCGTTATCGTTCAGATGACCGGTATGAAAGGTTTGATGGCTGGTGCAACCGGAGAAACAATCGAACTTCCCGTTAAGAGTTCATTTAAGGAAGGATTTAACGTGCTGGAATATTTTATGTCCACTCACGGAGCTCGAAAGGGTATGGCAGACACCGCTCTTCGAACTGCAACAGCCGGATATTTGACCCGAAGATTGGTTGATGTTTCACAGGATGTTATTATCCAAGAGGAAGATTGTAAAGATAAAGAAGGAATTTATTTGTATCGAGCGGATTCTGATAAGATTGGACAAAATTTCGCCAGCCGTGTATCCGGAAGAATTGCTTTGGAAACAATTATTAGTCCGGAAACTAAAAAAGCAATCGCTACAAAGGGAGAGATGATAACCAAGGAGCAATCACTTGAAATTGAAAAATTAAAGATTGAAAAGGTGAAAATCCGAAGTGTTGTAACTTGTAAATCGAGAAAAGGAATTTGCCGAAAATGCTACGGAATGGATCTTGGAAGAGGGCGATTGGTTGAGATTGGAGAAGCAGTGGGAGTAGTGGCGGCTCAAGCTATCGGAGAGCCGGGAACACAGCTCACTATGCGTACTTTCCATATCGGAGGTGTTGCCGGATCGGATATTACCCAAGGTCTTCCCCGCGTTGAAGAAATCTTTGAAGCGCGTCCTCCAAAAGGAGAGGCTATAATCTCAGAGGTTAACGGCGTGGTAAAAAATATCATCAATGAAGGAGGAAAATCAGTTATCATTCAAATTGAAACTTCTGATAAGAAAATCAAGGAATATCAAGTGCCGGTAAGTCTGACATTGAAAGTGCAGAAAGGAGAAATGATTGGAGAGGGAACGCAGTTGGTGGAAGGAAACATTGATCTTAAAAAATTATATAAAATTTTGGGTCAAGAAGAGATGCACCGATATGTTATCCGGGAAATTCAGGAAATTTATGCGGCTCAAGGTGAAGGAATTAATGACAAACATATTGAAGTCATTGTTCGCCAGATGATCAGCCGGGTAAAAATCGAAGATTCAGGGGATACTGATATGCTTTCCGGGGATATTATTGATAGAACTCACTTCAATATTACGAACGCTGAAGCTAAAGAAGCTGGAAAGAAAGTTGCTAAGGGTGAAACTGAAGTATTGGGAATTACTCGCGTAGCTCTTTCTACTGAATCTTTCCTCAGCGCCGCATCTTTCATTGAAACTGCTCGTGTTTTGATTGGAGCTTCAGTTGAAGGAAAGATCGACAGGCTCAGGGGATTGAAAGAAAATGTTATCATCGGAAGATTGATTCCTGCTGGAACAGGATTTCGAAAAACCGAATAGTATTGAAAATATACTAAAAACAAAAAACCGCCATTACAGCGGTTTTTTGTTTTTAGTAGTGATTTTTTTTAAAAAAGTTGTAGTATATTTTAAATATTGTATAATATTGAGTATAGAAGTGTGCGTGTTACTTTTTTAAAAAAAACAAAAAATGAAAACAAAAATAACTTTAATTGTATTTTTAATTGTTGGATTTTTGGTATCAACAAATATTCAAGCGCAAGAAAGTTCCAATGAACTTTCTTCTCCGGAAATTCCAACTCCGACAATCTCCGAGCCTGTTCAATTAGAAGGCTCAGTTGATTGTTTTGATTATTATAAATTTGGATCTGTTCAAGTGGATGTGGAAGGAACATTGAATTCTACTGTTTCCGGAGTGCCGATTACCTTCGTTGGAAAAATTAAAAACAATAATAGCTATCCTGTTGTAGGAGGAGCAGTTTATGTTAAGGTTTTCAAAAAACAAGACAATGAAGACAGTACCCAGTCCAATGGTAATTTATTAGTTGATCAGTTTTTTGCTAAAGAAAATATCTCTTTGAATGCTAGTGCTTCTCAAGACATCATTTTCCAGTGGCAAGTTCCTAATTATGCTCAAAGCGGGGATTACCAAGTTGCAATGTTTTTCACCAGCGCCAAAAAATTCAACCTGTTGGGGCTTTCTTTTACTGATGATGTGGTGGGGAATACGGCTGATTTTTCCGTAAACGGAGAAATGAAATCCAATGTCGAATTTGATAAAAACACAGTTGACATTAATGGAATAAACTATCATTTTGCCGCTTTCCCTCCAAGATTTAAGGATGAAGATATTCAAATTAAAACCGATTTGGTTAATTTTACTGATAAATCCCAAATCATTCCCATTATCTACAAGCTCTACACTTGGGACGGACAAACCGAAGAAAACCTCATTGAAACTAAAAATGAAACGATTCAAATTGATTCTAATGAAACCAAGCAACTGGCTTACACTATCACAGATAAATCCTCCCCAGTGTATTACCTGGTAGTGGAGGCTGATTGGCAAGATTCAAAATCCATTCTGGATATCCGCACGGTCAGAGAAAACGTCAACAAGGTTAGAATTAACTTTCCATCCATCACAAGTTACCCTCTAAGGCAAAATGAAAAAAACACGCTTTTCGTCTGCGCCCACAATTCCGGTACGGCGAATATGGTTGAAAATAATAAACTGGTAATTTCCATTTTAGATGAAAATCAAGAAGAAATCCATCAATATGCTTACGAAGGACCAATCTCCGGAGCAATGATGGGACTTAAAGATGAGTTTATTCCCAAAGAAAATCATTCCACTTTCTACATCAAATCGGAACTTTATACGGACGGTCAGTTGGTGGACAGTGCCCGGATGAAATATGACTGTCGGGATATTGATCCTATGTTTTGTTCCGCGTCCAGTTCACTGGAATCTTTAGGGGTGTTAAGGAAAGGAAGTAATACTAAAGAATTGATACTGCTAATTGCCATAATTTTAACTATCTTGGCAATTCTCGGAATAGCGGGATACGTTATGGTTAAAAATAAAAAATCCGGCATCACTTTGTTCTTGATTTTTGGTTTCATAATGCTTTCTGTCGTTTTTGGAGAGATGCCAAAAGCGGAAGCGAAGAGTGTGGTGTGGAGTGATATATTGAAATTTACCGGTCATCGCACATATGTTGGATTATATACTAGCAATGTTTCTGTTGCTCTTAATGCAACTTTGCAGAATGCAGTTACGGGAGTGGCTTTAACGGATGGATCTTTTGTATCCGTGGGCACAAAAATAAATATTATTGTAAACCATTCCAATACCGATATATCTTGGTTTGGAACTGGATACAACCTTGATTCTCCTTATGGATATTGGAAAAATCTGGCGAGTAGACCAGTTGGGGCTTCTTGTAATAATCTTGTGAATTGGATAGGTGACGGAGATGAATATTATTACGCTGATCTCTCTGTTAATCCGCCGACAATTACTCTTTCCAACTCAGGAACTGCTAGTCTTTCTTGCTCCGGTATGGTTTGCGCTGTTAATTCTCCCGGAACAATAAAGCTTAATGTTAATTTTTCAAATACATACGGAAAATGGCATTGGTCATGGATTCCTGGATACTATCAAGAACCTATGCCGAAGATTTGTACGATATTAGATCCAGATTTAGGATATGCGACATTGTCATCCCCTAATGTAGTTGTTCCGTCCCAAGTCATCTCTTATAATCTTACTGCTGTTTCCTCTAATAATCCACCGGCAATTCCAGTCATCACTGGACCAATTGCCGGAATAGTCGATACGAATTATAATTTCACCATTGTTGCTGCCGATCCGGACGGGGATCGATTGCTATACGGAGTTGATTGGGATAATAACAATATTATTGACCAGTGGATGCCGGGAGCAGGTTTTGTTAATTCAGGAGTTTCTCAAGCCGCTACACGCCAATGGCCAACAACTGGAACAAAGACTTTTAAAGTCAATGCTTGTGATAGTAATGGAAGTTGCAGTGGATTTGCGTCCCATACAATCACTCTTTCTTCCGTCCCTGTCTTTTCTTGTACTGGAGTTGCTCCGGCTAATGCAACCTTGGTTTCTGGCGATGATTTTAATCTTACTGCAAGCACGATCAGAAAAGTAGTTGCTTTTGACACTGTTGATAAATGTGAGTATATGTGTAATTCTCCGTATACATTTGACGGAGTTTCTTCTTGCGATTGCGCTGTATCATGCGCGGCATGCAGCGCGGATTGTGATGGTGGGATTCAAATCTGCACTGATTGCCATGGTTCGACGATTTCCGTTAGTTGTAATACGCGGGCATGTCCGATAGAGGGAATCGATAATAATTGGAGAGAAGTATCTCCGTAGGAAAATTTTGCAAATCAGTCATTCTATCGCTTAAACAGGGAGGAAAAGCACTCTTGCAATAATCAAAAAGTTGTGGTAGAGTAGATATATTGAGCCTCAAAAAGAGGTAGATAATATTTTTTTGTTTGCCTTCTATGTCTTCTGATAATTTCGATAGAGAAGTGAATATCGAAGAGAACGCTTCCTATGGAGTCGGGGGTTTTTTTGTTGAAATCGTTAAGATATTTTTCTTAGCTTTGATTATCATTGTCCCTATTCGAGTGTTTATTTTTCAGCCATTTTTTGTTCAAGGAGCAAGCATGGAACCAAGTTTCGATGATGGACAATATTTGATCGTCAATGAAATCGGGTATAAAAAAACCGAAATTGGAATTGATGATTTGAAAATTGCGACACTTTCCCCATTGCGAAAACTGGAAAGAGGGGATGTGATCGTCTTCCGTTACCCGAAGGATCCGCGGCAATTTTACATAAAAAGAGTTATCGGTTTACCGGAAGAAACAATTGAAATCAAAGATGGAAAAGTATACATATACAACAACCAGTGGTCGCAGGGAAAAGTACTGGACGAAAAAGATTATTTGCGTAAAGATGTGATGACGCAAGTGCAAGATATCAATGGTTTCAAGAAAATAGTCGGAAAAGATGAATATTTTGTTATGGGGGATAACCGTCCGAATAGTTCTGATTCAAGAATCTGGGGAACGATTAAAAATTCCGATGTTATCGGAAAAGTTCTTTTGCGAGCCTGGCCTTTTAGCAAAATGCATTTGTATTTACAAGGAGAAGAATATTCAATTTAAAAAATATAATTTAATTTGTCGCGTTAATTCTTAAATAATATGCCAAAGAAAAAAACTGTCTTAAAGAAAGTTAAGCCTTCCGCAGGAAAGCAAACAAAGAAATCCGGAAAAAAAGGCGGCGCCAATACTATTCCAGAAGAGCCGATTTTACTTCAGACTGTGCGCGGAATGCATGATATTTTGCCGGGAGAACAGCCATATTGGAATCAGGTGCGTAATGTTTTGGAGAAATCTTGCCAAAAATACGGATATCAAAGAATAGATGTCCCTGTTTTGGAGTATGCTAATATCTTCATTCGTTCAATTGGAGAAGGGACGGATGTTGTGGATAAGGAATTATACTCCTTTGTCACTCGGGGGAAGGATAAGGTAGCTCTTAGACCGGAATTTACCGCTGGAATTGCCAGAGCATATATTCAGCACGGAATGAACGTTTATACAAAGCCGGTAAAACTTTTTTCTATCGGTCCGGTTTATCGCTATGACCGCCCTCAAGAAGGGAGATATCGCGAACATTGGCAGGCGAATTTTGATGTTTTTGGAGAAGATGATCCGATTTTGGATGCGCAAGTGTTTCAATTGGCGGACGGAGTGCTTAACAGCTTGGGTATTAAAGGCGTTCAATTTCAGGTTAACAGTATCGGATGCCCGCAATGCAGGAAGGAGTATTTGCAACTTCTTGTGAGTTATTTTGAATCAAAAAAGCAGAAGCTGTGCAAGGACTGTAAAAATCGGTTGGAAATCAATCCTCTCCGCGTGTTGGATTGCAAGGAGGATAAATGCGCGCAGGTAGCTGCCGGAGCGCCTCAGACAGTGGATCATCTTTGTATTGATTGCCGGACGCATTTCAAGAGCTTGCTGGAATATTTAGATGAGTTGGAATTGTCATATGCTATTAATCCTCATTTAGTCAGAGGATTGGATTATTATACGCGTACCGTTTTTGAAATTTGGACATTGGATGAGGGCGGAAAGAAGCATTCGTTAGGAGGAGGCGGACGCTACAATGGCTTGATTGAAACAATTGGCGGAGAAAACACTCCGGCAATCGGTTTCGGCCTGGGCATTGAAAGGTTGGTAATAGAAATGAAAAGAATTAATGCAAAATCCTACAAGCCTCCGCGTCCGAGAGTTTTTCTGGCTCAATTGGGAAGTTTGGCAAAAAAGAAGAGCCTTCGATTGTTTTCTGAATTGGAAAAAAATGGAATTTTGACGGCCGAAAGTTTCGGAAGGGGAAGTTTGAAATCGCAGTTGCGAGTAGCAAATCGCTTGGGAGTTGAAATAACCTTGATTATCGGGCAAAAAGAAGCGTTGGATGAAACTGTGATTGTGAAAAATATGGCAACCGGAACCCAAGAAACAATGACGCAAGCCAAGTTGAATAACGCCATCAAAAAAATATTTAAGAGCAAATTGGTTATTCGCAATGGAAATGGAGGAGAGAAAAAAACGGAAGAAGAAAAAGCAGATAAAATAGAGGAATTGAATTAAAAAAGTATGTGCGTATTTTGCAAAATAGCAAATGGTGAAATTCCAAGTCATAAAGTGTATGAAGATGGTGATTTTATGGCTTTTCTGGATGTGCGTCCGCTCAATGCGGGGCATACTTTGGTTATTCCAAAAAAACACTATCGCTGGGTATGGGATGTGCCGAATATCGGAGAATATTATCAAGTTGTCGGTAAAATCGCTAATGCGATCAAAAAAGCGTTTGACACAGAATACGTTGTTTCATTGGTTTTTGGCGAAGAGGTTTTGCATGCTCATGTTTGGCTGGTTCCAAGATTTGATGGAGATGGACATGGAAGCGCTATAAACCTAAAGAATATCAAAGAATTGAGTGAAGATGAAATGAAAAAGACTGCAGAAAAAATACGTGAATCATTTTAACATATTAACATTTGAACATTTTAAGAGCGAGGCTTTACTTTTGTTCAAATGTTAGTATGTTAAAATACTAAAATGAATTAATTAAGAAAGGGGGTTTTATATGATTGAAGTAAAAAAGAAGGACAGAGAAGCTTCGGACAGTTTAATTCGAAGATTTTCTCGAATGGTTCAACAGAGCGGAATTTTGGTCAAAGCCAGAAGAAGCCGTTTTCAAAATGAAGGAAAGAGCAAATTGGAAAAAAGAAAAGAAGCTTTGTATAAAGTGAAAATTCGAAAGGAAATTGATAAGCTGAAGAAGATGGATAAATTCAATGATGAGGCGCTTAAGAATATCAAGAGAAAGATGGAAAAATAGAAAGGAATTTTTATTCCGCTTTTGGCGGAAAGATTCAAATCTCAAAGTGCAAAATTACGATTTTAAAAAATGCGCATTTTTGCACTTTGTATTTTGGATTAGTTTATCGCCGGCAAGTTTTAGTTGATGAAAATTTTGCATAATTTTTAAAACACAAAAAAATGGAACTAAGAAAAAAAATTCAAATAGACATCAAAGAGGCAATGAAATCCGGAGATGCCAATCGCCGGGATGTTTTGCGTATGCTGGATAGTATGATAAAAAATACGGAGATTGAAAAGGGAAAAAGAGAAGAAGGATTGAATGATGATGAGGTTGTGGAATTGGTAGTGCGCTCAATTAAGCAAAGAAAAGATAGTATGGAGCAATTTAGTGCGGGAGGAAGGGAAGATTTGGCGCAGAAGGAGGCCGAAGAAGTGAAGATTTTGATTGAATATCTTCCGGAGCAAATCAGTGAAGATGATTTGCGTCAAATTGTTGAAAATGAAATTGAAAATATCGGAGCGCAAAGTAAGGCGGATATGGGAAAAGTTATGAGCGCGGTGATGGTAAAGGTAAAAGGAAAAGCAGAAGGAGGATTGGTAAAGAAAATTGTCGAGGAAAAATTACAGTAAATATGCGTTATCTGCCAAGATGCGCGGGTAATATTTTAATGCAGAGAACAGATAATTAAAAGTGTTGAAAAAAATGAAATTTATTCTGGAGATTAATAATAAAACAAATTGCGAGATTGAAAAAAAAATATTGGAAAAAGTTTTTCGTTATACCGTCAAAGAAGCAAATGGCGAGAATATTTTTTCCAGAAAGAATGTTTCTGCGAGTGTTGCTCTGGTGGATTTAAGTGAAATGCGGATGTTGAACAAAACGCATCGAAATAAAGATGAAGCGACTGACGTTCTTTCTTTTTCTGATTTTGAAAATTTGAGCCAGGAAGATAAAGGAAAAAAGGATATTTTTCTCGGCGAACTGGTGCTGTGCTGTGAATATATCAAAAAATCTGCTAAAATAAATAATATGAGTTTTCCTGAAGAGCTTGGTTATATATTTTCTCATGGAATATTGCATCTTTTGGGGGTTAGCCATAGCGATGAGATGTTTTCAATTCAAGATCGGGTAGTGGCGGATGTTCTAAAAAACAAGCGAAATATCGCTTAAAAATTAAAATAAAAAAAATGAAGCCGGAAAGAAACAGAATTCGCAATTTTAGAAAAAGTTTAAGTCATGCGATACGGGGGCTTTTTTATGTTTTGAAAAATGAAAGAAATTTTCAGATTGAACTGGCGGTGGCGATGGGAGTTTTGATACTTGTTTGGTATTTTAAAATTAAAAATTGGGAGGCGATAATTTTAATGTTGATGATTATGTGGGTTTTAATATCTGAACTCATAAATACGGTAATGGAAAGAATTGTTGACATACTTAAGCCTAAAATCCATCCTTATGCGCGTTTAGTGAAAGACATTATGGCTGCTGTCGTTTTGATTTCTTCTATTGTGGCAGTGATAGTGGGAGTAATAATTTTTTTGCCGTACATAAAGGAACTTTGGTGATTTTTTAGAAATATTTATTTTTTATGTCAAAAAATAACATTATAGCCGGGCTGGATGTCGGATCAGCCAGTATTCGGACGATTATTGCGCAAAATATTCCCGGTGAAGAAATTCCCAGGATTATTGGAGTTGGCGTGGTGCCTTCTTCCGGGGCAAGAAAAGGCGTAGTGGTTGATGTTGAAGAAATGTCAGGCGCGATAAAAAAATCAATTTTGGCCGCCGAGATGATGGCTGGTCAAAAAATTGAAAAGGTTGCTGCCAGTATCGGAGGAACGGAAATTGATTTTCAAGAATCAAAAGGAGTGGTGGCTATTGGAAAGGCGGATGGAGAAGTGACCGAAGGCGATATTGCCCGGGTAGTTGATGCTGCTCAGACAATTTCTATTCCTCCCAATCGGGAGATATTGCATATTATACCAAGGTCTTACCGATTGGATGATCAAAATAATATCAAGGATCCGCTGGGTATGAATGGCGTCCGATTGGAGGTGGATGCGCTTGTTATCGAAGGATTTTCCGGGCATATCAAGAATTTGAACAAAAGTATTGAGCAAAACGAAATTGAAGTGAATAATTTGATCTTAAGTCCTTTGGCATCAGCCAATGCTATTTTAGATAAAAAACAAAAGGAATTGGGAGTGGCATTGGTGGATATTGGAGGCGCAACTACTTCGGTGGCCGTTTTTGAGGAAGGTGATTTGATTCATTTGGCGATTCTTCCCGTTGGAGCCAATTATATAACCAATGATATTGCTATCGGACTTCGAACTTCAATTGAAACGGCGGAAAAAATTAAATTGGAGTATGGATGCGCCTTTTCAAATACGGTGGATAAAAATGAAGACATTGATCTGTCGCAAATTGATTCCCAAGAGGAGGGGGAGGTTTCCCGTTATCATGTGGCGGAAATAATTGAGGCGCGCCTGGAAGAAATTTTTGATTTAGTGGGGCGGGAATTGAAAAATATTGGAAAAGCTGGATTGCTTCCCGCTGGAATTGTTTTGGTGGGCGGGGGAGCCAAACTTCCCCAGATTGTTGAGTTTGCCAAAGATAGCTTGGGCTTGCCGGCGCAGATTGGATATCCAGTCCGATTAGGAGGAATTTTGGATAAAGTGGATGATCCTTCTTTTGCAGTGGCAATGGGATTGATTTTATGGGCGCAAGAAGAGTCTATCCGTGATGATTCGCGGAGTGGAAAGAGAATGATGAATATGAAAGCGTTGGGAAATTTTTCATCTGATTTTGGCGACGTTGCCGGCAAGGCGAAAAAATGGTTGAAAAAATTTCTTCCTTAGAAGCGGCTGGAATTAAACCTTGACAAATAATGTTAAAAATATTGCACTTTTTCCTTTCTTGACAGTGAGGGGTTTGATATGATAAATTTATAAACCAAGGAAAATAGTGCATTTAATTTTTTTAATAGGAGATAATGGTCGCTTGCTTTGATTTTTTGGATCATTTTTTTACTAAAATATTATGGCTGAAATAAAACCAGAAATTGAAACTTTTGCAAAAATAAAGGTTGTTGGAGTTGGAGGTTCCGGAAGCAACGCTATTTCGAGAATGATCGAATCGAAAATTAAGGGTGTTGAATTTGTGGCAATCAATACGGACGCCCAAGCACTTCATCATTCAAAAGCCGCAGAAAAAGTGCATATTGGAAAAAATTTAACTAAAGGATTGGGAGCAGGAATGAATCCGGAAGTTGGACGCCAGGCAGCGGAAGAAAATCGTGATGAAATTCAGGATGTTCTTAAAGGTGCGGATATGATATTTGTCGTGTATGGATCGGGAGGAGGAACTGGATCTGGAGCCGGTCCGATTGTCGCTGAAACAGCAAAAGAAATCGGAGCTTTGACGGTGGCGGTGATTACCAAGCCATTTGCTTTTGAAGGCGCTCAGCGAAGAAGTATTGCGGAAGAATCCATTAATAATTTGAAAGAAAGAGTGGACACATTAATTACAATTCCCAACGACAAATTGCTTTCAATTATTGATCGAAAGACGACGCTGATAAATGCTTTTCGAATTGTGGACGATGTTCTCAGACAAGGAGTACAGGGAATTTCTGACTTGATAACAAAGCCGGGAATCGTTAATGTCGACTTTGCTGATGTACGGACGATTATGGCAGACAGTGGAAGCGCTTTGATGGGAATCGGAATTGCCAGTGGAGAGAATCGGGCGGCGGAGGCGGCGCAGGCGGCGATTAATAGTCCGCTTCTGGAACTTTCTATTGATGGAGCGCGCGGAGTTTTGTTTAATGTTTCCGGATCTACCGATTTGACGATGTTGGAAATCAATGAGGCGGCAAATATTATCACGGAAAACATTGATCCGAACGCAAAAGTTATTTTTGGAGCGGTTACTGATGATCAAATTCGCAAAGGAGATATTCATATCACCGTAGTGGCAACAGGATTTGATGCGGAAAAACCGGGAAAGTTTACTGCTGAAGAAATTTCCAGAATGGCAGTTAAGAAAGAAGTTGTTTCCCGTCCGGCAGAAACAGAAAGAATGGAAAGGGTGGAAAGCGTAGAAAGAATTGCGGTTGAACCAAAAAGAGATGAGGGTGATTTGAAAGAGGAAATAACTTTTCCAACCAGAAAAATTGAAAGCAAGATGATTATAGAAGAAAAGGTCCAGCCCCAGAGAATGTCTTTGCGAAGCGGTATGAAAAAAGAAGAAGAGAATGATGAAGATGATGAACTGGAAATCCCAGCATTTATTCGAAGAAAAATGAAAAGATAGTTTCTTTGTATTGAATATTATTTTTTGCGATATTGCTTATAAAAACTGCCAAGACTTAAAGCTGGCAGTTTTTTTATTTGTAATAATGTTCGGTTTGTATATTGTTTTGATTTTTTCCAAAACCATCGTATAATATGAAATAGCAGAGTTTTATATGGCATTGACAAGAATGATTTTCGGATGTATAATATAAGGTTGAGTTAAGAAGTATTTTAACAATATTCATTTGACCGTCCAAATGGTCAAGGAGGCAGGATATGAAAAAAGGCTTATTTTTTTCTGTTTTGTTGCTGTTGGTCGTTTGGATTCCCGCCGTTTGTTTCGGCGGAGAGATTTTTTTGAACTATTCAGAAGAGAGTGTTCCCGCAGGAGCGCTCCCTGAATACGAGTCGGTTTTTCTTTCTTCTTTCGTGAAGTCGAAAGAGGAAATCAAAAATCCCGACAAGAAACTCTCGGAGTTTCTCAAGAGACTTGAATGGCTTCGGGGTGAGAAGGATTCGCTGAAGATTTTGAGCGAAATTCAGAAGTCCTTGAATTCGTTTAAATATGTACCGGAGGTGGTCGACCATTGGAATACGATTGGTCAGACCGTTAATAACGGCGGCGGTGATTGTGAAGATTTCGCGGTAGCGAAGGCAGTCCTCGTAAGTAAATTCATCCCCGATGCTGAGATTTTTTTGGTGCAGGGGTTTAAGAAAAGTTCTGACGACAATCACGCTGTCGTCATTGTCAAAGTCGAGAAGGAAGTTTTTGTTCTCGATAATGACCGGAATGAATTGGTAATCGCAGAAGATTGCGATTACCTCATTCCATATTTGGCGATAAATGTAAGAAGTGAAAGCTTCTTCATTTTATCGCCAGAAAAAAAACAACCTGCCAGCTTGCTGGCGGAATACGAGGGGAAATAATTTCCCCTTTCAAGCTCGAGAGGCAGAGCCTTATGTTTGCGCACACTTCGTTTGTGTATGCGGCATAGGGCTTTTTTTGCGCCTCTATTCTTTTGCGCCTGCTCACAATGTAAAAGAGTGGTGATTTTATGTCTGCCCGCAGTGTGATAAATTTTTCCTAAAATTTATTTTGCACTGTGGATAACTTTTCTATTGCTGTTCTTTTAATATGAAGAATGTTGTATAATAAAAACATCGTTTAAATTTTCTTTTTAAAAAACAAAAATATGAAAAAAAATAAAAAAGGTACTTTTCTGTCCGTGATTTTCTTTGGCGTAATTTTCTTTTTCTCCGCGCAAGCGCAGGAAGCTCCTCGAGTTCCCGCAGATGTAATTTCAAAAGCTCCTAATGCTTTAGTCGCTCCGCCGACCCAAGTCGAAGGTACCGTTAATTGTTTCGATTATTACAAGTTTGGTTCCGTCCAGGTAGACGTGGAATCGGAACTTAACGCGATTATTTCCGGCGTCCCGATGACTTTTTTTGCCACCATTAAAAACAACAACGATTATCCGATCGTGGAAGGGGCGGTCTATGCCAAGGTTTTCCGCAATCAGAAAGACCAGGACCAGGCGCACGCCAACGGAAATTTTTTAGTGGATCAATTCTTTGTCCTGGAAAATATTTCTTTGAATGCTAAAGAGCAAAAGAAGATCGATTTTACTTGGCAAGTTCCTAGTTATGCCATTTCCGGAGATTACCAGATCGCGATGTTTTTTACCAGCGCCAAAAAATTCAATCTTTTAGGGTTGTCGTTTACCGATGATGTGGTTGGCAACACGATGAATTTTTCCGTGGTTGGGGAGTTGGATAAGAATGTCGAATTCGACAAGAACGCGGTAGATATCAACGGACAAAATCATCATTTCGCCACTTTTTTGCCCCAATTTAAAGATGAAGACATAATAATCAAAATAAAT